>DASRRM010000312.1:0-6998 GCA_035695715.1 Tepidisphaeraceae bacterium
CCGGATCCTCGAAGTCGTTCACGGCGGCAACTACATCCTCGGCCCCGAGTGCAAGGCCTTTGAGAAGGAACTCGCCGCCTATTTTGGCGTCAAGCATGTGGTTCTTTCCGCGTCATGGACGGCGGCCGTGCATCTGCTGCACCTCGCCCAGACCATGACCGGCAAGCTCAAGGCGGGCGACGAAATTCTCGTCCCCTCGCTGACCGCGTTTCCCAGCATTGAGCCGATGATTCACGTCGGGGCGGTGCCGGTCTTCTGCGATATCGATGATACCTACACCATCGATCCGGAGGATGCGAAAAGGAAGATCACGAAGCGCACGGTCGGCATTCTGCCGGTGCATTTGTATGGCCGGCCGGTCAATCTCGACGCGATCATGCAGTTGGCGAAGGACAACGGCCTGTGGGTGATTGAAGACTGCGCGCAATCGCACGGGGCGAAGTGGAAGGGCAAGCGGGCGGGGTCGTACGCCGAGCATGCCGCGTTTAGTTTTTATCCGAGCAAGAACCTGACGGTTTACGGCGACGGCGGCGCGATCGCCACGGCGGACGATGAAATCGCCCGGCTGGTGACCATGCTCCGCAACCATGGCCGCAAGGACAAATATTTGCATGAAAAAGTCGGCTACAACCTGCGCTTCAACGAGATTCAGGCGGCAGTCGGCCGCGAGCAGTTGAAGGTGCTGGACGATCTGAACGCTGGTCGGCGCCGGGCCGCGGAATGGTATCGCCGGGAATTGGCGGGTGTAAAAGGCCTGGTCCTTCCGCCGGACGACAAAGCCGGCCAGACCGAATCCGTCTATCATATGTTCGTCATCCGCCTGGACAGCAACGAAATCCGCGAAGGCCTCGGCAAGGCGCTCAAAGAACAAGGCATCGAGTCCGGCGTGCATTACCCCGTGCCCAACCACCTGCAACCCGCCATCAGCGAAATATACGGCAAGCTTCCGACACTGCCCAAAACCGAAGATTACACGCAGCGTATTCTCAGCCTGCCGATGTTTCCGTCACTGACCGAAGATGAGGTAAAAACGGTGGCAACGGCGGTAAAGGCGTATCTGAAAAAGTGATGGCGCACACTCACCAGGAGGGGCACATATATGGCTGATCTCCAGAAGCAGGCAAGAAACTGCTACGACATGGCGTATTTCGCCCTGCCGCGATACGTCTACACCGACTTCCCAAAGCTGCATGCCGAGCTTTCCAAAGGGTCGGTTGGCGCGGCTTATTTCTATGTGCTGACCTGCATGGTGGGGAAAACTGAGCCGGATGGCGACGTCGCCCGTGCGTTCGAGGTTTTCAACGGAACGCTCGACGAGACCGACAGCTATCACATCATCCGTTATCCAAGCCCGCCGGCCGTTCCGGATGTGACCCATTCGCCCGACCCCGGCAAAGCGCTGCAAGGCGTGATTCTTTCGCCGTACTTCTCGGCGGTGATCTTCGATTCTGCCGGCACAAACGTTCGCTATTTTATTCTCGGGCAAAGCCCGGTGGGGGCGACCACGTTTCGCAGCGTCTCGCCGGAGTTCAATGCGAACCTCGGCCCGGGCTGCGCGCCGGAAGTGGAAGCGTTTGTGGAATTGCTCCGAACCAGCCGCTCCCGCGCGCCGGTTGCGGGGATCGGCCGGGCGCCGCCGGGATCAAACCTCCAGCCGATGTCGCCCGAGGCTGCCGCCCGGCGTCTATCGGCCCGTGCCGCGGGGCGAAAGAAATGGTGGCAGTTTTGGAAATAGCGGCGCCGCCTGCCTGGGCGTGGGCATTTCCAGGGAAATCGGTGCCTTCGCCGGGTAATATCCTTTGCCGCTATAGCGACTACACCCTCAAGAGCGGTGGATCGGGGCGTTGATGGAGGATTGGAACGGCATTATGAGCCGGGAAGGCCCGGCAGTCTGGCGGACCGTGTATCGGCTGCTGGGCAATCACGCCGACGCCGACGAATGCTTCCAGGAAACGTTCCTGGCCGCTTTACAGTGGGCGCGAAAGGAGCCGTTGCGCGACGCGCGGGCGGTGCTGCAGCGCCTGGCGACGGCGCGGGCGGTGGATGCCCTGCGAAGGCGCTATCGCCAGCGAAGCCGCGAGACTTCCGCCGAGTGGGATGAGCAAATGGGCGGCGGCGCGTCGCCCGGCCAATGCGCCGAGGCCGCCGAGTTGTCCGAGAGGCTGCGGAGCGCGCTGGCCGAGCTTCCCCCGAAACAGGCCGAGGCGTTTTGCCTGTTCAGTTTGGAAGGCTGGACGTATCAGGAAATTGCCGGCCACTTGGACAGCTCAATTGATGCGGTTGGCGTGATGCTGCATCGTGTGCGGGCGAAGCTAAAACAGCGGCTGGCGACGGTGGAGAAGGAAACGTGATTTTCTGAGACAAGGATGCGGGGCAAATTTCCCGTATCACGGGCGTCTCGCCCGTGTCCCTCTTAAGAATGAAAACACGGGCGAGACGCCCGTGATACCGGAGATTCGCCCGACGAAGGCTCGAACCGAATGTGAATGAACTTCCATGAATGCTCATCCGACCGAATCTTCCGAAGGCGATGATCTGCTCGATCGGGCCATCGCCGCCGTGCGCGATTTACCGGTGCCCCCGGGACCGTCAGCCCTGACCGTCGGGCGCACGCGCGAGCTTCTCAATCGCCACGCGCATCGGGACCGACAGGCTTCCCGGCCGCTCGTACTCCGCCCTGCCCTTTTATCGCTGGCGGCGGCGATCGCAATTTTATGCGCGTCAGCGGGAATTTATTCGTACGCGATGCATCGGCAGCAGCCGGCGATTGCGCACAAGGACCAAACCCAAACCCCAACTCCAACTCCGTCTCATCCAGCACCTGGGCCAGTGAAAGTGAATCCAGCGCCTGTGACGCCGCCAACTCCGGAGAATCTGGTGAAGGCGCCACCAACGCCCGCGCCCGCGACCGTGGCCTATGCCGACAGCGTTATTTCCGGCCGGGTGATTTTTGCCGGCGTCGCGCCCATTCCCGCGGCGCTGCCGGGCGTCAATCTCATGCCCGAATGCGAAAAAGCACATGGCGGGCCGATCTACGATGAATCCCTCGTCGTCGCTCCCGATGGCTCGCTGGCCAATGTGGTCGTGTCTGTCTCGTCGGGATTGTCCGGCTGGCTGCGCGATGAATTCCCCCCGCCGCCCAGCCAGGCCGTGCTCAATCAAAAGGGATGCGTGTTTGAGCCGCACGTGGTGGCAGTCATGGTCGGCGAGCCGTTGCTGGTTAAAAACAGCGACCCGTTTTTGCACAACGTCCACATCATGGCGGTAAACAACGCCGCCGAAAACATGGGCCAGCCGACCATCGGCGAATTGGCAACCGAGCCATTCGAGGCTCCGGAGGTTTTCCGGGTGAAGTGCGACGTGCATCCGTGGATGCAGGCATGGGTGCGCGTGGTGGACAATCCCTGGTTTGCGGTGACGGGCCCGGATGGCCGATTCTCATTGCGCGGGCTTCCCGCCGGGACTTACACGCTCAAGGCGTGGCACGAGCAACTGGGCGTGCGCGAGATGCAGGTCACCATCGGCCCGGATCACGGAACGGTGGTGGACTTTGTGTTTAAGCCGGTGAAGTGAATTGCTCAAAATGAGTTTGAGCATTTAGCGCAAAATGCCTCCACGCCGGGACAAGCAGGTGGGATTCTTTGCATATCAACGCTACTATTTCCCCATGCGGCGTGCCAGGCTTCCGTTGTTTTCCGCACTATGCCTCTTCTTCGCGGGGGCGACGTTGGCGCTGTGGGTGCGCAGTTATCGCAACATCGATTTTGTCATCTGGAGAAGCTCCTCTAACGAGAGTTGCATCAAATCAGCCTACGGACGCCTGATATTTCACAGCTTGCGCGGGTTTCCCGAAAGCGAACGGGGCGTGAAAACGTCGCCGGCGGTTGACCGAAACTGGACAGCCTATGCATCGTACTACTGGTCGCCGGCAATGGCGCATAACACCCTCGGCTTCGCATGGGCAAAAACCGAATCGCTCGGAATGTTGAACGGACACGATGTCTATTTTCGCCTGGGAACGATTCCCGACTGGTTTGTTTTCGGCATCTTCCTTGCCATGCCCATATTCATCGCGATAAAACACGCCCGGCGGAAACCGTCAGTGCCGGAGCGTGCATGAAGCATACCGAAATTCTTACTTCAAGCCGGGTCAAGCGCAGCGCCGGCCCGGATCTGCTCCTGGGTATCGCCCTGCTTCTATCGCTTCTCTCCCCCGGCTGCACCAATATCTTTCCCGCCCCGGTGAAGGTCGATCTCACCACGCCCAAATCCGCCGCGTTGGCATACCTCAAAGCCATCCAGGCCGGCGATGTCCGCACCGCCCGCGCCGCCTGCTTCGGCACGCCGGAACAACTGCAATGGGTTGACGCCCGGGCAACACTGGTTGCCGGGATGCGGCAATTCGACAATGCCCTGTACGCCAAGTTTGGAAACGTCACGTCACAGGTCCACACCGACATGCACGATTCGCTGCTGAAACTTGCCGATGTCTGGGTCACGTCGATCACGGATGGGACGGTGGACGCCGACGATAAGACGGCGCGGATCACCCCGGCGCGCAACGGCTTTTTCACGCATTTCGCCAATACGATTGTCTTGCAGCACACGAAGGATGGTTGGAAGGTGGACGTGGCGAACACCTACGCCGAGAAGGGCACGCCGCAGGACTTCGCGCAGATTACCGCCGACTGCAGCCAGTGGAAGGCGTGGGGAGATGTTTTCCTGGACGTCACGCGATACATCCGTGCTGGAACCTATCACACCGCCGCCCAGGCCGCCGACGCCCTGGCTACCCGGCTCGGGGCGCTGCAGAAAAAAACCGGGCAGTAGAGGCTGCGTTCGCGGGCGGCGCGATCGCGGTATTCCACACCAATGAGCCGCGCACGGAGGGTACTCCCGAAGTAAGCGGATTCCCGAAACAGTTTACTCGTAGCGTTTCTCAGGTTGGTGGCGCGTTCGCGCGACCGTCATCCTGAGGTACTCCGAAGGATCTAGCCGGTTCGCGAAGGCGAGCAAGATCCTTCGGAGTACCTCAGGATGACGATTGCCCGCTCGATCAAACTGAAAAACCCTCTAACGAATAACCTCCGTGCGCGGCTCAGTTCTTCCTGCGCACGATGACCCGGGGTACCCTAAATCGCCAGGAGCAACTCGATCTTCGCCGCGCAGATGAAATCGTTTTCCGAGAGCCCGCCGGCGGAGTGCGTGCTGTAGCGCATGCGGACTTTGTTGTAGCCGACTTCCATGTCGGGGTGATGGTCTTCGCGATGGGAGATCCAGGCGGTTGCATTCACGAAGGCGAGGGTTTCGTAATAGTTCTTGAAGTGGAAGGTTTTGGCGATCTCGTTGCCGGAACGTTCCCAGCCAGGGGTGTCGCCGAGCAGGGTATCGATCTGCGGCTCGGAGAGTTTAGCGCTGGTGCCGCTGGAGTTTTTGCAGCTTTTTTTGGCCAGGTCGCTGAGGGTCGTGGGCATGGGTTTCTCCTGCGGAGGGGGTTGAAAGTGCCGGTTGATTCGGCGAGTCAATCTACCCGCGATGGACAATTCCGCAACATCGCAGGCAGAGTTCCCGAAGGCGCGGAGGCGCTCGGAGCGGCCGCTGCGGCCAAAAGAAAAGAAGAATAATCACCCAGTTACGGAAGCACGGAGGTGTGGTTCGACCGATGCGCGCGTATGACACCTCTCTGTTCTTTTTTCTTTTCTTTACTCAAAATGAGCGTTCTTAAAATGCTCGTGACACGGCCGTCTCGGCCGTGCCGGCGACGGGAAAACGCGAAGGTGCTTCGTTACATCAACCTGAAAAACGCTCTAACTCCGCTTACTCCGGGAGTACCCTTCGTGCGCGGCTCCTTTTACACTGCGGAGCAATCTCCGTGCGCGCATGCGTTGAACACCGATTGCGATCATTCCCCTTCCCGCATTTCTATGGTTCAATATGTCGCATGCGATGGGTCATCGGCGATATTCATGGCATGCTTCGCCCGCTCGACGCGCTGCTCAAGGCAGTGGAGAAGCGCGACGCCGCCGCGCGCTTTATTTTCTGCGGTGATTACGTCAACCGTGGCCCCGAAGCGCCCGGCGTCATCAATCGCATGCTCGGCCTCAGCAACGCAACCTTCCTCCGCGGCAACCATGACGACATCTTCGACCTCATCGTCAACGGCGAATGCTTCATCGGCCACAAGGACACCCCCGACGCCCTCTCGGCCTTCCGCTGGTTCATGAACCACGGGCTGGCCGACACGCTCGTGGCCTATGGCGCGCAACTGGCAGAGTTGGAATTTCTGATGCACCATCCCGACGCCGCCCGGCTGAATAAGCTGGTCGCCATCGTTCCGGAGGCACATCGCAAATTCTTCCGCGCCCTGCGCCCGCTGGTCGAATATGATCAGTTCTTCGTCGCCCATGCATACTGGGACGTCGATTTTCCGGATGTGGGTATGACGGCCCTTTTGGCGGCTGATGTGAAGCTGCGCTACCAGATCCTATGGGGCCGATTCAGCGAGGCGCAGTTGCAAAAGAAAAAGCGCTGGCGGCGGACGGGATATTTCGGCCATACGCCGGTGACCAACTACCGCAAGACCGGCGATGCCGTCCCGGTAACCGGGCCGAATATTGTATTGCTCGATACTGGCGTTGCTTTGGGCGTTTTCGGGCGATTAACCGCCGTCTGTGCCGACAGCGGCGAGATGATTCAAGCGGATCGGGCCGGAGCGATCTTGGCGTAAATGAAGAGTGCAGAATGCAGAATGGAATTCCGAATGACGAATGACCAATAATCGATAACCAGGGCGTTTTTCAGCGGCCCATCGTCATCCTGAGGTACTCCGAAGGATCTGGCTCGCCTTTCGCGTACCGGCAAGATCCTTCGGAGTACCTCACACACCCGCCGCATGAAGTTGTCCGGTCCTATCATTGGTGCAAAGAAGGAGCGAATCAAACCAAAGGAGTAGGTAACGGAGTGAACAAGATAGTGTTGAACACGGACGAAGTGGAACA
>DASRRM010000313.1:0-9156 GCA_035695715.1 Tepidisphaeraceae bacterium
GCCTCCTGTTGAAGTTGGTGTGTTACGCAACACCATTTTCGCAGGAGGTCATGCTTTGCGCGACCCCTTTGTAAGGCGCGCGCTGGCGCGGACTTACGACAAAAGCTAAGTTGACGGCATTGGGCGGGACGCCCGTGTCACGTCAAAGTCGAAAAACTCTCTGTAAATCCTGCATGTTTTCATCGCCGGACAGCAAAAACCGCTCAGTTTGAGGATTTAGACGGAACCCGCCACTGCCGCACTGCAAGCCAAAGCGCGCCGATCATCATGACCGCGAAACTCCCCAACCAGCAGTAATATCCGCTTTGCAGATGGATGGCTGAATGCGGCTGGAAGATCCCCAAGTGTGCGGCGGCCAGACCAAACGCCGTCGCGCCCGCGGCAAACGCCAGCCAGCGCTGGCGAAAAGCCAGGAGGATCCAGGCTCCCCATAAGACCGGATTTGCGGCCCAGCTTGTCAGGTCGATTGAGAAGCTGGCGCGAAACGCGTCCAGGCCGCTCATCGACTGGCCTTCAACATGAAGCCCCGGCTCGTTCACGCTGGTGTATCCGGCGGGCAGGAAGAATGAAAAGGCAAACAGTGCCGCGCTGATTCCAATCAACCACCATCGCAACACATCGTGCCTGGGCACAAGCCGAAAGCTGCCAACGGGATTTGCCGATGACCGGGTGTCAGTCGTCGGTTGTCGTGCGCCGGATGGAATTGAGAATCCGCGCTGGATCGCAGTGCGAATTGCCGCCCGCTTCAATAACAACGCAAGCAAGAAAAACAGCGGAAGAACTGCAACAAAGACAACCGCCGGCAGATAGCCCCGGTGCGATGAATAGTCGAAGCCGCCTTCGGTTCCAGCGCCCTGGGCTTCATAGGATTGGAATCGCTTCAGCTTATGCGATTCACCGCCCAGCACGTCCGGCGTTGTCGGCGCCTGTGTCGAATAGCGTTTCAGGAATGTCGTTAGATCAGAGGCGTCCAGGGCCTGCTGCGCCGGATCGCCGGACGCGGGAAAGCGCGAGCTCATCCAGCGTTCCAATTCCTCGGCATCAAGCGTGAAGGTGTTGACGGCGTTGATGCCGTCCTTTCCATAGGCGGTGGCCGAAAGTCCGGGAAGCTGCACTGTCAGCTTCTGGGTTGTTCCATCCTTGAGAGCGAACAGCAAGTCGAGCACGAGAGGCCTGGGCTCGACGAGATAGGTGTCGCCATCGCGGCCATCGTGGGAATAGCTGTCGAACGTACAGGCCATCGTCAGTTTGTGAATTGCAGGAGAGGTGGCATTGAAGTCGTAGGTGAGATGATGCCGCACAATTTCCGGCTGGGAATTCTGCCACAGCGCCGCGCCGATCGGCGCGAGCAAAAGCAATCCGGCCGCAAACGCGCACTGCCAAACCACCCGCAGCCGCAGTTCCGCCGGCAAATCCATGAATGATGCGCGAGGCAGCGGCGTGCGGGCCAGCACGCGCAGGCCGCGCTGGCGGACGGCCTGGTCGAGTGCAAAAGCCTCGATTACCGTCCGGCGGGCGAAGAGCATGAACAAAACCAGGAACAGCGCTGCGGTCGAAAGATAGATAGGAAGCACGCTGTCAGCCGCGATCGAAAAACTCGTTCCCGCGTTAAACCCGAAAAATCCCAGGCTCGGGCATTGCTCCTCCCGCATCAACAGCAGTTCATCAAAATTGGCCGGGGGATGCTTCACAAACTGCTTGAGCATCGCCATCAATTCCGCGTTCTCCTTCTGCATTTTGGGGTCGGGCTTTTCCAGACGAAGCTGGTTTTGCATCCAGCCATTCAGCTCCACCGAATCGAGAACGACCTGGTGGTGATAATCCGCCGCGCCCATTGATTGATGCATGTCGCAGTCGGCCAGAAGCGACGGCATCTGGATATCCATCGTCGACACCTCGGCCTGATTCTTCGGCTTGAGCAAAATGCTGAGGTTCCATTCGTGCGGGCGGCGATCGGCGGTCATTCCCATCCGATTCTCCGTGACAAATGTCGTCTGAAGCGCCACCCAGTCGTAAGCGCGGGATTCGGGCAGCAGTTTCTGCTGAACTTCCTGCGTCGAATGACTGACGCCTGGAATGATCGCCAGCGGCGCCGAAAGCAGCATTGGAATAACGATGGCTGCCAGCGCGCCGGCAATAATCCTGCGCCGCACGCTTCGGCGGATTTCCGGGCGCAGGTCACGCCTGCGGCGGCCGAATTGCACGATCGTGCCGATCGACATGCAATATTGCGCAAGCCCGATCAACACCACAAACGCAACGACACACCCAAATGAGATTGTCAGCGGATGAAATCCGGCCAGTTGCCCGACAACCGCCGAGTGCTGCCGCAGGACCGTGATCACAAGCCAGGGCGACGGCATTCCAAACGTCGTCTTCGACACCGTCCCGGTGTCACTCAGGCCGGGAACCGCCGCCAGCGCAAGGGCGATGACCGCGCCGACAAACAGCGCATAGGGCAGCGCCGTGCGGAACGCGCTGGAACGCCGCCCGAGCCATGATGCCCGCGCCCGGCGGACTCTTTCGCTGACTTCGGCCGGGTCGGCGGGCGGCTTGCTCGTCACGTTCTCCAGGTCGAGCCGCACTTCGCTGATTTGCTGATAGCGGCGCGCCACATCCCGCTCCAACGCATGAAGCACGATCTCATCGAGCCGGACATCGATCTGAATCTTCTGCGAAGGAACGGGAAACCGCCCGACCGGCAATTCCCCGGTCAGCATTTCGTAAAACACCACGCCAAGCGAGTAAATATCCGCGCGATGGTCGACGCTGTCGGGCTTGTCGACCTGTTCGGGCGCCATGTAACGCGGCGTGCCCAGCGATGTGCCGGTGGCCGTGAGGCGGGGATCGGCCTCGGCGCGGCCCAGCAATTTCGCCAATCCGAAATCGGCGATTTTCACGCGCCCGCGCTTGTCGACGAGAATGTTTTCCGGCTTGATGTCGCGATGAACGACGCCTTCCTCATGGGCATATTGCAGCGCCTCGCAAATGCCCGGAACCAGCGCCAATGCCTCGGCTGCGGTCATGCGATTTGCCACGATCATCTGGCGGAGATTGACGCCGTCGACGTATTCCATGGCCAGGTAATAAAGCCCGCCCGCTTCGCCAAATTCGTGAACCGTGACGATGTGCGGATGATTAAGTTTCGCCAGCGAGCGGGCCTCGCGGCGAAAACGCTCGACGAATCCGGGCGAAATCGCATCGGCCGGCAACAGGATTTTCAGCGCGACAAGCCGGTCCAGGTGCATCTGCCTGGCCTTGTAGACCACGCCCATGCCGCCACGGCCCAGCAATTCGATTATTTCAAACTGCGGCAGCCGCCGGGCGACTTCGGCGATGTCAGTGATGTCGATGGCCTGGCTGTTCGGTTGGCCGGCGGCGGTCTGAGGCCGCGGATCGCCCGCAGTAACCGCCGCGGCATCCATCGCCTGGCTCAAGAGGCATCGGGCGCAAAGGCCTTGTGGCAAATCACTGGCGATCGACGTGCCGCATCGGGTGCAGGTGTTCATGGGCATCTCCACCTATTGATTAAGGATTGTCGCCGGAAGGTTACGCGAAGACCAATATGGGGTCGAAAGCAGATTTCGGTTATGGCTAAAGGACCTTGCGCGATTCGCGTTGGGTCCGCACCGCGGACCATTACGTTTGAGATGGAAAAAAGCGGTCCGCGGTGCGGACCCTACGAAGATTCGAAGCGCTTAATCACGCAATGTCATTAGTCATTCCCTCTCCCTCGTACTCGGTGGCGAGGGATCAGCAGTAGCATTCGCTTGCCGCACAAATGCGCGGGAAGAATCTTACAGGTGTCTGCGACGGTTCTGCCATAAGCCGAGTATTTCGGCCGCCATGGGAACGGACGCGAAAATCGGGTAAAAACTGTCCCGCCGGGAGGAACCAATCGTGCTGAAACCAGAATATTGCGATGCGGCGGTAATTGGGCCTCAAGGTAAGTCTCCGCCTCCGGCGCCGCGCATCGAGCCGCTGGAGGCGCGCACGCTGTTTTCCGCGGCCAGTGTGACGGCGGCGGAACAGGCGGTCGCGCAGGCGAATAACGCTTTTGCCTTCGATCTGCTGCATCAACTTTCGCCGGATCAATCCGGGAACACGTTTTTCTCTCCCTACTCTGCCGACACTGCGCTGGAAATGGCGCTACAAGGCGCAAAAGGCACAACCGCCAGCGAGATGATCCAGGCGCTGCATCTTCCCGCCAGCGATGTTGCACAGGCAGGCATTTCCGCGCTGTATCAGCTTTTCCAGGCCGCACCGGCAAACGCCGCGTATACGCTTTCCAGCGCCAATCGGCTCTGGGTGAACAACAATTTCCCGCTTCTGCAATCGTTTATCACCAGTTCGCAGAACACGTTTGGCGCCGGCCCGCAGACTGTCAACTTTGCCGATCCACCCACCGCTGTCGCGACGATCAATTCATGGGTTTCCAACGAGACGCACGGCAAGATCACCAACCTGATCGCCCCCGATCAGGTCAGCGCCCTCACCCGCCTTGTTTTGACCAACGCCGTTTATTTTCAGGGGAACTGGGCCAGCGAATTTGATCCGACCAAAACCGCGCAGTCGGCATTCCAAATATCATCGACCCAAGCCGCCACCGTTTCGATGATGAATCAGACCAGCGATTACGGCTATTACGCGCAAGGCGGCGCGGACGGTTTTCAGGCGGTCGATCTTCCCTATGCCGGCGGAAACCTGGACATGCTGGTGATTTTGCCGACGACATACGATCTGGCCGGCTTTGAATCGACGATGACGTCGTCGATGTTTTCGCAAATCACCTCAAGCCTGACGCAAGCCAACCTGGATCTGAGCCTGCCGAAGTTTCAGATGAATGAGAGCTACAATCTGAACGGGGCATTGCAGAATCTTGGGATTCAAATGGCGTTTGGCCCGTCGGCGGATTTCAGCGGCATGTCAACCACGCCGACCAACATCAGCTTTGTGGTGCAGAAAACGTACGTGAACGTCGACGAAACCGGCACCACCGCCGCCGCCGCGACCGGGATCGGCATCGCCGCTTTGGTCGCCACATACCAGCCGCCGCCCATCACCTTCGACGCCAACCACCCGTTCCTTTTCGCCATCCGCGACAACGCCACCAACACGATTTTGTTCCTCGGCGGCACGTCCGATCCAAGCAACGGAACGGCGGATTACTCGACGGCAACCGCGCCGCCGATTTCTTCGCCACCGACGACGACAACAACAACAGGCGCACCGCCGGTGCAAATTGCGTCTGGCGCTCCTCCGACGATTTCCGGCGTATCGGCAAGCGTGCTAAACGGGAAGGCCAGTCGGAAAGTCGCCCTGAAGATCAGCAACCTGTCGGTCGTTTCCCACGCAAAGAACCTGGCCGATCTGAGCGGCACGGTTAGTTGGGGCGATGGCTCGACATCCCCCGTCCACTTTGTCCGCGTCGGCAAAGATAGTATTGCCATACGCGGCGCGCATGCCTACGCTGAGGGCGGCGCATACCCGATCACCATCTCCACAACACAAACTCCTTACGCCAACGGCAAGCCCACTGGCGCGGCGTCCGCCGAGCTAACTCCCCTGATTAACACCGAGGCATTGATTTCCCCGCACCCGGCGAAATTGCCCCCGATGCTGAAAATCGCCGAAACGACCAACGTGCCGTTCACCGCGACGCTGGCGACGATTGACCTTCCCGCCCTTCCCGCTGCCGTCACGCGCAGCGCCACGATTCACTGGGCCGATGGCTCGCAAAGCGCCGGCACGTTGACCGCCAATGGTGCGGCCTTCGACATTACCGCAACGCACACCTATACGTCGGCCGGCGAGTTCCATGTGGTCGTCGACGTCTGGCAGAAGGGGCATCGGAAGACATGGACTCTGCGCCAGGTGAAGGCGACGATCGATGTCGCTGGGAATGAATGAGAGTTCCACGCCGGGGCAAGCGTGGAGGCTTCTTGCACTTTTCGATCACAATCTCGAGTCGGATTTTTCATCGCGCTTTCAGAACACCGCAGTTCGAGTAACCAACTCGTCAGTTGAGGCGGTGGTGACTGAAGTCACCACCCCGGCACACCGGCATCTTCATCGTCGCGCACGATGCCCATCACCACTTACACCACATCCACAGGCGCGCCATCATGACGGGCAGATTCGTATAAAGCGTTGATGATCGACACCGATTTACGCCCCTCCGCTCCGCTGGTCTCGGCGTCGTGGCCGGATTCCC
Source organism: Tepidisphaeraceae bacterium (assembly GCA_035695715.1). Classification (GTDB taxonomy): domain Bacteria; phylum Planctomycetota; class Phycisphaerae; order Tepidisphaerales; family Tepidisphaeraceae; genus RYN-428. The sequence goes on from DASRRM010000313.1 coordinate 6,215, forward strand.
AACTCGCCAGAATCGACGAAATATTGCGGGCGTGAAGGTCCAGGCCGATGTCGGCGGCTGCGCCGGCGCCGCGGACGAGATTCGCCGCCGTCGCGTTGATGCGCTCGATCAGCTCCTTGTCGGCCGGGCGCTCGTCGCGGAATTTGTAGGTTTTCAGGCCGGCCTCGGAGACGGCTGTCCCGTTTTCTCCGCCGATCTCGATGCGCGCGGGGCTGCCGGGGAACATGGCGGTCGTGCCCATGATGGTGCCGAACGCGCCGCTTTCAAATTTCACGCTGGCAGACAGCGTGTCCTCGACCTCGATGGTGGGATGAATCCGGCTTGCGCCATAAGCGCTCACGCGCTTGATCGGCCCGGCGATCCATTGCAACAGGTCGATCGAATGAACCGACTGATTCATGATCGCCCCGCCGCCGTCGAACGCCCACGTGCCGCGCCAGCCGCCCTTGACGTAATAATCATCGGGGCGATACCAGGGCGTGTAGCACGCCGCATAGGCCACCCGGCCAAAGCGTCCTTCGTCCGCCGCGGCCTTGAGGGCGCGGTTGGCGTCCTGCCAGCGGTTTTGCGAGATGTACGCCATCCGCACGTTGTTTTGCCTGGCCGATTCGATCATCCGGTCGATCCGGTCGAGGCGGATCTCCAGCGGCTTTTCCACGATCACATTCACCTTGTGCTCGAACGCGATCACCGCCGACAGCATGTGAACGCCCGATGGCGTGGCGATATTCACCACGTCCAGCTCGTGCTTGGCGTGCATCTCGAGCTGGTCTTTGTAAATCGGAACGCCGGTGATTCCATGGCGTTCGAGTGCGGCCTTGGCGCGTTCGGGATTCAGGTCGCAGACGGCCACGAGCTTGGTGTTCTCGGTTTGGGAAAGGACTTTGACGTGGGTATGCCCCACGGTGCTCGTGCCGATTACCGCACACTGCCATTGCTTGGCCATCGCCATATCTCCGGGAAAAATGCCGTCACGGGAAAAATCCGCCTGAGAAATTCAGGTGAGTGAAAGGGACAGAATGCAGGAGGAGGCGGGGAAATTCAATAGCCGCGGTGTTTTAGCTGGCATCGCCGTCGTGATACCCACCCCACATGATTTTGTCCGTTTCGTACGCAGAGCGCGAATGAGCCACGCACGAAGGGTACTCCCGGAGTAAGCGGATCGCGCGAAACCACTTACTTCGGGAGTACCCTACGTGCGCGGCTCATTAATCTCGAAAACGGCTATTAGGTGTAGCCTCGCGCGGCTTCGTCTAAACAGAAACCACACTAAAATGATGCGCAGAGAAATCAGAGACACCGAGGCGCATAGGATTCGTTCGACGACACGCGGGAATTCCTTCTTTCGTTGCTCAAAAGAAAATGCGCAGCCCCGCGAACGGCAAATTGCTCCTCCGTGTCTCTGTGTCTCAGTGTTCTCGGCGCAAAATTCTTCGAGTCCTTCGTCACTTCGCGCCTTCGCGTCAAACTTGTTGCGCGCGGGGCATCAGCAGCATTTCGCGTCAAAAGCACACGGTCGCGAACGACCGCTCTCACCACCGGCGCAGTGGGGTGTGGCCGTCTTTTTTGGTACGGTCATTCCTCACGCGGGCGTCCCACCCGTGCCCGGTGCTATTTACGCCGAAAAGCATAACGCACGGCCGAGACGGCCGTGTCACAACGGTGCCCAGCGCACGTGAGTTACAGCATGTCTCCCCTGTCATCCTCCCGCGCCGCGCGTATATTACGCCCATGGCCAAGCATACCATCGTTTTAATCCCCGGCGACGGCATCGGCCCGGAAGTTGTCGCGGCAAGCAGGCGCGTTTTCGAAGCGGCGGGACTCAGCGCTGAGTATGTCGAACTGCCCGCCGGGGCGTCGGCGCTCGAGCAGGGCCATGACAATGTTCTGCCGCTGCGAACTCTGGCGGCCATCCAGGCGCATCGCGTGGCGCTCAAGGGTCCGGTCACCACGCCGGTCGGCACGGGCTTTTCCAGCGTCAATGTGCAGCTTCGCAAGAAGTTAAATCTTTACGCCGCCGTGCGCCCGGTCGTGAGCTTGCCGGGCGTCAAGACGCGGTTCACCGATGTCAACCTGGTCATCCTCCGCGAAAACACCGAGGGCCTGTACAGCGGCATCGAAAACGAAGTCGTGCCCGGCGTGGTCACGAGCCTGAAGGTTGCCAGCGAAACCGCCTGCACGCGCATCGCCCGATTTGCCTTTCGCTACGCCACGCGGAATCATCGCAAGAAGATCACGGTATTTCACAAGGCCAATATCATGAAGATGACCGATGGCCTGTTCCTGAGCTGCGCCCGGCGGATTTACGAGGAGGAATATCCGAACATCGAATACGAGGAATTGATCGTCGACGCCGCCTGCATGAAGCTCGTGCAGGACCCGACGCGCTTCGACGTGCTGCTGATGGAAAACCTGTACGGCGATTTGATCAGCGACTTGTGCGCCGGCCTGGTAGGCGGCTTGGGCGTGGTGGGCGGAGCCAACCTCGGCGACAACATCGGCGTCTTCGAAGCCGTTCACGGCAGCGCCCCCGACATCGCCGGCAAGGGAATCGCCAACCCCCTGGCGGTGATCGTCAGTGGGACAATGATGATCAGCTATCTTCAGGAGGAGGCGATCGCCAAACGAATCCGTGCGGCGTATGAGGCCGTGCTGGTCGAGGCGACCACCCTGACGCGCGACCTGGGCGGATCGGCAACGACCGATCAGTTTGCGGATGCGATTATTGCGAAGCTGAAATAAGATTGTGTTTTTCAGGTTGATTTAAGCGCGCCATCGTCAGCCTATACACGCGCCGAGGGATTAGGCTCTGTCTGAAAACTCTAAACGTAGATAGCGCTGGATGATAGCGAGTTTTATGGTGGCTACGAAGTTAATCGCAAGCTTCTCGAATCGGGTGCAGACCCTTCTACACTCTTTGAGCCAACCAATACATTGCTCGA
>DASRRM010000314.1:0-24283 GCA_035695715.1 Tepidisphaeraceae bacterium
CAGGCGGCTGAAATTCTTGTGGTTGTCCAAACCTGCTTGCGTTATCCTCGACTCTGTTCTCATGGCTGTCTCCTTGTTAAAGGTTCACTACAGGACATTGTAATGTCCGGCAGGGGGACAGCCTTTCATGTGATTACAAAACTTTTCCGTATCATGTGCGTCCCGCCCGTGGCTTTGCTTCGACGTGATTTTTCGCCCGTGACAGCTTGAACTTTTGTGGAGACACGGCCGAGACGGCCGTGATACGGAAGATATTTACTTCCGGCAGAACCAGCGCATCCCCATCCAATTCTTGAACCATTCCTGCACCTGGGCCGACCATTCCACCGCGTCGGCGTCTTCGGGGGTGGCGGCTTCGATGGCTTCGACGATTGTCGCGCCGGCTTGCAAGGATTTAAGAATGGCAAATGCCGGCTCTTGCAGCCGCTCGAGGAAAACCGAGTTGTTGATCCGGTTCACCGCCACAAACGCGCGCTCGGCCTTGGCCGCTCGGCGGCGGCTGGGGGCGGATCCCACGCCTTCGCTGGCGTTGCTGGCTTCACTGCGCAGGCCTTCTTTGCGAACGGAAATCAGCAGCCGATCCACCGCGTAATGCAAATCGAGCAGCGTGATGCTCGGTTGCAGCGTCAGGCGCGTCGTGGCGGGGTCTTTGCCGAGCAGATCGTCGATGGTGAGCGGCGTTTTCTGCGGAGCGTCGAACGCTTCCACCTGCGCCCATTCGCATTGCGCCATCTCCAGCACCATCTGCGTATGCGGCGCGGTCAACTCCGGCGCTTCACTCACGAATTGAACAATCTTCCGCCCCAAATTGCGCAATAAGCCGGAGCGCGAGGGATATTTCTTCAGATATTCTTCGGCGAATTTGTTAAAGCGTTTTCGGCCCAGGAGTGCGGCGATTCCCGCGTAATCCTCGTACATGATGTCGATCAGCCGAAACCAATATTGCTTGTTGTAAAGCTCGATGCGCTCGAAGGAGGTGAGCCGATCGTTGGGCTTGATGAATTCGCCCACCACGTCCGCCATCGCCCGGCCATCGGTGGCAAGGCGCTGCATCACCCAGTCGGCCGTCAGCGGCGTCATGACGACTTCGGCAAAGCGCTTTTGCACATCGCGCAGGGCCGCCAGCCCGCTGGGCAGCGCATCAGACGCCGACCGGCTGGCGGCGGGCCGGGCGGGTTGCCGGCGCGGCCTTTGCGGCGGATTTGTCCGCCGCGCGTTGGTTGACGGCTTGGAGGTATTTTCGGGCCTTGAGCGCTTCACCATGAACCTCTTCAAACGATGGAATTTTGGCATCCCATTCCAGCAGCGTGGCGGTTGGGCCGCACAGTTCAATCGCCCGGGCATACAGCTTCCACACCGGATCGATCACCGCATGATCGTGCGTATCGAGAATGTACCGCTCGAACTTCGAATGCCCCGCCAGGTGAATCTGCCCCACCCGCTCGTGCGGCACGTTGTTCACATAATCGAGCGGGTTGAACGAATGATTCTGGCTCGACACGTAAATATTGTTCACATCGAGCAGTATGCCGCAATCGGCTGCCTCGGCCACTTCGCTGAGGAACTCCCACTCGCTCATTTCCGAGAGGTGAAATTCCGCATAGCTGCTGACATTTTCCACAATCACCGGCACTTCCACGAAATCCTGAACCTGCCGGATACGCTCGGCGGTGCTTTTGGCCGCGGCGAAAGTGTACGGCATCGGCAGAAGATCGTGCGTGTAGTTTCCGTCCACGCTGCCCCAACACAAATGATCGGAAAGGAATGGCGTGTTGGTGCGCTTCACCAGTTGCCTGAGGCGTTTTAAATGTTCGCGGTTAAGCGGGTCAGTCGACCCGAAATACATCGATACGCCATGCTGCACAACCTGATATTGCTCGAGAATCTTATCGAGAACTTCCAGCGGCCGGCCGGCATCGATCATGTAGTTTTCGGAAATGATTTCAAACCAATCGACGACCGGCTTTTTTTCCAGGATGTGCCCGTAATGCGGCACACGCAGGCCGATGCCGATGCCGAGGTTGGTGAAGCCGTTGAAGCGATTGGCGGGCATGGGATTTAGTATAGAGACAAAAATAGCGTTGCGCGAGGATGGGTCGAATTTCAGAGGCGATAAAAGCGGCAATGAATAAAACGTAACGATTGTCGCCGTTACGCTTTACTCATTGCCCGGTTGCAGCCGCATTCTGAGCCTGGAAAACTCCAGGCCTGGATAGCGCCGCGTCAAAAACCGTTACTTCGGGGCGCAGCCGCCCTTGCCCTTGCAGTCATTCAGGCCCTTGCAGGCATGGTCGGCAGTCTTGCAATTGCCCAGGGTCTTGCAATTGTTCTGGCCGGCCTTGCAGGAGGCTGCGGTGGTGCTGCTGCCGCCATTGTTATGCTGACAGCCCACAACCATGGTGCCAACTCCGCCGACGAGACCCGCCATGGCGGCGGTGGCGGCCAAACTCGCGATACGTGACTTCCCGTTCATAGAAACTCCTTGCAATTCGGAGATCGGCCAAAGAGCCCACCGCGGGTACACCCCGCGAGTGTTGACCTCCCTGCGCACAAGCCAATCAGACTTGCGCCCTCTATTCCGTTGGACAGTGTAAGCAGAGTCCGTTTATTCCGGAATGGCAGTCTGGTGAAAATTTTTGTAAATGGTGTGGTATCATCCGGACATGACCCGGAAAAATACGCAATCTCGCTTAACGACCGGCAAAATCTGCCTGTTGCTGGCTTTTGCCGCCCTCTTTGCCGGCGGATGTCAGCCACACCCCACGGCCGATTCCTGGAACACCACGCCGTCAGATACGACATCGGATGGATCGCGGATTTTTCATCTCATGTCGGCCGGCAGCAAAATCGACCTGACCATCACTCCCGGAAAGCTCAACGTCACCGATGCCGACATTGTGAACTGGGTTCGCCGCTCAGCCATGGCGCACGTGCATTATTTCGGGCATTTTCCTATTCCGCACGCCCATATCACGATATTGGCCGCCGAGGTTGGCCCGATTGGCGATGGACTAACCACCAATGAGGGCATCCGCATTACCGTTGGTCCCGAAGCGCACAAAGCCGACCTGGATAACGACTGGATCATGGTTCACGAGATGTTCCATCTGGCCTTTCCCGACATGGACGACCGCTACATCTGGCTGCGCGAGGGGCTGGCGAGTTACCTTGAGCCATTCGCCCGCGCCCGGGTCGGCACGATCGCCATCGACCAGGTGTGGAAGGACCTCTACGAAGGTCTGCCACAGGGCCAGCCGCAGCCCGGCGACAGAGGCCTGGATAACACGCACACGCGCGAGAGCGTTTACTGGGGCGGGTCGATGTTCTGTTTCCTGGCCGATCTGCGCATTCGCGAGCAAACCCACAACGCCAAATCACTCGACACCGCCATGCGCGCCATCCTCGATCAAGGCGGCAATCGCTTTGCGCATTGGACGATGGACCAGGTGCTGAAATCCTGCGACCAATCCACCGGCACCACCGTCATGAGCGATTTGTATAAGGAAATGGGCAACAAGCCAAAGACCGTTGATCTCCATGCGCTATGGAAACGCCTGGGCGTGCGCGTGGTGCATGGCCGCGTGATCTACGACAACACCGCCCCGCTGGCGCAGATCAGAGTGTCGATGACAGAGCCGTGATTGCGGGAAGTTGCGGAACGAAAGAGCCGCGCACGAAGGGTACTCCCGAAGTAAGCGGAGTTGATCGTCAATGCGGCGTCGCGCTGCTTCGGCCGCAACCCAACGAATGCGCAGAGAAAACAGAGACACAGAGGCGCAGAGGATTCGCTGGAATGAGGCGCGCGAAATCTCTTCTTGCGTTGATTAAAAAAAATTGCGCAGGTCGCGTTCGCGCAGGGGATTTTAAGAAAAGAAAAACGAACGTCCCTTGGGCGAAGGCGCGCATCAGTCGAACCCCACCTCCGTGCTTCCGTGCTTCCGTGCCTCCGTGGTTAATTTCTTTTCCCCGACAATAACGCTCCAGGATCACCCCGCCGCCAGGCCAGGCTTTTCGGTTTCGCAGTTCCAGCAGACATCGAACTGCTCGTCGACCTCTTCCCCGCACTTGGGGCATTTCCACGTTGGGCCGGTGGATTCGTCGGCGTCGTCGGGCTGGTTGGCGGTCTTCATCTCCCGCTGGCGATAGTCGTCAATAATCGGTTGGGCGCGCTCCAGGTCAGCCTCGTCCACCCAGATGCTCGGCAGCGCCCGATCGGATAACGGCAAATCCGCCCATGCTCCTTCCAATGCCTCTCCCTGCAATATGGCCGTGATCCCCTCCTGCTCCAGCAACCCTTTCACAAAGTGCGCTTCCATGTCGTTGCGGCCGGTGAATAACTGTTTCATATGACTGAGTCTAACATGCCCGGTGCCGACGGGACATTGTGAATCATGGGCCGCACGAGATAAGATCGTGCCGGTGATAATTCTCCGGCGATTGCTTTCTTGAAAGGGGCATCGATGTGGATGGCGACGATCGGCCGGCGGCGATTCACGTGGCGTTCAACGGCGGCGCTGATATGCATTGCCGCCACGGTTGCGATCGTGAAAGCGGATGACGGGAAACAGCCGTCCTTGCCGGCGGACGTGGTCGGCGCGATGCAGCGGATGCTCGCGGCGCAGAAATCGGGCAACCTGGCGAAATATGCCGATACCTGCCCAAAGATCCAAACACCGGCCTGCAGTGGTACGCCCGCGCCGCCGAGATGGGCAACGCGCAGGCCGCCTACTTCGTCAAGTGGCTGGGCCAATCGCCCGGCAATCGCTCGTTCAAAGACGAGCGGCAAGGGCCGGCATATCAGCAAATCATGCTGCTGCGCGCCAACGCGCTAAGCGCAGCTCAGGGCGGCTGGCGCGAGAACGGCTCATGGCGCGCTCCCAATGCGCAACTAGCCAACGAGCTAAACCGACAGGCCGACCAACTCGCCCGCGAAAATGGACTGGAATAATCGCGGTTAAATCGGAGGTACGATCGACGTTTGTGGAAGAAGTTGCGCGCGACGTCGATAAGGCGCGCCAACCGAAGCCGGGGTGGCGACTTCAGTCGCCATCTTTCAGCGTAGACGCGCTTTATCAACCGCGTTCAGTACCAGACGATGAAGCAGCGGGCACGATGCCCACACAGAAAACGAAAACAGCCTGCGCCAATTTGCCTTTCCCCGCGTCGGTGATAACATCCAATTCGTTACATCACTCAATTGCTCCCGCACCAGGCGGGAGGAGGCTCTCATGCGACTCATTGCACGTTTCATCTTCCCGTCACGCTCGTAGGCCCTGTTGAGCCTTTTCGGCTCGATAATCTTCCCACGGGCGTTCCCCCCCCTTTTTGATCTGATTGAACTCAGTTTCGCGGTTTATGCTGCGCGGTTGGCGCCCGGCAACCCGCGGACTTTCCCTGGGAGTTTCCTCGTGAAACGAAATAGATGGAACGCGCCCCGGCCCATGCCGGCGGCGAATCTTTTTTCTGATGATTTGCAGAACGCCGAAGACTTTTTCCGCAAGCCGACGCGCCATAAATCCGACCGCAAAACGCAGCAGCTTTGCCGCCAGGTGCAGCGCGCCATCACGATGGCATTGGCCGGCGGGTGTGGCGATCCGATGTTGCAGGCGTTGGTCGTCGAAGCCGTCGAGCCAGCGCCGGATGCGTCGCGGCTGAGAGTCAGCATGTCGCTTTCGGCGTGGGGGCGAAGCGCCAGGCCGAACAAGGACGGCGAATATGCCGCCCTGGCCGATTTGCTCGGCCGGCTGGAAAAATTTGCCCCGATTCTTCGCGCAGAAGTGGCCGCCGCCATCACCCGCAAGCGAGCGCCCGAATTGGCGTTTCAACTGGTCGGGGCGAGGGAGGTGCTGCCATGAATCACCTTCCGCAACTGGCCCGAGTGAAGATGTGGCTGGCCGATCCGCTGCCGGCGGACGTGAAATTGGCAATCGATCGCTTGGCGTGCACCGATGATGCCGTGCAAATCGCGGTGATGCCCGATGTGCATCTGGCGCACGAGGTGTGCGTCGGCACCGTTCTTGCCACGCAGCGGCTGATCTATCCCGAGGCCGTCGGCGGAGACATCGGCTGCGGCATGGCGGCGCTGGCGTTTGACGCCAGCGCCGACCTGCTGCGCCCTGAATCCGCCGCCGCCGCGGTGTTGGCGAATCTGCCAAGTTTCGTGCCGGCGATGAGGCATCCGCGACGGGCGATTGCTGCGCCGCCGGGGGATGACTGCCCCTCGATCGAAGCTCCCCAGCCATTTCATCCGCCGCTTGCCGAGAATGTTCCGCTGGCGGGAAATGAGCGACCGGCGACAACTCCCGCGCTGGGAGCGGACGCGCTGAGCGGGTCGACTCGTCTCCTGACCGACGAGATTCATGCCGAGCCGGATCCCAATGCGCTAAGTGATCCCCGTCTGGAATCCATCCGCCGCCGCGACGGCGTTGTGCAACTTGGCACGCTGGGCCGGGGAAATCATTTCTTGGAATTCCAGGCCGATGAAGACGATCGCCTCTGGCTCATGATCCACAGCGGCTCGCGCGCAATGGGACCAGCCATTCGCGATTGGCACCTGACCTTCGCCAACAAATCCGCCACCGGCCTGCGCTATCTCGATTCGCAAACGCCCGCCGGGCAGGCGTATCTCGCCGACATGGCCTGGGCACGCGCATATGCCCGCTGCAATCGTCGCGTGATGCTGGATGCAACGGCCCGGCTGATGCACCGCCTGTTCCAAATCGCGCCACTCGAAGGCTCCGTCTTCGACTGCGATCACAACCACGTCCAAAGAGAACGCCACATGGCCGGCGAATGGTGGATTCACCGCAAAGGCGCGGCGTCTGCCGCCGCGGGCCAGACCGGCATCATTCCCGGTTCAATGGGGACAGAAAGCTATCACGTCCAGGGCCGCGGCTGCGAGGAGGCGCTCTGTTCCAGCTCCCACGGCGCCGGCCGCTCGATGAGCCGATCCGACGCTAGACGCCACGTAAGCGGCAGAGACCTCAGCCAGCAGCTTCACGGCATCTGGTACGATCGCCGGATCGAAACCGCACTGCGCGAAGAAGCGCCGTCGGCGTACAAGGACATCCGCGGCGTGATGCGCGCCCAGCGCGAGCTGACGCGAATCACGCGGAGGCTGCGGCCAATTCTGAGTTATAAGTCGCGATGAAATAGAGAGCAGATTGGAAACGGGGTCGCAGGTCGCCGATACTAGATTTTATAACTAAAATAACCTTGCGCGATTCGTGTAGGGTCCGCACTGCGGACCATTACGTTTGAGGCGGAAAAGACGGTCCGCAGTGCGGACCCTACGAAGACTGGCAGCGATTACTCTTCGCATTTTCCCGTCGCCAGCACGGCCGAGACGGCCGTGTCACGATGAGCGCCTTTAAAACCGCTCAGTTTGAGTAACTAACTGCGACCCCGTCTTCTCGGCCCACGTTCTCGCGGCCTCGGCTGATGCCCCACGTCCTTAGAATAATCCTGTCTTTGGCAGATGATGTTCCGTGTACCACCGCAGGCCGATCAAAATCGCCAGCAGCGCAAGATAAGCTGCCCCGATGACCACCGGCGCGGTTTTTCCAATTGCATAATAGGGCCCGGAACGGCCTTTGCTTTTGAGCGTTCGGATGATTCGCGGCAATGCAATAATCAGAATGATCAACAACATGCTCGATTCCACCTGATGGCGAAAATCGTCGTAAACCATCCATCCCAAACCACCCAACCCCAGAACCCAAACCCACGGGCTGATTGCCGCCGCCACGCGGCCGCCGTCCAGTGGCGGCACCGGCAGCAAATTGAACAGGTTCATGAAGAACCCGAACCACGAAAGGGAAACGAAAATGTCCTTTCCCGTGGCAAAGTACAGGCCCAGGCAAACCAGCGATCCAAGCGTCCCGGCGATCGGGCCGGCAATGCCTACCACCGCCTCCACCCGCGCATTCTGCGGCGATTCACGCAGATTGATCACCGCGCCAACGTATGGAATGAAGATTGGCGGGCTGGCCTTGAGCCCGTAATACATGTTGGCAACCACGTGTCCCATTTCATGGACGAGGATCAGCAACACGAAACCCAGCGCGCCCACCCAGCGAAAACTGAATTGATAAACCAGGATGCTCAGCAGCATCGACCCACCGGTCTTCAAAATAGCGACCGCCAGAGTCTCCTGCCTAACAACACGAAGCGCTCCAGGCTCCGGAGCCGCCAATTGCATCGGCGGCGCCACCCGTAGCCGGTCGATCTCCGCCTGCACGGTGATGTACTGCTTCGAATCCGGCGGGAGCAATTGCAGGCATTTCTCCCACGCCGCAATTGCCCGGGCCGGATCGTACTGCTCCTGCCATTTGGCCTCGGCCGACAACTGCGTCAGTGCCGAGGCGTGGACCAGCGCGCCGCATCGCGGGCAGGCCAGCATATCGGGAAACGGCAACCGCAACTTGCAGCGGGAACAAACCAGCGCGGAGGTTTCAGTCACGTTTGCTCCGGAGCAGCCGGCTGGGCTGCCGGCTCAATGGTATGAAATTGAAGCGTGTCATCCGTGCGCGCGGGCAATGGATAAGGCCCGGCAAGCGTCAGCGGCAGCGCCTTGCATAGCCGCCATGCAGCATAAACGGCAATTCCAGCCCAGAGCAGGTCAAACCCGCGGAACACCTCCGAAGCATGATGGGTGACGACATTCACAAGGATATCCAGCACCCTGGCCGGATCAGCGGGCGTTCCCCGCTTATTCAGCTCATCGACGATCTGCCAGGCGATGAGCATGACCTTGCCGCCAAAAACTCCGACAATCGACAACACCGCCGCCAGCCATTGCATGGCGGGGCCGCGTCGTTTTCCCGAGACCTTGACGATTGCCTTGGCCACCGCCACGCCGATGAATGAGGCGACGATTCCGATCTCGAAATTGGTGATATGGATGATGGCCGCCCAGGCCAGGCCGCACCCGAGCGCGACGAGCAGTCCGACGCCGACGGCTTTTGCGAACGATTCGGGCGTGACGGAATTGCGATCGATCACCTCCCTGGCCTGCTGGGCACAGCTCTCGCAGGCGAAGCGATTCATGGTTCGATAGAACTGCCCTGCAACCGGCTTCTTACAAAAGCCGCAGATCATATCGCCCGGCACAGATGCGCCGGGACCGGCGATGTTGGTCATGTCTTGTGGCAAGAATACTCCAAAGCGAAAGCACATCCCGAGCCCCGGTGGTCCGCACGCGCATTATACCCGCCCCTCGCCCCCGGCACAAAACACGCGACTGACTGAGCCGCGCACGAAGGGTACTCCGGGTACTCCCGCAGTAAGCGGTAACCGAGCCCCGACCAAGCCCAGCGATCGGACCGCCGTCCCGCGTACCCAATCCTGTGTACTTCCCAACTCCGCGTATTTCGCAACCCTCGCGTACTCGGGAGTACCCGGAGTACCCTCCGCGCGCGGGTCGGCATGGCTGACACTACATCTTCCCACCTGAAGATTGCGTTGAAGGCACCCAACTCGCGATTCTATTTCACCGCTTGGCTGCTTGACCATCGTACCGACGGCGCGAAAATGCCCTTGCTTGCTCAGCTATTCCTGACGAAAGGGCGAAATGAACAGAACGACTTTTCTGCTGCTCACGTTCATGCTGGCCGTGCTGGCGGCACTTGGCGGAAATCTGCACGCCGCCCCGGCCACTACGCAAGAGGCCGCCGGCGAGATTTCAGCCGTCATCGCCCAACTTGGGGATACCGACGCGAATGTTCGCGACGCGGCAAGCCGCAAGCTTCTGTCGCTGGGGAAGGCTGCCCGGCCGGCCCTGCGCGAGGCGAGTCATGGAGATGACCCTGAAATCGCCGGGCGCGCCGCCCAGGTGTTGGCGGAAATGCGCTTCGGAATCGACGGCGATACGCCCGCCGCGCTGGTTGACCTGGTGCAGGACTACCGGATCAATGAGGGAACTGACCGGCGGCAAATCATTGAGAAAATGTCGAAGTTGGGGTGGCCTGGGTTTCGCGTTATGGCCCGCCTGCATCGCCTGGAAGGCGACGCCGCATCCCGGCGGTTGCTGCTGGGGGCGATGCGAACGTCCTCGGCCGCCATGCTCGAGGATGTCTGGAAGCTGCTGATGCAAGGACGCGAGGATGACGCCCAGGAAAAGCTGTCGCAAGCCGCCATCGGCGGAGATGGGGCCAGCATCCGCAGCTATGCCGCGCTTCTGCTCTCGCGAAACAAGCTTGCCGACGCGATCGCGGAGGTGCTGGCGGATGTTGGGCCGAATCCGGGCGCCGACGATGCGATGCTGCTTGCATATCTTTACCGCGCCAAGGGAGAAGATGACGCCGCCCTTAAATCAGCTGCACTGGTGCCGGATGGCGATCTCAAACCGCAGGCCCGGGCGCTTGAGCGTTCGATCCGGATCGAACACCGGCAGTGGCCGATTCTTCTGTCGCAAGTTACGCACGACGCACAAATCGCCGTCGACACTCCAAGGGCCCTTCCCCGAACCACCGCCCTGGTCGATAAGTTGAGCTATGCCCGGCTGGCGGGAGATGACAAGGCCTTCAACGAGGCGTTCGATGCGGTCCGCGGATTGGATTTCGCCCTGACGGCGCGAGATTTAATCGGCAACGATCTGCTCCTCAATGACCGCGTCCAGGAAGGAATCGACTTTCTGGTGGCGGGTGAGGATTACCACTCGGCGTATGTCATTCTCATGCTCCAAAGGCGCGAAGACGACGCCGCTAAGGTGCTGCGCTCTGCCGAGGAATCGTCTGACCCTGATAAGATTCATGTCGAATTATTCGCGGCGCGGCAATTTCACGCGTTGGGAGAAAAGTCCGGCGAAGCGATCGTCGATCGCGTCGACAAGCAGATTCAGGATGACCCCGACGAATACTGGCGCGACCTGGTACAGACGGAATTGGCCCTGGGCCAGACGGATCGCGCCATCGAGCGGGCCGCGGCGGCGCTTGCCGCGGCTGAGGCGAATCCCAATGCTCCGGATTCCCAGGAGCGCGTGCGGAACGTGATGGCGGGGCTGGTTCCTCCCCTGGCAGAGCTCGCGCGCGAATGGCGCGTTTATTTTTCGCAGAAGACTCCCAGCGCAACGCGCGTGCAGATCCTGAAGAAAATCTGGATGCTGTTTGCCAGGAAAATGCCACAGGCCGAGGCCCAGGCCATTCTTCGCGATGCGGCGCCGAATCCAGGCGACGAGCCGGCACGACGGTCCATTATGTACGAGCGAAACGTCGTGACGGCACACGAAATCGGACGCGAAGATATCATGGCCCAAACGCTCGCCGCCTGGGCGGGCGACCCGGACGCTGCGCGCAATGACCTTGGCGTGCTCTGGGGCTGGCTGGCAACCCGGGCCGCACTGGCCAAAGACTATTCCAACGCCCACATTTATTATGGAAAAGCCCACGCGCGCTGGCCCAGCGATTCGATCGTGTGGTGGATGCATGGGTGGACGGCAATTCAAGCCGCCCCGGGCGACGCGAAAATCGAGGCATCCGCCCGCGAAGAAATGCGCCGCGCTTCGCAGTGCCTGATGGCAGACGATGACCGCTGGATCAATTTCCTCGACGCCCTCATCGAGGCCGGAGCCGAAAGGACCGGCGATGCCGAACTGCAACGCGCCCAATATCGCCGCTTTGGCACCCCCGCATCGCACAACTACTTTGAATCGCTTCGGCTGACGGGATCGGGCCTCATCTACCCCGACGCCGCCGAGACAAACCCGCGAATCTACCTTCCCGAGCCGCTCGGCAAGGATAGCGCCGCGCGGTTTCTCCAGGCCGCCGATCTCTCCTCGATCTCGCTGCTGATGCTGAACCGCGGCCGCACGGTATACCGCTACCCCGAGGGATATATCCTCCAACCCGCCCGGTTCCACGCCATGCGGGCACGCGGCCTGATCGCCTCCGGCGATATCCCCGCCGCCACGAAGGAAATGGACCTGGCCCTTTTACTGACTCCCGCAAACACTGAACTTGCCGCATACATCGTGCCGGCGTTCGATCAAGCCGGCCACGCCACGGAGGCCAATGCCGTGTTCAACCGCGTCGCCTCGGTGCTGCAAGCAAGCCTCGATCGCCATCCCGCCTCACCGCAACTGCACTCGAGCCTGGCGCGAATGGAGGCGGCGTGCGACCGCCGGCTGGACGAAGCACTCACCCACGCCAACCGCGCAGTTTCGCTGGCTCCCGATAATGTCGAATACCTGGGCACGTTGGCCGAGGTCCAATTCCACCGCGGCCAGCGCCAAGCCGCCATAGAGACCGTAAAACGGGGCCTGAAGCTGGACCCCGCCTTCGCGGATTTGCAGCGGCAGCTCAAGCGGTTTTCGCAGGAGAAGCCGACGACCAGGCCGGGGTAAGCCGGGGAAAAGCGACATTCGTGGGAGCGGAGAGACTGGCCACTCATGACGCCTCGCAAGTCAGATGAATGAAAACGATCCATGAAACCGTTCGATCGCCTGGCGGTGCTCGGCTGCTCCGGTTTTGTATTCAGCCAGAACGGCGTAAGACCGCGCGTGGGCCAGGTACAGCCGCACGTGGACCGTCGAGCCGGCAGTTGGCTCGCTGGGGGTTTCTTCATAGGCACAACCGGGAAATCCCCGCAGGTCGAGCCGGCGAACGCCGCTCATGACGCGATTTTCCGTCGCCATTTCGGACAGCAACTCCCGAAAATAAAACTCGACCTCCCCGTCACCGGCCCCCACCAATTCCGGCACGTCGAACCAGCTGATTTGAAAGACGACTCCACTCGGCAGCGCCAGAACAGCCGTGTGTTGCACGGTGGACGCATCCTCGAGCGATTCGGTCGCGGAAGTCTCACCCGGCACGCCGGGCATCTCGACCGAATAACGCCCCAGCAGCGACGTAAACGTCCGCCATTCGCCCGGCGTTCCCTCCAGCCGACGCTTTTGCAGCCGGCGTTGCACCACTTCGGCGATCGGCATGCAGTAAAGGTTGAATCCCGCCGCCGCAAGGTCGATGAGATAAGCCGGCCTGGCATCCCTCATCTGCAACAGAGCCCCCGCCGCCGCCAGAACAAGCCCCAGCCCCGGAACAATCCACCGCAGTTTCCACAGGGCCGCGGCGAATGCCGGCTTTTGCCCTGGCGGAATTGCCCGAAGCAAAAACGCGATACCGCAGCACAAGCCGGAGAGCATCAGCAAATCGACGGAGGCCGACTCGCGTGTAAAAAAAAGCCCATGACGGATTTGCAGCGCGAAGGCCAGCGCGAGCAAGTCGCTGAGGATAAAGATGCGGGGTTTCCGCAAGCCCAGATACAGCACGAACCGACTGTCGCCGAGGAAATCGCAGGCGTCAAGAAAGACCGATCGAAACGCGGTCGGGGGTCGGGCCGATCGAAACGGGGTCGCAGCTAGATTTTTGTAACTAGCTGCGAGCTGCGACCTCGTTTTCTTGGTCCGTTTTTCTCGGTCCTGCCAATTCGTCATTTAGCGGGTGGCAATCAATTGGATCGGAAGGCCAATCGGAACAATGACCGCGTATATCGCCAGGTCAATCGCGACAGCGAACGGCGTCAAGATTACCGCCGTCGTCCGGCTCGCCTTGCGCACCTCCGGAACGCGCAGGCATTCGAACGGGACGAGCGCGATTTGCGTTTTGCTGAATTGAAGGCTGCCCGAAAATTTGGGGCCGGAAGGAAAATCTTGAAGAGGCACTGGCTTGCCGTGTGAATCGATGCCGTAAGCGATCGCGACGAGTCGATCCTCGCCGCGATTAATCTCGAAGGTTCGGGCCGTCCAGCTTCTGGCCGGCGAGTTTGGATCGGAGTAATTGGGATCCCAGAATGGCAAAACGTCGATTGCGCGCCCTTGCTCCAACGTCGAATTCTTCAAAATGTCTGCTCGCTGGCCGTCGGAAACTTCACTCCAAACAGGTTCCCCCTTGGCGACATGGCCAAGATATGCAAACGGCGGCTTGGGACTTCCATCGAGCTCCAGCGGGATATTCAACAATCCGGTTTCGATGTTGATCCCATAGCCGACGGTGAGCGCGCGACCCTTGGTGCCGTTGCTTTGCATGTCCACCACCGGCCCAACGCGGTCAAACGAAATGGTCGTCGCGTCAGCGCTCTCCCAGAGCGCCTCGTTCACGCAACCACTGCCGACAAATGCAACGAACAGCGACACGATCGCGGAAAATAGTCGCGGCGATAATCCGTTGGGCATGAATCGATTATCGCCTGCTGGCCGGAACGTTCAATCCCCAGCCACCTTTCCATCCTCACAATCAAGCGGGAATCGCGCGATTCGAGAATTTCGCGATAAAAGCAGGGACGGCCCTCTTCGGCATCGGCCATTCTCAGCACCCAAGCTTTCGTCGCGTTGTACTCGATGGCAGCGAAACGGGGTCGCAACTCGCAGCTCGCAGCTGATTTAATAACTAGCTGCGACCCCGTTTTGTCGCTCAACGTGCTTGGGCGAGATGTTATCCAAGCCGGGTCAAGCGCAGCGCCGGCCCGGATCTCCGTCGGGCGATCGGGCGACGCTGATCGCATCCGAATCCGGGCCGGCGCTGCGCTTGACCCGGCTTGAACGTCCCAATCGTCATTTTTCGCCCGGACGATCAACCATGATTTCGCATTGTGGCGAGGCGCGGTGGACGCTCTTGACATCTGCCTCGGCGACCTTTGTCTGCCTTAAATCGAGAGAGC
Organism: Tepidisphaeraceae bacterium; assembly: GCA_035695715.1. Lineage (GTDB taxonomy): Bacteria > Planctomycetota > Phycisphaerae > Tepidisphaerales > Tepidisphaeraceae > RYN-428. Next base: position 14,653 of record DASRRM010000314.1, read on the forward strand.
GAAGCTTTGGCAGTGTGACAAGGTCTGCCGATCCCGCGCATCGGTGTGCCTGAGGCTGACGGTGTGGAGCTCTTTCAACCGGCTGATCCGGTGTGCGGCGGCATCCCCCACCGAATTATAATCGGCGTACAAGGCTGAGAAGCTCCGCCTGTTACGCTAATGCGCCGGTTGTGTCGTCGCATCCCATCGACGCCAGCTCGAAAAGTCTGCGTCGGAACGATTGGCGAACTCTATTCTCGAAACATATCCAGCGGCGTCAAAAACCACGAACAGAACTTCGGCCTGGTTTGGCGGGCTTATGTAGGTGTAGGCATAAGCTGTTTCCTGCGGATCCACTTGAGTGTATTCAGGGTCTCCGAGGTAATGCAGTGCGGTCTTGATGCTCACCTTGTTCGGATCCATCGTTGGGCTCATCGATGTCGCGACGCGAGCCCAGTAGCCGCCGCGGCCATCGGGGGCTTTGCGGTCAGGACTTTGAAGGTAAAACTGGTAGAACGTTTCCACATAGGAATCGGGAATTCCAGCGGCCGGCGGAGAAGGCGGGCTCGTGGCGTTGTATCGGCATCCGACGAGCGCAGAGCCGCTCAAGAGGATGATTACCAGCGATACAGCCGGCCAGTGCGCGGTTCGATGGTCACATCGCATGTGTCCTCCGATCCTTATAGACCGGCCTCGTTGTTGTCGGGATGGCAGCTCATTTGCCCGTGATACGGTGGAGTGAACCGTTAAAGTCTCAAGCGTTTGGCGGGCGATGTCAAGGTTTTACTGTAAGGAGCGCGTAAATGGGCGCCCGATCTCCAAGCCGGGTCAAGCGCCGCGCCGGCCGGGATCTCGGTCGCCCTTGCGCGCGTTGGACGGGACAGGGATGTGGCGCGAAAGTGTTGCGCTTTGGGGCGCGCTGGGGTGCCGGAGCGGGCGCGACGCGGTTTTGAGCGAGGGGCTTGAGTGGAAATAGAGGCGGGTCGCCGACGCAATGTTCGGCGACCCGCGGGTGTTTTCTCGCGAAGCCGCAAGCGGCACTGTCGCTTTCGTTCCGCAACTTCTACTTCGCGAAGTCGGGATGGTCCTTGCGGCCGCCGGATTCGACGTAGGCCAGCAGGTCGAGGATCTCCTGCTTGGTGAAGGTGTTCACCAATCCTTCGGGCATCGGCGATAACTTCGAGAAACGGCGCAGGGTGATGTCGGCCTTCTTGATCGTCACGCGCTCGGGCTTGAGGCCGTTAGGTTGAAGCACAATCTGGTCGGCGTTTTCCTCGAGCAGACGGCCGTAAAATGTCTCGCCGTCCTTGGTCTTGCCTTCGGTGGCGGCGTACTGCTCGGAGATGACTTTCGAGGGGAGGATGATCGATTCGAGGATGTCCTTCCGGGCGAATCGGCTGGAGACGGCCGTCAGATCCGGGCCAACCGCCCCGCCTTCGTTGCCGAACTTGTGGCAGGCCATGCACTGGGCTTCTTCGAAGACGGCTTTGCCGCGTTTGAAGTTGCGGCCATGGCCTACCGAGGCCAGCGAGGGCTCGAGGTCCTCGACCTTCCATTCCTTCACCAGCGCGCGAACCTTCGTCGGCCTGCGTTTGGGAGAATTGGCGGCTGATGGGAAGGCATTCACCACATCGGACAACGAAGTCAATTCCGTCGGGGACAAGCTCGCCTTGGCATCGTCATGAATATGTTCGATGAATGTCGTGTAGCTGGCGCCATCGTCGTATGGCCGGCCCGCTTCCTCGAACCACCGCAGCACATAATCCGGGTGCGCGGGTGGCGTGGTCTTGCGGTCCTTCGTAAACCACTCGAAATACGCCTTGTGCAACTCCGGCGTCCATCCCTCCTTAATCGTGCGAAGAGCCAGAATGTAATTCAGCTGCTCCTCCTGCGTGGGGGCGATTTCCAGAAGCTTGACGGTTTTGCCCACCGCGCCGGGGGCATTAATCGCCAGCAAAACCTGGCACAGCTCGCGATTCAGGAATACGCCTTTGGCGGGGTACAGCGGATCGAGATCGGCGATGATGGCCTTGTCCTCATCGGCCGATGGCTTTCCATCGCGGGCGATGCTGACTTCGATAACCCGAAGTTTCTCGAGCTGTTGCTCTTCGCTGAGCAAAGTCATTGGAAGCCGGCCGAGCGAATTGAGCACCTCAGCCTGGGCCTCATGCCCGCCAAGGCGGGCAAGCGCTAGAAGAGCGGTCAATGAAGCTTTGGCATCCTTCTCGGCAAGAGCCTTTTCCTTCCATTCGCTCACCGGCTGTGCTTCGATGGCAATGCGTGCGGCGTAGCGGATGAATCGGTCGGGGCTGGCCAGATTTGGCCAGGCGGTTTCAACAGCCTTTGGGTCGACCCGGCCATGAAACGCCTCCAACTCGTGGCGCAGCTCGCGGTCCTTGGCGCCATCGGCGTCGTGAAGGTCGGCTGGAGCGGTGGACTCGCTGCCGGTGTAGGTGACGCGGAACAGCTTGGCGCTGGTGCTGCGGCCGCCGACGGTGAAGTACATTGCGCCGTCGTTGCCGAAGACGATGTCGGTGAGGTTGAGCGGGGTTTTGGGGCCGTTGCCTTTGAGGCCCTTGGGGGCGACGAAATTTTCCCACCCGGTGCATTCGTAACTGGCGCCTTTGGGCTTCATGTGAACCGCAATAAGCCGGCCGTAGGTCCAGTCAGTGATGTAAAAAGCCTTTTGATACTTCGCTGGGAATTTTGCGCCCGTGCCGAAGGCAACGCCCGTTGGGCAGCCGAGGCCGATGTCGACAACTGGAGGCAGGCTGTCGGGATAGTATTCGGGCCATTTGGCGGTGCCCTCGCGGAACCCGCCGTCGGCGGCGCTGGGGGCGTGGAAGACGCGGATGGGCCGATACCACGGGGTGCCCCAATCCCATTCCATGTCGCTGTCAAAGCCGAACAATTCGCCGTCGGCATTGAAAGCAATGTCGTAGGTATTGCGCTCGCCGGAAGCGAACAGTTCGGCATTCTTGCCATCAAGATTCATTCGCGTGATAAAGCCGCCCGGCGGCTTCTTGAATGCGCCAAACCTGCTGTCTTCGCAGCGTGGAAGGGCCAGATCATCGGCATAATTCTTATGCGGGCTGGTTGCTGCCAAGTCTGTAGGAATCTCGGTGAAGTTGCCGCAGACGGTGAAGATGTGCTGCTTGTCGGGCGCGAGCACGATACCGTGCGCGCCATGTTCGCCGGAACCGCCATGCCATTCGCGGAGCAACTCGGCACTGGAATAAGAGCCATCGCCCTTGGAATCATGAAGCCGCCAGAGGCCGAAGACTTCGTGGCCTTCGGAATTTTTGCCCGCTGCGTCGACATAGAGGGCATCGCCGACGAAGAGCTGTCCCATGATTTCGCTGACTGGGAGCTTGAGGACTTCGGTCTTGGTGATGTGCCCGTCGTTGTCGAGCGTGAGGCGCGTGGCAGGCTGGCCGCGCTGCGCGCCGAGCAGAAGCCGGCCCTGGCTGTCCTTGCCAAGGGAAATCCACGAGCCGTTCAGTTTTCCATCGGCCTGCATGACGGTTTCGATCTTAAAATCGGGGAGTGTTTGCAGGTCATTATCTGCGGATTCCTTTCCACCGGCGGCATTGGCGATGGAGTTAAGCGAAACAAGTGTTGCCAGACAGCAAGCAGCTTTGAGGGCGGCCAGACGAAAAGAGCGAATGGGCATGGGGAAAATCCGTGTAAGCGTGTGAAGCCGAACCAGAATTCACGCAAAGCCCCTCCGGGGGCGGCGGTTGTATTACGTATTAATTCTAATGGCGGATGTTGAAGAGTGCGAGGGGAGGGGAAAAACATTGTGTGGACGGGGGCATGACGGAGCTATTATAATCCGGGGGATATCCGCCTTGGGATCGGTTTACTTCAGGTGCAACATGACTCTCGCAGTTGAAAAACTATATACGCCGCAGGATCTTCTCGATGACCCGAAACTGGCGGGATATGAACTTGTTAAAGGGCATTTGGTGGAGAGGCCTGTGAGCAAAAAATCGAGCGGCGTTGGCGCGGAAATCCTTCGGCTTCTTGGAACCGAAGCAAAAAGAACGCGCGAAGCATCGGTCTACCTCTCAGATTTGGGCTATCAATGTTTCCCCGATTCCGATGAGGTTCGCTTCCCCGATGTTTCACTCGTTCGCACCGAGCGTGAAAGCAAGATTGAGGGCGACCCGGGATATATGCCGATTCCAGCCGACCTGGCAGTCGAAGTTCTTTCTCCAAACGACCGAATCAACGCGATTGACGAAAAAGTGGACGAGTACTTGGAAGCGGGATTCGGCCTTGTATGGGTCGTGAATCCGCATCGGCGTCACGTTCAGATCTACCGCCCGGATGGGAGCGTTCAGCTTTTAAGCGAGCATGAGGAGATTACTGGGGAGAAGGCGCTGCCGAGTTTCAAGTGCAAGGTGGCGGCGTTTTTTGATGTGTGAATTGAAGCTTGGGGTTCTTGAGCGCCGTTTCGCCAGCGTGTTCTAATCGTCTGAAAGGACGCACGATGCTGACGATCCAACTGGATGGACAACTCGAAGAGCGTTTGAAACTCGCGGCGGAAAGAACTGGCGATGAACCGCAGGTCATCGCCAAGCGGGTGCTTGAAGAGAATCTTCCACGCGCCATCGACGCGACACGAGCGCTCTTCGCTAAATGGGAGCGAGAGGACGCCACAACCGATCCGGTCGAACTGAAGCGCCGGCAAAAGGAAGGGGACGAATTGATGCGCAATCTCGATCGAAATCGAAGAGAGTCCGAGGGTCCGCAGGCGAGGAAGCTCTGGCCATGATTATCCGGTATGATTCAGCACGATGTCACCGGCGTGGTATTATCAAAGGATGCACAATGCTCACGATTGAACTTGATGGACAACTGGAAGACCGCCTCAAGCAGGCGGCGGAATCTGAAGGTGATGATCCTCAGGCCCTTGCTCGCCGGGTTCTTGAAGAAAATCTGCCGACGGGACAAGACGATCAATATCGGCGGGGATACGAGCAGATTCCAGAAGACATTTCGGATGTTGAAGCCCTGATCGCCCATTTGCCACTCCCGACGGAGCAGTGGTAATGAAACGTGGGGAAGTATGGTGGGCCGATCTTCCCTCTCCCATCGGCCGGCGTCCGGTTTTGCTGCTTTCGCGCGGTCAGGCTTACGCCGTTCGCAATGCAATCACCGTTGCATTTATCACCACGACAATTCGAAACATCCCGGTTGAGGTTAAGCTCACTCCCGCCGACGGTATGCCCAAGGATTGCGTCGTCAATCTTGATTTGATTAACACGATTCCGAAAGGGACCTTGGTCAAGTGTATTTGCACACTTTCAACCCCGAAGCTCGCTGAGGTAAAAAAGGCCGTGCGTTTCGCGTTGGAACTCTGATTAGTAAGCCGCTTGTTAAGTTCTTTTTCCGAACGCGATAACCCGAATATCCGTCTCACCAGCGCCCTCGCCCGAAGTCCTTACGCTGTGGTGCACTTGATCGATTGACAGCTTCCCATTGCCGATGAAGGAACGCAGGTTCTTCGCCAGCCACGAGACAAACGCCTCAGAGCAACGCAACTCCTCGATCAGCAGCAGGTCCATGTCGCGCTCACTGACGTGCGTCAAAATCGGGTTCTGTTTATCTGCCATCATTTCCCCGTCGTCGACTCCAGATACGCAATCAAGCTCGCAAGTTCCTCCGGCGTCAGCTTCACCACCAATCCCTCCGGCATCATCGAAATGTCGCGCTTGCCGCGCTTGGCGATGTCCTTCTTTTTCAGCGTGGTCGCCACGCCCGCGGGATTGCGGATCTCCAGGTCGTCGCCGCCCTCGCGGCTGACGAAGCCTTCGACGACGTCGCCGTCGTTGGTCTTGAACCACTGCGTCTCGAAGCCCTGGGCGATTTTGGCGCTTGGCTTCATGATCGATTCGCACAGTTCTGAGCGGTTATAGCGGCCGGAAATCCCGCCGAGCATCGGGCCTTTTTGCGGCTCCTTTGTCGACGTGGTGTGGCAGGCGATGCAACCCTGGCGCTGGAAAAGATCGTGGCCGAGGGCCGGATCGCCCTTGATCTTCAGGACCTGCGCGACGACGTCTTCGTACTTCATCGACTCGATCAGCACGCGCGGCGGAACAGGGCCGTGCTTGAGGCCGAGCTTGTCGGCGGCCAGAGCGGCGGCCTGCGCGATGTCGGGATTCTTGTCGGCGAGCATCGCCTGAACCATTTCGCCGTATGCGTCGGCATGCGTGCGGGCGACGGCGCGGAGCATGATCGCCGAGTAGGCCGGGCGATCCCAACCCTTGTCGATCACCTTCGCCGCAGCGGCCTTCTGGTCGGGCTTGACCAGGCGGCTGCCGTTAAGATTCATCAGGACTGAATACGCCAACTCGCGCCGCGCGGGCGATTCGGTTTCAGCCAGTTTGGCGAAGTACGGAATATCGCGCGCAAAACGCGGGTCGTGAATGTATTCATCGCGGAGCGTTGCCAGCTCGGCGGCGGGTTTGTCGGCCGACAGGAGCGGCGCGATCGCTTTTGCGCCGGCATCCATGGCGGCAGCATTGCCCGGCTCCTTGATTAGGACGCGAATTGCCTTGGCGCGCAGGGGAGCCGCCGCTTTGTCGTTGATCGAGATGGCCAAGAGAGTGGAAACCTGATCGGCATCCAGCTTTTTATTGCTCGAAAGCATGTCGACCAGAATTTCCTGGAAGCCGGGATCGGTGGCCGCCAGTTTGGAGATCAACGCGGCGGTTTCCGGGAAGACGATCTGATGCCGTTGCAGCTCGACAATCAGGCTGCGCACGACTTCGGGCTTTTCGGTTTCCAGAGCATGATGCAGGGCCGTCTTCACCGCCGGCGTGCCTTCCCATTCGGCGTTCTTGTAATAAGGCCCCGTGCGATCCGGCCGGGTGCCCCACCAACCGGCATCCCAATCGGCCTCGCGGAAGCAGAGCCGGCAGATGGCGGCATAGCCCAGCGCCCGCGTCGCCGGATCGGCCAGCTTCGGCACCCGCTCCAGCAATCCGTTGACAACCTTCACATCGTGAATTTGCTTCAGCACGCGCAACGCGCCGGCCGTAAGGCTCGGCGATGTGGAAGGCTCGACCGCGCCAAGGCATACGTCCTGCGCGTTGAGCGCCACCAATGCCTGCATCGCCACATGCGACACCAGGAAATCCGAATCAGCCGTGAGCGGCAACATGGCGGGGGCGGCTTCGATGCGGCCCAGGCGGCCCAATCCCCACACCGCCACCAGCCGCACGCGCGGGTCGGGGTCGGTCAATCCGTCGACGAACACTTTGGCGGGAACAGCCTTGTCGTTCTTCTTGTCGACCATCGCCCGCATGGCGAATTCGCGCAGGTCGGCCTTCTTTGCCGCAGTCTCGGCCAGCGTGGCGTCGGCGGCGTCGCCGTGCAGAAGCCTCAGCGTGAAAATCGCCGCCACGCGAACCGCCAGCGGCTGGTCGGAATTAATGAGCGAGATCAGCCCGGCGTCGAAGGCGGCGTTATCCCCCCGCCGCAGGATTTCACGCTGGGTGGTGAGTCGCTGCGTATGACTCTTGCTCGTGAGCAGCTTCAGGAGATCGGCATCAGCCAGTTTCCGCAAATTGGGAAACGGCTCGGCCTTGTAATTCTTCGGCGAGATGCGGGCAACGTAGCCGACGTTGGGGCCGCTGTAATCAAATCCGCCGTTGGCCCATGAAGTGGCGTAAAGATGGCTTTCGCAGTCGACATCGAGATCGGTGCCGCGGGGAAGGTCCATGAATTTTTCGAATGGCCCGGCAACTTTGAAATTGGCGCCGTTGGGAAGCAGCGGATGATGATCGATCTGGCTGTTGCCCCATTCGACGGTGTAAAGCCCGCCGGGAATGCCCGGCTCATCGAGGAAGATCGATCCGCACGGCGCGCCGCCCCCGTAATCCGCCAGGCAATCGATAAATTCGCCGGGGAAGTGCATGAATCGGCTGGGGTAGCCGTAGTAGCCGGTCGGCACGTCATAGGCCAGGCGGTCGTTCCAATCGTCGCCATCATTGGTGTTGTCGCGGGTGAAAACGTTCATCAGCGGGTCCATGGCGACGTCGTAGATGTTGCGCGTGCCATAGCTGTAGACTTCCAGGCCGGTGCCGTCGGGGCGGATGCGCAGGATGCCGCCGTAGTGGAATTGCAACTGGGTCCCATCCTTGGCAGCGACAGCCTTGTAGCAGCCGAAGTCGCCGGTGGCGATGTAGATCCATCCGTCAATTCCCAGGCGAATGCCATTGGTGGTGTGATCGGCGCCGCGGCTGGCGACCATTTTTTCGTTGCTGATGCCGGTCACCAAAACTTCCGAGCGATTGGCCACGCCGGTGTTGTTGTCATCGTAATACACCGACAGGTAAGGCGGATGCAGGACGAAGAGTTTCCCATCATCCCAGATCAGGCCGCGGGGATGATCCATTTTGGCAAAGACGGTGAACCGGTCGGCCACGCCGGTGCCTTTGGAATCGACAGCGCGGACGACCCGGCCCATGCCCGGCTTTTTGCCCAGCGAGCCGTCTTCATCAATACCAATGAAAACGGCACCCGAAGGTGCCGCGGATACTGCGGTGCAGTAGGCCACGTCTGGAGGCGCGGCAAAAACCGTTACATCGAATCCCGGCGGCGCTTTGATTTTTGCGACCTTCCCAACCGTCGTCGTGCTGCTGGTGACTTTGGCCTGGGCGGTGGCCTTGACCATTTCCTTGCCGAACACCTCGAAGTCGAAAATGCTGGCCCAGCATCCATCCGGAAGCGCGGTGGTCGTCAGGCGGACAAAACGAATGCCTTCAGTCTTAGGGGCCGGCTTTCCGCAACAGGCGACAAATTCGTGAACGCGCGTTGCGTTGGCGGCAACGGCGTCGGTCTGATCCGACAGCATCGTCCAGGTCTGCCCGTCAGCCGATCCTTCAATCTTGTAGTGATAATCGACGTGATCTTTTTCCCAGGTGACCATGCAGCTTGTGAGATCCTGGGGTTTGCCGAGGTCGACCTGAAGCCATTGTGAAGCCGCCCCGCCCGAAGCGCACCAGCGGGTATCGCCGTCGCCGTCGAACGCCATGGCGGGCGAATGGTCCTCGTTGGTCTGGCTGGTGGAGGCGGTCGCCTTCTTGCCGCGGGCCAGATCGAGCGGCACCATGCCGTTGGCATCAGCCTTGGGGCCGGCGGGCTTGGCCGCGTCGGCGCGGGGTTCGTCAACCGGCGCCTTGCCATCAATATAAATCTGCTTGGCCGGCTTCATGTGGGCATCGTCAAGCTTGCCGACTGACCAGAGCAGGCCGCGGGTAACCAGTTGCAGATAACGCGGGTCGGCACAGGTTTCGTTGTTATGGCCGATGGTGGTGGCGAAAACCTTCGCCTTGCCGTTGTAGAGATTTGTCCACGCGACAACCGTCTTGTTTGTTCCCTGCGCGCCGGTGACCAGCGGATGAGCGGTGGCCAGCACATGGCCGGCGATGTTGTTATAGAGTTCTTCCTTGATCGTCGTCCAGTTTTCCATGCCCTTGGTGATCGGGCTTTCCTTATCGATGAAATCGAGCGCGATGGGCAACTGCGCGCCGTGGCCGGTCGTCTGGAGGCCGGTGAACTCAAACCACGGCGTGACAACCTTGGGCCATCCTTCGCTGCGATAGCAGTGCATGCCGCAATGCAGCACCACGGCGGGCAG
>DASRRM010000315.1:0-7493 GCA_035695715.1 Tepidisphaeraceae bacterium
ATTGAGCAATGTATTGGCTGGCTCAAGGAGTGTAGAAGAGTCTGCACCCGATTCGAGAAGCTTGCGATTAACTTCGTAGCCACCATAAAACTCGCTATCATCCAGCGCTATCTACGTTTAGAGTTTTCAGACAGAGCCTAACCCCGGCGGCGGTGTCGCAGGGTTGGGCGACAGTGTCGATCCGCCCAGGAGGTTGTCTTTGGCGGCAATCACCACCGCCGCGCCGCCAGCGGTCAGCAGAACCTTCGGGTGCGTCTCCAAATAGTCCAGGACCTCCACCGGTGCTCTCAAGATCGCGTCCAGCAGTTGGTTTCGCTGTGCCGACGGCAATGCCGCGATGTCGTCCGCGTAGCGCGCCAGCGTCACCGCCTGGTCGGTTGTGAGATTTTGACCGATGCGAATCCCATCGCCGCCCAGCTTCTCGGCAAGGTCCACCCCGAAGCCCGGGTGTTTCGCCGCAACTTCCAGCGCGGTTTTTCCGTAGGTCGCCACCAGCTGGTCCATAACCTCAGGCTGGCGAGCCGCCGCCCGGATGGCCGGCGCAACCAGGTCGGGCTGCATGCCATCCAGCGCCCGGACCATCCGGGCGGGGGAACGCTCCATGGCTCGAAGCGCTGCTGGGCCATAGCGGGTGCCGTATTGCGCGACCCGCTGGACCAGTTCTTCGCCCCCTTCGTTCATAGCGTTTTCCAGCAGTTGGCGAACCGCCGCCGCGCCGCCCATCTCGACAAGCTCGCTGGCTGCCTGACTGCCCCCTTCACGGAGCATCACCTCGATCAGTTCTTTGGCGGCGGCCTCGGTCACCGACGAAGCCTGGCACAGCACGATGTTGTCCGGGGAGGCAGCGGGCGATGCAATGCCCGCAACGACCAACGCAGCAGACAAGATAACAAACTTCATTTCCGGGCCTCCAACAGAGCGTCGATGATGGCCTGCCGCTGGCGCTGGTCGGCGAGCTTGGCGGCCTGCTCGAACGAAGCCCGCAAGCCAGGGGCCTGGTCGCTGCCTTCAGTGATCTGGTACTCAACGGTATCCAGGAACTTATTGCACGGGGCGCTGATGTGTGCTTCGAGCCGATCGCTCATCCACCAGTCGAGGGCCGCCCCGACGGCCAGTCCCACGCCCACCCCGATCACTGCGCCGGCTGGGCCACCGAGCGATCCGACGCCGCCGCCGGCCGTGCCGCTGGCGACGGCGCTGCCGCCAGCGGCCGTCGCCGTCTCGGCCGACTCCAGTGCGACAGCACCGCCGACTTCGGCCAGAACGTGAGCAACGATCGCCTCAGTCACTTCGGTGCCGACAAAGCCGCCGACCATTGAGGCCAGCCCGGTCGCCACGCTATCCCGTGGAGTTGCCGCGTTCAGCGCGCGCGTTCGTTGGTTTATATCCTGGCAAAGCGCCCGCCAGCTGCTGTCGTCCAAGGCGATCGGCGAATGGCTGCTGCGAAGCGGCAGCCTGATCTCCGCGTACAACTGGTTTCGGCTTGCTTCCAAGTCCTCGCGGTATTGTTTGAGCACACTTTCCACATCCTGCTGAAGCGCCTGCTCCGACAAGACGTGAGTACGGAATTTCTGCTGGATGTAATCAGCGACGCGGCCGGCGCTGGGGTTGCCGCGAATATGCTTGTCCCAGGTATCGCTGGTGTAGCGCCCGAGCACGCCGAACCGCGTGCCCCAGCCGGCGACGTCGTCCGCGAATGGCTTGACGCCGGCGCGGTGGGCGTTGAACCGCTCGTGCAGGGATGCGAGGGCTCGATCCGCCGCCCGGCGGTTGCGCTGCAGCGCCGCATCCAGCAGCGGCGAAATATCGCTGCGGTAGAACGCGCTGACATCGGCCGGCATCGACGGCAACAGCGCGGTCATCGTTGGCGTCGCGGTGGCGCTGGCGGTTTTGGACCTGTCGCGGATGCGGTTCAGGCACCAAGCCATGGCAATCACCGTGATCACCGTCGGCACAGCCACAATCCAGCGCATGTCGGCACGCCGGTCACGCAGTCGCCAATTCACCGCGAGCTGGTACAGGACGGCCGTGACCATTCGTTTCAGCTTGATTGATGCGATCTTCATAGGGTCTTGCATGAGACCTCCTTGGGTCGGGTAAAAGCCATGAACCAGTGGTCCACGGCGATATTGAGGGATGGATGGGTTATTTCGATTCGTGAGCGGCTGGGCAGCCCAGCCAATGCTGGCGGAGCCAACAGGCTTCCGCCGCCAGCGCCGCACGGCGCAAGGTGTATGGACCCAGTTTCGGCCCGGCGACGGGTGACAGATCCGCCCACCAGCGCCCATGCTGGTCGGGTTCGCAGTGGCTGGCCCGGCGGACCTGGACTTCGCCCAACTGAGCGAGGTCCAGGTCGTCGGTATAGATGCAGTTGGCCGTGCCGGTGCGGTCGATCACCAGTTCGATCATCTCGTGCTTCACGACACCGCCTCCCCGTTGCCGCCCGCTGCTGAGCGATTACGAAGAATGCGCCGGCGCGGGCCGTCCACCAGCATCTGATCCAGATGGCTTTGCACCGCCGAGAGCTGGCTGGTGATGTGGTCGCGAAGACCGGAGCTGTTGCGCACGAGGTTGGGATCAGCGCCGTGGAGTATCCGCTCGGCCGTCTCCACCAGCCGATCCAGGTCGGCGTTGCTGCGGACGTTCAATGATCGGAAGCGACGAAAGAAAACAGCGAGGTTGGTGATGGCCGAGTCGCGGAAAACCTTTCGCTCGCCGCCGGGATCGGCGGTGAGGCGCTCGGTCAGATGCGATACGAGCTTGGAGAATTCGCCAACGAATGCTTCTTCGGCCAGCTTCACCGCCTCGTCAAACCGCGCGGTGATACGACTCCTCTCTTGCTGATAAAGATGCGGATTGAGGCGAAGCAAATATTCAGGCGGCTCAACACTGGGAAAATCGAAATCTACAGCGAACAGCCCGCGCAACGTCAGCGGATAGTCGGCGGGGTTATAGAGCCTGCCCAAACGGTCAGCCGCCGCCGCTTTGAGCTGCTCGAAGTGCTCATCGAGATTCAGCACCGCATCGGCGAGTTCCTGACGGAAGGTGGTCATGCGCGCATTGAACCGCTCGACATCTTCCTGGCGGATCAGCCGCACGCCGGGCTCGGGGTACGGCAGCGACAGGGACTTCCAAAAGCTGATGATTTGTGAGCGGATCGCGGTGACTTGCTGAAAAGCTTCATGCTTGTTGTCCAACAGCTTCTTGGCGGCCGACAGATATTGGCCTTCAGCGCCAAAATGCTCGGCGGCCTGAACCTTCTGCTCGGCGCTGAGCGTCTTTCGCGTGCCGAACCAGGTGAAGTTCACCCGCACTGCCGCGAAGGTGGCGCGTAGGCGCTGGGCGGCGGCGCTGTTGGTGGAGGCCGACGCCGACGACGCACGTCGGCTGGGACGGTCAATGGTGGCCATGGTCATGGGATCTCCTGTTGTTGAAAATGGGTGTGCGCAAGAGCGCCACAGAAAATGCCATAACCTGCTGATAATTGGCAGGTTATGGCAGTGGCTCTGCGCAGAAGCCGTTTTCGAGGGGGTGTTTGGCTGCTTCCGAGGGCGAAAAACGCCGCAGAAGGCCATTCAGGCGGGCTGGCGGGCAAGATAAGGGGGCGGTCAGGAGGGCATAAATTCAGTTGCTGGAGGGGCGAGTAACCCTTCGGCTCGCCGTCGTGCTCTCTGCCGCGCCTCGGACATAGACGCCGGGATTGCTGGCGTCCAGGCATCTTCCCGCCGCCCACGTTCGCAATTTCTCCACGGATTCGGCTGCGGTCACGGCGACGGGAACCACATTCTTCGCCGCATCTTTCAATGGCAGATCCAACAGCGCCGCCAACCGGCAGCACGATTGGATCTCCGCGCCGGTCCATTGCCGATCGTCGGGCCGGCGCTCGCGGGTGCCGTCAGCCAGTTCATAACGGCCCAGGTGGATCGGCCAGATCTTTTCTTTCTCGGCCGAAGTTGGGAGGTCGATGAAATAGACGCCATCAAAGCGCTCGGCCCGGGAGAGTTCAGGCGGCAATCTGCTGATGTCGTTGGCCGTCATGACGACAAAGACATCGCTGGTGTGATCAGACAAGTACCTGAGCAATGAGCCCATCAGCCGCGCGCCGACCCCGCTGTCGCCCTGGCTCGCCCCGCCAGCCAGCGCCTTTTCACACTCGTCAAGAAACAGCACCGCCGGGCTCATGGCGTCGACGATTCGCAAGGCCTGGCGGACGTTCTGTTCTGTAGCGCCCACCAGGGAACCCATCAAAGCGCCAATATCGAGTATGAGCGTGGGACGGCCGGTTTCATTCCCCAGCGCCTTGGCGAACTGGCTTTTTCCGCAGCCCGGCGGCGAGAGGAGCAGCACGCCACGCGCCTGGGCAGCGCCCTTGCGCCGGCTGGCGCTGATGGCGCGGGTGCAGAAGTTCTTGAGAGAGTCCAGGCCCCCCAGATCGGAGAAGTTTTCCGCGCCCCGGTGCAGGGTGAGCAGGCCCGATTTCTTCAGCATTCCCGTCTTGAGTTCCCAGATGTTTTGCGGCGTGAGTTTTCCATCGCGCACAACTGACAAGCTGAACGCTCCCTCCGCTTCGTAGCGCGTCAATCCCGACGCAGCGTCAAGCAGACGCTGAAGATCGTCGCCATCGGGCATCTCGCCCTTTTCCGTGGCGATGCCCTGGGCGATGGCCAGCAGTTGCTCCCGATCGGGAAGATCGTGCTCGATCACCGTGAATAGCTTTTCAAGCTCTATGGGGATTTGCACGATTGGCGAGAGGATGACAATGAAAGTGCGATTGTTCTTGCCTGTCTGAATCTGATGAGCCAGCGCCTGAACGATCTCGTTGGATTGGAGATAGCGATGGAAGTTGGGCAGGACCAGCAGCGCCGACCCTTTGGGCGTGGACAAGGCGTTTACAGCTTTGATTGCCGCTACGGGATCGGCGGCAGCAGTGGCCGCGCTGGCGGCTTGAGCGTTGCCGCCTGCGATCGACAAGCCTCTGTCCACGTCCCACGTAGCCAGCGCCCACTTCTGTTCCCGACAGAATTGCCCGATTTCGCGCAGGGCGTCGGTATGCTCGCAGCTTTGAACCCAGATGCCGGCAAAGGCAGCGTCGATGTATTCTTTTAGCTTCTGTGACAATGACATGAAACACTCCCTGATATGGTTGGGGAAAACTGGATCACCGGCGACGTGTCGCCCGTAGACCAGTTGGAGCTGGACTTGGAATGGGCGCGGTCGTGGCAATCGGATCGGTGACGCTCACCGCCGGAGCCGCAAGGCGCTTGCGCCGGCGCTTGGGCGACGAGGATGAGATGGCCTTCGGCGGCGGCGGTGGCTGGTCATAATCTTTGAACTCCGCTGGCACAGGCATCACCGCCGCCGATGCCCGGCGAGATGCGCAGCGGGCATCAAGCCGTAGCGGACGATGGGGATCGATGGGCACGGTCATCACAACGGTGTTGCTGGCATCGTCGCTGGCCAGTTCCGACACCACCTGGAGGGTCTGGGCCAATTGTTTGGCGTTGACGCCAATCCGCGTGTGGGTAAAGGCGGCAGCGCCATGACGGTGCGGGTCATAGACGTTTCCCTCCTGGCCCGGCGTGGGGATAACGCCCTGACAATCGGGGAAGCCCTCGTCCTGCCTCCCGGCCTCAGCCCGGGTGATATTCCCCCGTGCGGTTGCGGCCAGTCGGACGACGGTTGGATCGCACTCGTCCAGCAGCACATGACCGAGAGCTGGATTGACCGGCCGCTTGGCGACTCCGCGACCCGCGTCCCGCAACGTCTTTGCCGGCAGATTGGCAGCGAACTGCCGCGCCGGCGTGGGACTGAGCCCTTCGACGGCGGGGAACTGTCCGGGCTCCGGCTCATCCCAGGAAAAGACAACCGCGCGATGGCCGTCGGTGGCCATTGCGTGGGGTCCGTGCTCGCTTCGCTCGATGCGAACGACCGGGCCGGCAAAGCGGCCGGCGGCTTTCGCGACGATCTTGGCCATCGCGACGATTTGCTTGGGTATCAGCATTTTGAGACTCCTTGATGTTGTGGGTGTCGTGGGTGATGGATGGCAGCTATCAGCCGGCGGCTGACGTTGTCGGCGGGGGGGTGAGTGGCGCCAGCTTCCCGCAGCCCCAGTCGCCTCCGTAACCAAGCACGCGCTGGCAGGCATCACGCGCGGCATTCCACTGGCCGCTGGTTCCGTCGCTGTCGACGGCAAAAATCGCCTGTCCCAGGTGATCACTCAGCACGATCAGGCATCCCTGGACGCACAAGTCATACGGGAGGTAATTGGTCTTGCAGAAGTCACTCGCCCGGTCGTTTGTGATTTGCTCAGGCGAGGGGCGTGGAACGATGAGCCGCTTGACGACGAACGCCTCGTACGATTCCTCGCCGCGGCCGTTGAAGCATATTTCGTTGTCATTGAATGTCGGCTGCCCGGTGCCGTCTGCGCCGGCCAACGGCACGCCAATCGCGGCGCACAGCCGGCGGCAATCGGCGACCGCCGCGATAAATTCTGGGCGCGGCAGAACGCTCGGCCGCTCCCAATAGTGGGTATAGCCCATGAGGATCTCCTTGAAATGTCGAAAGTGAATGCAGCCAGCGAGTGTCGGAACTACGGGAGCTGGCTGAAGTCCCAATGGATTCGCGGTGCATGAAGCAGCATGATTCTCGCCGCGCGTCCCGGCAAGAACTTTCATCTCTGTATGAGAGTCGCGGCCGTGATATGCATTGAGATGGTAAGCGACCCCATGGATCAGTGCCGTCGGCCTGTGTTGGCCGCCCGCTTATAATAGACGGCCTTTGGCGACTACCGCTGCTCCAGCCGCTGTGGTTCGGTGGCTTGTTGGTGGAACTCTGCCGTGAGTTGCTCGCCGGTGGTTTCACCGAGTGCCCGCTCAACAAACTTGCTGGCATCGCGGCACGATGAACCGGTGAAACCCTTGGTCTGCACGGTGCTTTGGCCTTGCGGGTCGATGATGATCTCAATGGTCTTCAAGCTGCACCTCCTGCCACCTGGATGACAAGTTTGATTGAGCCGTTGGACAGGGCTTGCTCGGTGACGCTGTGACCGACGCGGCGGGCTTCGGCTTTCGCCTTTTCCACCGCATAGGCCTGGAGAAGCTTGTCCAGCTCTTCCTGTTGGCCCCAGGCACCTCCGTAGTTGTCGAATTTCACTTCGCCGCTTTGGATGTCGGCGACGACGGGGTAGTTCCAGCCCGGGAGGTTTATTATCTGCCCGGTTACTTGCGATGAGAATAGTGTGGCCGTGCCCTGCACGGGCGGCTCCAGCCCCAGCCGCCGACAGGCGGCGGACAGCGCCGCCGGGTCGGTGACTTTGGTTTTGATGCTGACGATGTGGGACATCGAAAAACCTCCTAAGTAAGTACGACTAAGTTTTTCCGAATGTTTTTCTGATGTTTTTTTTGACGACGGATACTTTGAGGTCTGGATGCTCAGCAAAGTCTTTCAATGCCGCCTCGACTTGGATGGTGAACTGCCTGAGGTTGGAGAACAGG
>DASRRM010000316.1:0-3721 GCA_035695715.1 Tepidisphaeraceae bacterium
CAGGCGGCTGAAATTCTTGTGGTTGTCCAAACCTGCTTGCGTTATCCTCGACTCTGTTCTCATGGCTGTCTCCTTGTTAAAGGTTCACTACAGGACATTGTAATGTCCGGCAGGGGGACAGCCTTTCATGTGATTACAAAAACCCATTCGTCGGACCGTCAACTCCGCTTCGCCAGCACATTCCGCTGGTACGATCTTACTTGCTCCAGCCATTCATGTCCCGCCGGGACGTTTTGCGTCTGACAGTAATAATCCCATACCGCGCCCGCCGGCAACGTCTTCGCTTCTTCCAGCAGCGCCAGGCGGGCGGTGAAATCGCCCGCCTCTTCGGCTTTCCGCAGCAACTCCACCGGCTCCAAAAACGCCGCCAGCAGCGCCTTGAGCATCGCCCGGGTGCCGATCACCCACGCGGCTATTCGGTTGATGCTCGCGTCGAAGAAATCCAGGCCGATCTGCACCCGGCCCAGATAATCATTCCGCACCAACTCGTGCGCGATCGCCTGCAATTCATCGCTTTGAATCACCACATGATCGCTATCCCACCGCACGCCCCGGCTCACGTGCAGCAGCAGGCGATCGACCCACGGCATAATCGCCGACAGTTTGTCGGCAACCGTTTCCGTCGGATGAAAATGCCCGGTATCGAGGCAAAGGACTTTCTTCCGCGACATCGCATAGCCCAGGTAAAATTCGTGCGAGCCGACCACATAGCTTTCCGAGCCGATGCCAAAGAGCTTGCTCTCGACGGCATCCAGGTTGTGTGCTTGGTCGAGCGGCTCGGCGAAAATCGCATCGAGCGAATCGCCCAGCCGCCGCCGCGGGCCGGCACGGTCAATCGGCGTATCCTTATACCCATCCGGTATCCAAACATTCGTGATGCACGGCGAACCGAGCGCCCGCCCGAAAGTAGATCCGATCTGCCGGCAGACAATGCCGTGGCGAATCCAGAAATTCCGAATGCCAACATCGCGATGCGATAGCGTGAAGCCATCGGCGGCTTTGGGATGAGCGAAAAAAGTCGGATTGAAATCGAGGCCCATCTTCTTCGCCGATGCCCAGTCGATCCAGTTGCGAAAATGCGCCGGCTCAAGCTGATCGCGCTCGACGCGACGGCCGCCGGTCTCGGCATACATCGCGTGCAGGTTCAGGCGATGCGCGCCGGGAATGAGGGACAACGCCAGATCGAGATCGCCGCGCAGTTCATCCGGCGTGCGTGCCTTGCCCGGGAAACTTCCCGTGACAGCCAATCCGCCGCCCAGGGCTTGACCTGAATTCTCGAACCCGCCGACGTCATCTCCCTGCCAGCAGTGCAGGGAAATGGCGATTTTCGCCAGGCGCACGAGCGCTGAATTGACGTCAACGCCCAATTCCGAATAACGCTCGCAGGCAAGCGTGAAGGCCTGGTCGATTTGGGTTGACGAAGTGGACATGGAAACCGAATTCATAAGCAAAATGCACAAGTATTACAAACTGCGCCAGATCGCTGGGATAATTCGTACGCACACGCCGGTGTCTGAGGTACTCCTCAGCGCGGCCTGCGGCCGCAACCAAAACACGCGCCCAAAACGGTGCGGACGATTTCCCGTATCACGGGCGTCTCGCCGGCGTCTCGCCCGTGTCCTCTTTGAATCAAGACACGGGCGAGACGCCCGTGATATGGGAAATTAGCCCGCTTCTTCGTCTCAGGAAATCTTGTCAAAAAAACAAGAAATCGCGAGATATCCATGAAGACCCGGATCGATCGCGCGGAGGATCCGGGTCTTCGGAGTACCTCAGACACCGGCGTGTTGGCGTGCGCATTTCGCAAATCCCGGTAACACCTCCACGTCGAAAATGAATATGATCTTCGAACGTCAACTCATCCGGAGCCTTTATGAAATTTTCAACACGCCTCATTTCCATCACGCTTTTCGCATCCCTGGGTCTGCTCGTTCCAGTCGCCGGCGCCAACGTGAAATGTGCGTCGATCTTCACCGATCACATGGTTCTTCAGCACGATGTGCCGTTGCCGGTTTGGGGGACGGCTGAGGCGGGGGAAGCTGTTACCGTGAAGGTCGGCCAGCAAAGTAAATCGGCGACGGCCGACGCGAATGGGAAGTGGAAGGTGATGCTCGATGCGCTGCCGGTTGGCGGGCCGGTGAAAGTTGAGGTGGCGGGGAAGAACGCGATTGTGTTTGACGATGTGCTGGTGGGCGATGTGTGGATTTGCTCGGGGCAGTCAAACATGGGGTTCCATCTCAAGCAAGCCGACAACGCCGACGCGGAAATCGCCGCGGCGAATTTTCCGAATCTTCGCCTGTTCGACGTGAAGCATCGCACGGCGGACAAGCCGGTGGATTCGGTCGGCGGAAAGTGGGAGCCCTGCACGCCGAAAACCGTGCCGATGTTCTCGGCGGTCGGATATTTCTTCGGACGCGACATCCATCAGAAGATCGGCATCCCCATCGGCCTGATTCACACGTCCTGGGGCGGCACACCCGCCGAGGCGTGGACCGATCTGCCAACATTGCAAAGCGATCCGGATTTCGCGCCGATTCTCGGTCGCCTGAACAACTACCCGGCCCAATATCCCAAGGACCTGGCGCGCTACGAAGCCGCCGTCGAAAAACAAAAGTCGCTTCCCGCCGACGCCAAGAAGCCGGCCTTGCGCAAGCCATTTCCACCGGACGCAAATCCATACCTGGCAACGGTTTTATATAACGGCATGGTTGCCCCGCTTCAGCCTTACGCAATTAAAGGGGTCATTTGGTATCAGGGCGAGGCCAACACCGGCCGGGCGGCGCAATACAGGAAATTGCTGCCGGCCATGATCCAGGACTGGCGCCGCACCTGGGCCGGCGGCGGATCGCCATCGCTGCTGAATGCTTCGGACGCAAAGGCGGCTCAGCCGGGCAATGCATTTCCCTTTCTCATCGTGCAACTTGCCAACTACAGCGCCAATAAGCCCGATGGCTCATCCCCCTGGGCCGAGCTGCGCGAAGGGCAATGGCTCACCGCCGCCAAAACGCCCAACTGCGGAATTGCCGTCACCATCGACATCGGCAATCCCACAAATGTGCATCCGACCAATAAACAGGAAGTCGGACGACGGCTTGGATTGGTGGCCGAGAAAATGGTCTACGGCCGCGACGTAGAAGACTCCGGCCCAACCTTCGCCTCAATGGCCGTCGATGGAAATAAAGTCCGCGTCAAGTTCGATCACCAGGCCGGCGGCATGGAAGCGCGCGGCGGCAAGCTGGAAGGATTCACCATCGCCGGCGAAGACCAGAAATTTTATCCCGCCGAAGCTGCCATCGAAGCCGGTGACGCGGCCGGCGGGCAGGTGATCGTGCTATCCTCACCCGACGTGGCGCATCCGGTTGCCGTGCGTTACGGCTGGGCGAATTCGCCGAGCTGCACGCTTTATAACAAGGCTAATCTGCCTGCGCCGCCATTCCGCACGGATGACTGGCCGATGGTGACGGCCAAGGCGAGGTGATGTCGAACGTGCTGCTCCGTGTGGACTATTCCCACAACCAATTGACTGGTAATACACGGAGGAGGTTTAACCACGGATTTCACGGATATACACGGATGGGAAGAAAGCCAGGGCGTTTTCTCATCCGCGCGCATCCGTGAAATCCGTGGTCAAACTCTTTGGCGGGCGAAGCATTAGTCCTTTTTTACTGGTGTCGGGTTTTGTGCCGCGGACCACGATCTTCGAGACCAATGAGCCGCGCCC
>DASRRM010000317.1:0-6756 GCA_035695715.1 Tepidisphaeraceae bacterium
GTTGTGCATCATTCGGCGAGCGCTACTACGACTGTTCGGGCACTCCGCCGCCAACGCCTCGCGAGTGTTTTTGCATATAAAGCCTCCAAAGTCACGGCGGTTGCTGCGCGATTGAATTCTCTGAACCATGCACAAGGCCGAGTAGACTTGCTTGTCGCTTAGACGACTGCGTGCGCCCCTACGGCCTGCACTTCCTTGCAGAAGATGTGCATACTTCAGAGAATTCAATCGCTGCGCAAGCGCACCGTGCGCAACGCCATACGCCTTCCCTCGGATGGTCTCAGTAGGATGACGGTCGCGCGAACGCGCCACCAACCTGAGAAACGCTCTAATCGCGCACCGTTCGTCATTTTACGTCATGCCTCTTTCCTCACATCCGCACTCACTTCCATCACCCTCCCATCATCCATCTTCGCGATTCGGTCGGCGAAGCCAAAGATGCGGGCGTCGTGGGTGACGATCACCAGCGCCCGGCCTGGGCCGATGCCGATCTCGCGCAGCAGCTCCATCACCTTGTGACCAGTCTCGTGATCGAGGGCGCTGGTCGGCTCGTCGCAGACAATCAGTTTAGGCTCGTGAACCAATGCCCGCGCGATCGCCACGCGCTGTTGCTGGCCGCCGGACAACTGGCCCGGCAGCGAATGCATTCGATCGGCCAACCCCACGCGCTCGAGCAACGCCGCCGCCCGCGCCAACGCGGCTTTTCGCGGCTGGCCCGAAATCAGCAGCGGGACGGCGGCGTTTTCAACGGCCGACAACGCAGGAATCAAATTGAACGCCTGAAACACAAAGCCGACGGTCCGCCCGCGATGGCGGGTTTTGTCGGCGTTGCTCATGTGCGAAAACTCGCGGCCGAAAACCCGGCACACGCCTGCATCCTGATTCAAAATTCCCGCGATCACCGAGATCAACGTCGTTTTCCCGCAGCCGCTGGGCCCGACCAACATCATCAATTCGCCGGACTTAACCTCCAGGTCGATCCCGCGCAGCGCGGTCACCTGCGCGCTGCCGCTCCCAAAGCGCTTCATCACGCCCTGGCAATAAATCGCGGCGTCGTCGACCGGTGAAGCTGACGGCGGCGGCATCGTGGTTTGGATTGTCCCGGTCAGCATAGTGACATCTCGCGATTTCGAGCAGCCACGCGCAATTCCAACATTTGGCCGACGGTCAGAATCTCGTAGGGTGGGCGTACCCGCCCACCACCGTCTGCTCGGGCGAACGACATGGCGGGCGAGTACGCCCACCCTACATTTCTACCCGGCCCTCAACTCTTAAAAACAACCGCCGGCTCAAGCCGGATAACCTTGAGGATGCTGACCAGCGATGACACGGCACAGATCATCAGCACCGCCGCCGCGCTGGCGAAAAGCAGCCAGCCGGGAAGCTTGAATGACAGTTCAGTATTGCGCAGCACCCACCCCATTCCCGAGGCGATTCCCACCCCAAGCCCGTAACCGATCGCGCCGACGAGCAATGCCTGCATCAAAATCATTTTCAGCAGCTGCACATTCGATGCGCCCATCGCCTTGAGCGCGCCGAAATGGCGAAGATTGTCGAGCGTGAAATTGTAAAACGTCTGCCCGGCGATGGCCGTGCCCACGAGAAAACCCAGGCCGACGGCTATGCCGAAGTTGATGGGAATGCCGGTGTATTTGAAATAATAGTTGTAGGTGAGATTTTCAAATCCCTGCTGCGTATAGGCCGATAAATTGGTCTGCCCCGCCTCAATATCGCGGCACAACGCCGCCGGCGCTACGCCCGGCTTTGCCTTGACCAGCACAAAGGAAAGCATCTTCCGCTCTGATGGCGCGAAGGTCAGCGCGCGGGTATAGGTCGTGTAAACCACCGGCTGCGACTGAAAGGTGCGCGTGTTTTTGCAGATGCCCACGACGCGAGCGCGGTGATCGTTCAGTTCGACCGTGTCGCCGACGTTCAGCGGAATTCTTCTGCCATCCGGGCCGGTGTGATACAGCTTGTCCTTCGCGCCGAATTCATCGACGATGACCGTGTCCGCCTGCCAGAGATCGGAAAGGCTTCCCTTGACCATGGTCGGCGGCCCGCCGATGAGAGTTGCATCGTCCAGGCCCATCACGATGCAGGTTTGGAACGTGCCATCGGTGAGCCGGGCCTTGATCAGCCCCTTGTAAAGTGGCACCGCCCATTCCACGCCAGGGATGCCGCGAATGCGCGAAACCTGCGTGTCCTTGAGCGGCTTGACATCATCAATGAACTGCACGCTCTGATCCATGACCCACACATCCGGCCCGCCAAGGTCTTCGATCGCGCCATAAGTGCGCGACATCAGGCCGTAAAAAATCCCCGCCTGCTGCGTGATCAGCAGCGAGGCAAAGGTGAGGCCCATGATGATGCCGAGATATTTGGCACGGTCGCCGACGAGCATTTTCAGGGCGATGAGGTTCATGGGAATTCCGGGTGCGAAGATTAAATGAACGCCAGGACGCCAAGGACGCCAAGTAAGGAAACGCCAAGGGTGCCCATTCGAGGGATTCGGTATCGTGCTAAAGCATTTTTCAGGTTGATGTGGCGCGCAATCGTCATCCTGAGGTACTCCGAAGGATCTGGCTCGACTTCGCGTACCGGCAGGATCCTTCGGAGTACCTCAGCTCAGGATTACCATCCGCAGATGCGCCACCAACCTTAAAACTGCTTAAGTCCGCGCGGCAATCAGTATTTCTTGGCGCTTCTCCCTGGCGTTCCTGGCGGCTTGGCGCCCATCGGGTCTCTTTTCCGTGTTTCATTTTGCAAGTCCCTCTTGCGATCCACTTTAATTTCCGCCTTCCGCCCTCCTCGTTTGACATTCTTCTCCGCGCGATAAATGCCCATTCCCGCCAGCGCGAAATCCGTAACATGGTCGGCAATTTGGGCGACGTCGGCCGGCGCGAATTTTTGCTGCGGCGCGAGTCGGCAAATCGTCGCCTGGCAATGCCGATAAAACAGAATCTGCCCCACGACACTGAAGGCGCACAAACGAACGCGCGCCTCGGCCGCGCCGCCGCCCAGCAATTCATCGACAATGCCAAACAGCGCCTGGGCGTGCGGCCGGAAATGCGTGTCGACGATCGTCTCGATCACGCCCGGCGTGGGATCGGCCATTTCCCGCGCCATCAGCTTCCCGTGCCATGCGGGCACGCCTTCATCCATCAGCCGATGAAAAAACGAGCGGACGAATTCGCGCAGGCGGTCTTGGGCGGGGGCATCGGCGGCAAGTCCCCCGTCCGATGGATATTTATCCATTGCCGCCCCAAGCCAGTGCCGCAGCACTTCGACATACAGTCCCTGTTTATCGCGAAAGTGATAATTGACGGCGGCGATATTGACCCCGGCCCTCTCGATGATGTCGCGCACGGTCGCCTGGCGAAACCCGCTCTGTGCAAAAATTTCCCCCGCCGCCTGCAGGAGCCGAAGGCGCGTGTCGGAGGGGATTTCGGTGGTGGAGGCAGTCATGATTTAAAAGTAAAACAGTTGTTTTAAACCATTGTTGGGTTGGCGGGCCGATTGTCAAGCCCGATGGTTCTCGATTTTGCAAATCCGAAACAGAGCGGATCTCGCGACGACGCGAAGGTCATTGGCGCGGCCGCTTACCGCAACCAAAAGAAAGGGATGACCACGGAGGCACGGAAGCACGGAGGTCTGGTTCGACTGATGCGCGCCCTCGCATGCGAAACCTCTCTCTTTTTTCTTCTCTTACAGTAATAGGCATTTGCGCACATGCGTTGAATGTCGATTGCACCTCCGTGCCTCCGTGCCTCCGTGGTTAAAATCTTCTTTCGAGGCCGATGTAGCGGGCGATTCGCCTGCCGGAAGCAGAATTTAAGAAACTTGCGGATTGTAGCGGGAAAAAGCGAATTCAATTGACAGTTGCGTCTTCTACGGTAACTTTTCTGCATCGAGCTTTTCTCGGCAATACAGAAAATCAGGCCCTGCTTCCGGCAACCGGTGTTGCCGGCGTTTTCGGGGCCGGTAGGTCGTTCATCACTCCTCGCGGATGGGGAAGAAAAGGGTTTCATCATGTCCTGGTCAACTTTGAAGGCGAAATTGCGGGCTGCCGTTCTGGAATCACTCGAATCGCGCACGCTCATGAGCGCAACCCCGCTGGTGATGGGATATTTGGTCGATTACAAAATCGGTGGCGGCAATACCGGGTTTGCCGAGAATGGGTCGGGGGCGATCACCACCGACAACCTCAATTGGAAAGCCCTCAAGCAGGTCAACTATTTTTCCCTCGAGCCGGATGTGTCGCCTGCCTATCCCGGCGGCAGCACGACCTCGCAGGGAACCAGCAGCGACGGCCATCTGCAAGCCGCCACCAGCAGCGGGTATAACCCCGCCGTGCAGTTGCCAAACCTGGTGGCCGATGCCAACAAGCATGGCGTCAAAACTTTTGTCACCATCGGCGGCGGCGATCCCGGATCGATCTACGACGTGGATGCGCTGGTGAATTCGCCCTCCGCATACGGCACATTCGCCGCGAGTCTGAAGAGTTTCTGCAACACCTATGGCGTGTCGGGCGTTGACCTGGATTGGGAGCCGACCGCGCAGGGCGGGTTTACCGTCACCTCGACGCAGATTGAAAACTTCGGCAACCTGGTCAAAACCATCAAAGCCGATGATCCGAGTCTTTCCCTCAGCGCCGATTCGCTTGGCGATCCGGTCGAGCTCAGCACCGCCGCCGGGGCCGACACCGGCAAGGCCGCCTATGAGCTGAATTCCGTGGCCGTGCAATATCTCGACACGATTAACGTCGAGGCGTATCCCGTCACTTCCGAAAGCGAAAGTGACACCATCATGAACAACTGGAAGGCCTATGTGTCCGGCGGAAAAGACCTGGACGGCAAAACCGTAAGCACGCCGGTCAGCAAGTTGCAATATGGCCTGGACGTGGATGATGACACGTCCAATCAGCCCGCCAAGGTCATTGAAAACAAGGTCGACCTGACCTTCAAGCAGGGTTTCGGCGGCCTGTTTATCTTCGAGGCCGACGCCAGCTATGCCAACACCGCCCTGTCGCGGCTCGGCGCAGAAATCTCCAAGGACAGCTCCACCAGCACCGACGGCAGCGGCAACACCGTCAGCGGCTCCATCAAAACCAGCAGCGGCACGGGCGTCGCCGGCATCACCGTCTACCTCGACAGCAACTACAACCACAAAATCGACAGCTCCGAGCCCTCCACCACCACCGACGCCTCGGGAAATTACAGCTTCAGCAAAATGCCCAACGGCGCCTACGTCATCCGCCAGATTCTCCCGTCCGGCGACACGCAAACCTCGCCCGCCAGCAACGCCGGGATCTATGTGGATGGCACCGGCAGCAGTTCCTTCACCAACGAAAACTTCATCGACGCCGTTCCCGCCACGGGCAAAGGCAACACCGCCAGCGGATCGATCAAAACCGCCGGCGCCGCCGGCGTGGCCGGCGTCACCGTCTATCTCGACAGCAACTACAATCACAAAATCGACGGCTCGGAACTCTCCACCAAAACCGACGCCTCGGGAAACTACTCGTTTAGCAACATCCCGAGCGGCGCATTCGTCATCCGCCAGATTTTGCCATCGGGAGACACGCAAACCTCTCCCTCGAGCAACGCCGGCATCTACATCGACGCCACCGGCAACAGCACCTTCACCAACGAAAACTTCATCGACGCTGTTCCGGCCAAGAGCAACGCCAACACCGCCAGCGGATCCATCAAAACCAAGAGCGGCACGGGAATCGCCGGGGTAAAGGTGTACCTCGATATCAATTACAACCACAAGATCGATTCCAACGAGCTTTTCACCACCACCAATTCCTCGGGCAATTACAGCTTCAGCGACATCCCCGACGGCGCATACGTCATCCGCCAGATTCTGCCGTCGGGAGTTTCCCAGATCGCGCCAACAAGCAACGCCGGCCTGTATATTGACGCCACTGGCAATAGTGTTTTCAGCAACGAGAGTTTTGTGGATAGCTGATATGGCTGCGAATAACGCAAAGAATTGGTCGGGGTGCAAGGCCGTTCTGAAAGAATGGCCGGCGGGCGAATTGCTCAAGCTCGTGCAAACGCTTTACGCGCTTTCGCCGGAAAATCAGCAATTTCTCGACGCCCGGTTGATGCCGACGACTGAAGCGTCGGTTCGCCGGGTTGTGGCACGCTTGTCAAAGCTGCTTTCGGTGAGTGGAGGAACTTGCCGCCTGGCCCTTCCGTTCCCAGGAAGCGTCACTCTGGATCAACTCCGGGATGATCGAGGAAGGGTTGGAATCGGCATCTCTCGACTGGCTCTGCGGCGATGAATACTTGTTGCGGGAATCGTGCAGCGTATTCTGCCTGATGTTTGACCAATGGTGTGATTTTGGAATGCCCGTTTTGCACGTTCGCCTGCTCGCCGGTGGCGACGACTTCATTGTGACGAGCGGCGGATTGCCTCTGGGTATTGATGAATGGGAAGAGCAATATACGGCATGGTGGACAGGTTGGAGGAAATATTGGGATGCTAAAACTGACAAAGCAGATGACGCAACGGGAGAGTACGAGATTGCCATCCCTGCCGGTGAGCCCCAGCCGCCGGACCTCTGAACTGAAGCCGTGGTTTTAAAAATGGACGGCCGGAACCATCGACTAGAGCGTTTCTCAGGTTGCTAGCGCGCCGCGGGCATAATGTTGTTACTCTGAATGCCAACACAAAGGAGTAACTGTATGCAACCCCATTCAGCGGAGGTACGGGAATTGGTGCTCGGAGCGTACGATGAAGGTAAAG
>DASRRM010000318.1:0-14048 GCA_035695715.1 Tepidisphaeraceae bacterium
GAA
Source organism: Tepidisphaeraceae bacterium (assembly GCA_035695715.1). Classification (GTDB taxonomy): domain Bacteria; phylum Planctomycetota; class Phycisphaerae; order Tepidisphaerales; family Tepidisphaeraceae; genus RYN-428. The sequence continues at coordinate 4 of DASRRM010000318.1, forward strand.
ACACTGCTGAGCGCGGCGATCCTCGAAGTGAACACCTCGGCATTGAACCTGAGCGGCCCGGCGCTGAACGTTTTGACCCCCGACGTCGGCGGCACCTACAACCCCTACGCCACCGGCGCGCCGGTCACCATTTACGCCACCGGCATCCGCAACGCCTTCACTCTGTTCTTCGACAACACCGGCCAGCTTTGGGCGCCGGCCAACGGATCGAGCTCCGGCGGCAACACCCCCGCCGGCGGCGGCGCTCCGGCGCTCACCAACGTGCAACAGGTCGAGGAAGACCAGTTGTTCAAAGTGGTCAAAGGCGCTTATTACGGCCATCCCGATCCGGCGCGAAACCAGTTTGTTCTCGATCAGGGCAATCCTTCCTCGGGAGCAATCGCGGGGCTGGCGTTCACCGCATATCCCGCAGGCACCGCGTCCGATCCCAACTATCATCTTCCCAACTATATCTTCGGCCTGCACTCCTCGCCGGATGGAATGATTGAATATGAAGGCAGCGCGTTCAATGGGACGCTGGCCGGTAAGTTCCTCGTGGCTGAATACAGCGGCCCAGACGACATCGCCGTTCTCTCGGTCGACTCCACCGACAATATCATCGGCGGCCTGGTCAGCACCGCGCAAGGCATCGGCGCTGAGCATGGCGTCAGCGGCCTGTTTGATTTAAACAGCCCGGTTTCCCTCGTCGAAGACAATAACACCGGGTTTATCTACGTCTCGGAATTAGGCGCCAATAAGATCACTCTGCTCGAACCTTCCAGCGTCGCGCAGCAGATCACCCCCAGCGCCACCAATCTGGCTTTCAACACTATCGCCACCGGCAATCCCGGCGCGGCCGCCAGCCGGACCGAAACTGTCACCATCACCAATACCGGGGCTGATCAGCTCACCTTCTCATCGATTGGCATCATCAACGACCCCAATGCCGCCCCTGCAGCCTCCACCTTTACCATCACCAATTCCAGCAGCATCCCGACTTCGTTGAACAGCGTCGGCGTGGCGTTCACCTTCCAGATCACTTACACGGCATCGCTGGTCGGCCTGCAATCGGCGATCTTGCAGATCAAGAGCAACGACCCCGTAACCCCAACGCTGGATATCACCCTGCACGGCATCGGCACCGCCGGGCAATACGGCTCGCTCGAGCCGTCGCTGGTGCAGGTGCTTCGCGCGTTCAACATTCCGACGATCGTCGGCGCTGGGCCGGATGATGCCAACATTAATACCGTCCCCTATCCGATTACTCCCGATGCAAGCAGCCAGGAAGTGGACATGCAGCGGATGGTGGCGGCGACTTCGGGCCCGGTCACCATCACGCCGCTGGCCAGCTTCTCCACCGCCACCAGCCCGGTGAGCGACATCGGGTATTACACGCCCGGCAACCCCAGCGCCACCACGCAGCTTTTTGATATTGCCATGGCCGATTCGCAGACGCTGAATCCAACAGCCGTCGGTTCGACAAGCTTCAACCCCGGCACCACTCCATTTGGGTTGTACGCCCTTTTCCCCGGCGTTTCGACGCCCAACAGCGCGCCCGATCAACATTACAGCGAGGATTCGCTCAACACGCCGCTCGACCCGAACAATCCGCGCAAGATCCGTTTCTTCCCGTACGAAACATCGGATGGGACGGTGGTTCCAAACACGTTTGTCTTCGCCGTCGAGGATTACAACGACGCCACGGTTTACAACAGCTTCGTGAATTTCGTCGGCATCATCAGCAATGTGGCGGGCGCGCCCCCGGTGCCGGCAAATCTTACCGTGGCCTCCAACAACAGCGCCGGCGTGACGCTGACGTGGGATGCCTCGCCAGGCGCAACCAGCTACAATTTGCAGCGCATGGCGCCGGGATCGTCAACCTTCACCACAGTGGCGACCGGCCTCACGACGCCAACCTATACCGATACCGATGTCGCCGACGGGGCAACCTACGAGTATGAGGTGCAGGCCGTCAACGCAGTTGACGACTCGGCATTCAGCACGGCGGTATCCGTGATGCGGCAAACGGGAACCGTAACATCAATGGTTCCCGATCCGCCCACCAATCTGCAGGTCACCAGCCATACCAGCACGGGGGTTGGCCTTTCGTGGACGGCTGCTTCGACTGCCACCAGCTATGTCGTCGAGCGTTCCTCGACCGGCGCGGGCGGCTTCTCTGAAATTGCCACCGGAATCACCACCACCACTTACGCCGATTCCAACGTCGTGCAGGGAGAGACCTATCAATACGAGATCTTCTCGCAAAATGATGCCGGGTTGTCGAACACGCCCAGCGGCGTCGTGTCGGCCACAATTCCCCCGCCGCCGCAAACGCTCTCGGTGACCGTCGGGAAAGGCTCGAACAAATCCGTCCAGTTCTTCGACGATGCCGGGACGCTCACCACGATCAAGCTCAACGGAATGGGCACCGCCACCGTCAACTTCGGCGCCACCACCATCTCGCAAGCGTCCGGCAAAACTGGCGTTGTCGTCAGCGGAACCGACATCACCCTCGCCAGCATCTCCACCACCGGAACGGGTATTGGAAACAGCGTGCTGGCCATCACCACCCGCGGCGGACCCAACTCCATCAGCGTCGGCAGCATCACCATCGATGCCTCGCTGAACGCCATCAACGCGCCAACCACGGCGTTGGTCGGCCCGCTTTCGGTTACCGGATCGATCAACCGCCTTTCGCTTGGCTCGGTGAATGGCTCGACCGTGAACGTCGGGGGAGGTGTGGGAACGCTGAAGATTCCGTCCGTGACCGGCCTGGCACTGACCTCCGCCGGCGCGATCAAGAACATCAACGCCACTACCTGGATGAGCAGTCAGCCGATCAATGCCCCGTCCATCGGCACGATCACCATCAACGGCACCGCGCAGCTCGATCTGGCCACCGCCGCCGTGCGCGCGATTCACGTCAAGGGCGTTCTGCAGAATTCGACGTTCGCGCTCAGCGGCGGCGGAATACAGGATCTGGCGATGCTGTCTGCGGGCGCGATTTCCAATACCGATATCGACGCGGCGGGCAATCTCGGCTCGATCACCGCCGGCGCGCTGGACAATTCGCAAATCCTGGCCGGCACGGGAATCAGCGCGGCGACGGCCTTCCCGCCAGTCAGTGCCTTCCCAGCCGCCGCGACTATTGCCGCAGTGCATCTGAAGAAGATCAAAGGCGCGATGTCGATGGTCAATTCCTCGATCGCCGCCTCGCGGATCAACACCCTGGCGCTGGCGAATGTGCAATTCTCCAACAACGGCGTGTCATTCGGCGTGGAAGCCAATGCCATCGCGTCCCTCAGCTCGGTGAATTCCGCCAATGGCAAGCCGTTCACGCTGACCAAACTGACCAGCGCCGATGTGGTGACGACCGAACTGTCGGCCAAAGGCGTATCGGCGCAGGATTTCAAAATTGATATCGTGTGATGAAGGTCTGCCTGGCGGGTGTCGACGCGCCAAGCAAGCCGCCGCCGGCAAACCGCAAATCGTTCCCATCTCATTTCCCCACCCACACTGGCGGCGGCTGAATATCATCCGCCGGGCGCGTGCCGGCGTTTACCCGGCCGGAGCCGGCCAGGCGGCTGATGGCGCGGAGGGTCATGTCGGCTTCGCAGGTGATCTGGCAACTGAGGCGCAGGCCCGGGTGGGCCGTCAGGCCGCGCAGCTCCAGAAGCTCCTTCTCCGCCTGCGTCATTTTCGCCGGCTCGCCCGCGACGAATTGCACCCGGCACGTCGTGCAGCGCGCGTTTCCGCCGCAGGCGTGAAGCTGGTCGATCTTCGCGTCGTCGGTCAGGGCGTTCACCAGCCTCTTGCCGGCCGGCACTTCAAACGTCCCCACCGCTTCGACTTCCAATTTCGGCATATGCAGATCTCCTTATGCGCGTATATACCCCCGAAACCGGTTGGAGAGAAGTTGCGGAATTTTTGTTTTGTATTGGACGGCGGGGAGATAAAGTGGTTTGCTCATTCGAGGAATTCAGGAAAACTGCAAGCGGTCAACGGGGTTTCGCAGACAAACCGGGTGCTCGCGCGCACGCCGCGGCAGTCGCTTGCGATTTCGCGATTCGCATGACTTCAGGCGCGCGATTCAAGGGTTTTATCCGATGCCCACCACCCAACATCATCTCGTCGCCTTAACAGCGATGCTCATCGCATGCGCCACGACCGTCCAGGCAAACGTGACGGTGAAGCGCCTGCCGCCGGAGGTTCAGCACAAGACGTTTGACCCGGCCAAGCCGCCGCCGGAAATGCCGCACCTGACTGGCGAAGAGGCGGCGGCGACGACGAGTGTTTTCCGCGTGCAGGTGGGGGGTGATTATGAGCCGATCTCGCGAAAAAAAGGGGATGATGGGTGGACGACGCTGATTGCTGTTCACGGGTTGACCATCACGCTGCGATTGCAGGTGACGATCTGGGTGCCGCAGGGAGTGACCGAAAAGCTCAAGGCCCATGAAGAGGGACACAGGCGGATTTCAGAGATGGTTTATCAGGATCGCGCCATCAAGGAGGCCAAGGCGGCCGGGGCGATGGCCGATGGGAAACGTTTCAGCGGCGAAGGGAAGGATTGGAAGACCGCCGCGGCAAACGCCGTCAACCCGGTGCTGGATAAACTGGGCAAAGCCTATCTCCACAACACGGCGGATGTCGAGAACGAGATCAACAACATCTACGACGAACTGACCCGGCACGGCTCGAACGACAAGCCGGAGGATGAAGCGATCAAAGAAGCCTTCGCTCGATATGAGAAAGAGCACGCCACGACGCAGCCGAGCAAATAAATGCCACGAGAAACGCCGGCGGGATAGACCGCCGCCGCGCCCGGGCTTTACAAACGCCCGGGCGGCTGGGGGCAGGGATTAAGGCCTTATTTTCCCATCATTTTGGCGATGATAAAGATCACAATCGCGCCGACGATTCCGCCCCCGCCAAGAAGATAAACCAGCGAATAACCGGCGGCAGCGATGGGATAAAGTTCTGCGACAGGCAGCATGTGAGTTCTCCAAAAAGAGTAGCCCCCGCATTCGGGCTTCATTCGCCGATGTAGGCAAACCACATACCGGACCTTCTAAGATTGCCTGGAGTGGGGTAAGGTGTCCCAGGTCGCTATCGGGCGCTGTTGCGTACCTGTGGCGTAAAGCAGCCGTGCGACGTTCTTCCGAGCCAACATCGGGTGTTGTGATTTCTTAAGCGAGGCGAGAAAAAATGTCGCTGGAGCGTGAGACGAATTCTGGCGGCACAAATCACAACGAATCGGAAGGCGAAGCACGGACTCGCGCAATTCTTGACGCCGCAGTCGACGCGATTCTCACCATCGACCAAAAGGGAGCGGTCGAGTCCATGAACCCCGCCGCCGAGCGCCTGTTCGGGTATTCCCAGGCGGAAGTCATCAATCAGAACGTCAAGATGCTCATGCCCGCTCCCTACCAGCAGGAGCACGACAGCTATCTCACCAATTATCTCACCACCGGAATCAAGAAAATCATCGGCATAGGGCGCGAAGTCGTCGGCCGGCGCAAAGACGGCAGCACCTTTCCCATGCACCTGGCGGTGAGCGAACTGAAACTCGGCAACCGCACGATGTTCACGGGGATTGCCCGCGACATCACAAATATCCGAAACGCGATGACCCGGCTGGAGGAAAGCGAAGGCCGAACCCGAGCGATCCTCGACGCCGCGGTCGATGCCATCCTGACAATCGACGAAGAGGGGACTGTTGAAACCATGAACCCCTCGGCGGAGCGGCTTTTCGGTTATTCCCGCGAAGAGGTCATGGGGCACAACGTCAAGATGCTCATGCCGCCGCCTTATCAGGAAGAGCATGATGGATATCTCACGAACTACCTGACGACCGGCAGGAAGAAAATCATCGGCATCGGCCGTGAGGTGGTTGGCCGCCGCAAAGATGGCACCACCTTTCCGATGCACCTGGCGGTCAGCGAATTGAGATTGGGCGAGCGGCGAATCTTCACTGGGATCGCCCGCGATATCTCCGACGTTCGCGACGCCATTCGCAGTTTGGAAGAAAGCGAAGGACGAACGCGAGCGATCCTCGACGCGGCTGTCGACGCCATATTGACCATTGACGAGGGAGGCGTCGTCGAATCGATGAATCCTTCGGCCGAGCGCCTTTTCGGATATCCGCGAGCGGAAGTCATCGGGGCAAATGTGAAAATGCTCATGCCTGCTCCATATAAGCAGGAGCATGACGGGTATCTGACCAACTACCTCACAACAGGAATCAAGAAGATCATCGGCATTGGCCGCGAGGTCGTCGGCCGTCGCAAGGACGGCTCGACGTTCCCCATGCACCTGGCCGTGAGCGAGCTGCAACTCGGGCATCGAAAAATGTTCACGGGAATCGCCCGCGACATTACCGACGTCCGCACGGCCATCCGGGAATTGAAAGACAGCGAGGGCCGAACCCGCGCCATCCTCGACGCCGCCGTCGACGCGATTCTCACCATTGACGAAGGCGGCAACGTCAAAACGATCAATCCGGCGGGTGAAAGGCTGTTCGGTTACAAGGCCGAAGAAGTGATCGATCAAAATGTCAAGATGCTGATGCCCTCCCCGTACACCGAGGAGCATGACAGCTATCTCACCAACTATCTCACCACCGGCATCAGGAAGATCATCGGCATCGGCCGCGAAGTGGTGGGCCGCAAGAAGGACGGCAGCACTTTCCCGATGCACCTGGCCGTCAGTGAACTGAAGCTCGGCAACCGCACGATGTTCACCGGGATCGCACGCGACATCACCAATCTTCGCACCGCCATGAGCCGACTGGAAGAGAGTGAAGGTCGCACCCGCGCCATTTTGGACGCGGCGGTCGATGCGATCCTTACGATTGACGAAAAAGGGACGGTGGAGTCGATGAATCCCTCGGCGGAGCGGTTGTTCGGCTACTCCCGCGACGATGTCATGGGGCACAACGTAAAGATGCTGATGCCGTCTCCCTATCAGGGAGAGCATGACGGATATCTGACCAACTATCTGACGACCGGCAAGAAGAAGATCATCGGCATTGGCCGCGAAGTCGTGGGACGCCGAAAGGACGGCAGCACCTTTCCGATGCACCTGGCCGTCAGCGAATTGAGGCTGGGCGAGCGGCGGGTCTTCACCGGGATTGCCCGCGACATCTCCGACGTGCGCAACGCCATCAACGAGCTGACGCGCTCCAACCAGGAGCTGGATGATTTCGCCTATATCGCCTCTCACGACCTGAAGGAGCCATTGCGCGGCATTCACAACTACGCGACGTTTCTTCAGGAAGACTATTCCGACAGAATAGACGAAGAGGGACGGGAAAAGCTGGCGACGCTCAGGCGGCTGACGCAGCGAATGGACGGCCTTTTGGATGCGCTGCTGGAATTCTCCCGCGTGGGCCGCGGCGAGTTTACGGCCAGAGACGTTGACATGGCCGAGGTATTGAATGAGGTGGTGGAGTCGATCAACATCACCATCAAGGAGGGGAATTTCGATATCCGCACGCCGCGACAATTGCCGGTTGTCCGCGGCGATGGAGTCTTGCTCGGAGAAGTCATTCGCAACCTCCTCACCAACGCGATGAAGTACAATGACAAGCCATCCAAATGGATTGAAGTGGGGTATATGATGCCCGGCGAAGAAGGTTGGCCGAAGGGATTGCAGCACCGGGGCGTGGCCTTGTACGTTCGGGATAACGGGATTGGCATCGCCGAGAAGCACCATGAATCAATCTTCCGCATGTTCAAGCGGCTTCACGAGCGCGAGGCGTTTGGCGGGGGAACGGGAGTCGGGCTGACGATCGTGAAAAAGATTGTCGAGCGACATGCCGGACAGATGTCGGTAGCATCTGTTTCCGGCCGGGGGACGACGTTTTTCTTTTCGTTGCAAACACCGAGGGAACGATGGTAATCAGTCGAAACCAGCCTTTACTGCTCGTCGAAGACAGCCCCGAAGACCGGGAAACCACCACCCGTGCGCTTCGCAAGGCCGGCCTGACGCTCACGATCCTTTCCTGCGTGAGCGGCGATGACGCGTTGGATCTACTCCACCAGCGCGGAAAATATGCCGACACCGCTCCCGTCCGGCCCGCCGCAATTTTGCTCGACTTGAATATGCCCGGCACCGACGGGCGGGAAGTGCTGGCGGAAATCAAAGCGAATGAAAAGCTGAGATCGATCCCCGTGGTGGTCATCACCACTTCGCGCGACGAGCGGGATATTCACACCTGTTACGAGTCCGGATGCAACGCCTACATCCGTAAGCCGGTCGATCTGAGCGCCTTCATGCGGTCCATGCAGCGGCTGACAGATTTCTGGTTCGCCGAAGCAATTCTTCCGTGATGTGAGGCTCCCCATGAGCGATAAACCGCTGCGCATCCTCATCGTCGACGACTCGCCCGAGGATCGGGCGACCTACCGGCGGCGCATTACGCGCGACACGGCCGACAAATATCAATTCCTGGAGACTTCCCTTGGCGAAGCGGGAATTGAATTGGCCCGGAAGGAGAAGCCCGACTGCATTCTACTGGATTATAATTTACCCGATCTCAATGGCCTGGATTTTCTCGACCAGTTGCGTGCCGGGGAGAGCGAAGGGACGACTCCGGTCGTCATGCTCACCGGCCAGGGAAGCGAGACGGTCGCCGTTGAATCACTTCGACGAGGCGCCCAGGATTATCTCGTAAAGCAGCTCAACAGCAACGACCTTCAGCACGTCGTGCATCGCGCCATCGAGCACGTCGCTCTGCATGCACAGCGACGGCATGCCGAGCACGAGCTGCGAAAAAGCCAGGAAGAGTTCCGGGCGATGGCCGACTCGATCCCGCAGCTGGCGTGGATGGCCCGGCCCGACGGCTGGATCTTTTGGTACAACCAGCGATGGCACGCCTACTGCGGAAGCACGCCCGCGCAGATGGAGGGTTGGGGCTGGAAGAACGTGCATGAACCGGCGCTGCTTCCCGCGATCATCGAGCGCTGGAAAGCAGCCATCGCCAGCGCTTTGCCATGGGAGGACACATTTCCGCTTCGCCGCCACGACGGTGAATTCCGCTGGCACCTTTCCCGCGCGTTGCCGTTCCACGACGAAAAAGGCGACGTAATACTCTGGTTCGGCACCAACACCGACATTACCGAGGAACGCAATAAAGCGGAGGAGCGTGAACGACTTCTCCAAAGCGAACGGGCGGCAAGGGAAGAATCCGAACGGGCCGGGCGCATGAAGGATGAATTCCTGGCAACCCTCTCCCACGAGCTGCGCACGCCGCTCAACGCGATTCTCGGCTGGTCGCAGCTCCTTCGCCGCGGGATGGATGACAAGGAAACGCTTGAAGAGGGAATTTCGGTTATAGAACGCAATGCCCGCGTTCAGGTGCAGTTGATCGAGGACTTGCTGGACATGAGCCGGATTATCTCCGGTAAGATCCGCCTGGATATCCAGCCCGTGGAAACAGCATCATTCGTTGGCGCGGCGATCGAAACCGTGATGCCATCGGCTGAGGCAAAGGGGATTCGCCTGCAGAAGGTGATGGATCCCCAGGCCGGCCCGATCTCCGGCGATCCGGGCCGCCTCCAACAGGTTATCTGGAATCTGCTTTCCAATGCCATCAAATTCACGCCCAAAGGGGGTCGTGTCCAAGTCATCGTCGCGCGGGTGAATTCCCACGTCGAAATCAGCGTGACGGACAGTGGCCAGGGAATCAAACCCGAATTCTTACCCCACGTCTTTGAGCGTTTCCGGCAAGCCGACGCCACCACGACGCGTTCCCATGGCGGGCTGGGGCTTGGGTTGGCCATCGTGAAGCACCTCGTGGAACTGCACGGCGGCACGATCCAGGCCCAAAGCGCCGGCGAAGGCCATGGCAGCAGCTTTACCGTGTCACTCCCGATCGTCGTTGTTCATCGAAGAATGCCTGACGAAAAACGCATGCATCCGCGAGCGTCGACAAAAGCGCCGCTCGATTGCGATTCTGTCTCGTTGGATGGACTCACGATTCTGGTTGTAGACGACGAGCCCGACGCCCGCAATTTGATCCGAAGGGTACTGCAAGAGTGCAAAGCCATCGTGATTACCGCGGAGTCGGCATCCGAAGCGATGAAGTTGTTGGAAGACCATGCACCGGATGTCCTGGTCAGCGACATCGGCATGCCGCAAGTCGACGGATACGAATTCCTGAAACAGGTTCGTTCGACCGGCGGCAAAGTTGCGAGCATCCCGGCAATCGCACTAACCGCATTTGCGCGCTCCGAAGACCGAACGCGGGCGCTTCTGGCCGGCTATCGGGTGCATGTTTCAAAGCCGGTGGAACCGCAGGAACTGGTGGCAACAGTTGCATCGGTTGCGGGTCGAACAGGCGTAAAGTTTAACGGCTGATTCGAGGAAACTCCTCAGTCGCCAGGGAGTGACTTTTGTCGGGTGTGGCGACATCGCACCGCTGGCGACATCAGAGGCTGCACATTAGACTCCCTCCACGCGCGGAGGATTTTTCGATCCCATTCAGCATTCACAATTTTGACGGGGAGACCCAACGTGCCGGACTTGAATGATGGCGAATCGACCGAAATGAAAGGCTCGGGCGCCAAGCCCTATATCCTCAAAAACGTCGGCGGGGTTTATTCCTGCACATGCCCGGCTTGGCGCAATCAATCCACGCCAATCGAGCGGCGAACCTGCAAGCACCTCCGCAAGCTGCGCGGCGACGAAGCCGAGACCGCACGCCTCGGCGGGGCGCTGCCGCAAAAGCCTGTCGTCAAAACCGCCGACGGCGAAGAGGCCAAAGGCCCGCCGGTTTTGCTTGCCGAATCGTGGGATAACGCCGCCGACCTGGCCGGCTGGTGGATGAGCGAAAAGCTGGACGGCGTGCGCGCTTATTGGGACGGCACGCAATTTCTCTCGCGCCTGGGAAACCTCTACCACGCGCCAGACTGGTTCATCGAAGGCTTCCCCAAGATTCCCCTCGACGGCGAATTGTGGATCGACCGTAAAAAGTTCCAGCGCACCGTCAGCATCGTTCGCCGGCAGGATAAAACCGACCTGTGGAAAGAAGTGCGATACCTGGTGTTCGATGCGCCGGCAGCGCCCGGCGGATTTGAAGATCGGCTGAAGGTGCTGAACGCCGAGATGGCCGCGAGCGCTCCGAAATACGCCCGCACGCTGGAGCATCAACTCTGCAAGGACATCGCCTTTTTGCGGGCCGAGTTGGCCCGCGTGGAGGCATTGGGCGGCGAAGGGTTGATGCTGCGCCAGCCGGGCTCGAAATATGAAGTGGGCCGATCGTCGACGTTGCTGAAAGTAAAAACGTTCCTCGATGCCGAGGCGGTGGTCATCAGCCACGAAGACGGCGCGGGAAAACACAAAGGCCGGCTCGGCGCGCTGGGCGTTCGGCTTGCCAACGGCAAGGAATTTTTCGTCGGGACGGGTTTCAGCGACCGCGAGCGCGACAAGCCGCCGGCCATCGGATCGACAATCACCTTCCGCTACCAGGAATTATCCGAGGCGGGGATTCCCCGTTTCCCCAGCTATGTGGGCGAGCGCATCGACGTGACACTTGCCGCCGGAAAAGCGAAGACAACGCCAGCGGCAGCGGCCACGCACGGATCGCCCGCGCCCTCGTCCACCGCGCCGGTGAAATCCACCCCGGCCAAAGCTGCTCCCGCAGCGTCAAAACCTGCCGCGGCTGCGACGCCCGTTGCGAAAGCTTCTTCCAACTCAGGTAAAAGCCGCCGGTTTGAATTCAGCGACGACAAGTCAAACAAGTTCTGGGAAGTCTCCCGCAACGGCGCTGACATGACCACCCGCTGGGGCCGAATCGGCGCGGCCGGGCAAAGCAAGACCAAGACATTCCCCGACGAAGCCGCGGCGACCAAACAGGTGGAAAAGCTGATCGAGGAAAAGACCGACGAGGGGTATGAGGAGAAGACTGAATAACCCTGTTCGGTTCGCGAAAATGTGCACCGTCGTCATTCCTATCACCCACCGCGTCGCCGTCACGACAATCCCACCCATGGCCGCCCGACTGCCGACCCCCGGCGCGATTCTCTTCGATTTGGACTGCACGCTGACCGATCGGCGGGCCAGCATCGAATGCTTTGCCAGCCGTTTTATCTCGCGCTTTGGCAGCGGGATGATTGGCGATTCGCGGTCGCTACTCAACGCGATGTTGTTGGCGGACGAAAACGGCTATGCGCCCCGTTCAAACTTCATCCAGAGCCTGCGCCAGGCGGAGTTGTGGAAAAACATTCCGCGGTCTGGGGCCATCGAAGTCTTGTGGCGCGATGAATTTCCTGCCTGTACGCGCCCCGCGCCGCTCCTGCTTTCCACGCTGAAACAACTGCTCGAGCGCCGGATCAAATTGGGCCTGGTCTCCAACGGCTCGGCCGGCATGCAGCGGCGAAAGATTGAGGCGCTGCGGATATCGCCTTATTTATCGACGATCGCGATTTCCGCCGAGGTCGGCCTGCGCAAGCCCGATGTTCGCATATTTCGCCTTGCCCTCGAAGCGATGGGAATGACGCCTTCGCAAAGCTGGTTCGTCGGCGACCATCCTGTATACGACATGGCCGGGGCACATGCGGCGGGATTGACGGCAATCCAGATTTGCGCAATGGATCACCCGGCACGAGACGGTTGCCTGCAAATCCGGGAAATATCCGAACTGCTGGATTTGATGGAGTAATTACCGGGCCATGCTATACTCACCAGTGAGTCATCACTCCACACTTTCAGGGAGGTTCCAATGTTTCGCCATGGCGATGTGATTATCGTGCCAACGGATTCGATTCCCGCCCAGGCTATTCCGCGACCGGCGGCCATTCTCGCGCGCGGCGAGGCGACCGGGCATAGCCATCGAATCGAAAATCCACGCTCGGTCGAATTGTTCGATCATGAGGGCATGGGATACATGCGGGTTACCGCGCCGATGGCACGGCTCGTGCACGATGAGCATCACCCCATCGAACTGCAACACGGCACCTATCGCTTCTGGATGCAGCGCGAATACTCGCCGAAGGAAATCCGCCGAATTGTCGACTGAACCCTCGACTTTTCCGGAGCACCAATGGCCATCCGACGCAATTTAGCCAGTGAAACTGCGCCCCAAAATCCGGTCAAAAGCGACGTCGCCGCGAAAATGATCCTCGAAGGTAAAGCCCCCGCCAATTTGCGCGTGGCCGGCACATTAAGCTTCGCCGGAAATAAAACCCTTCGACAGTTGCCCGACGGTCTGACGGTCGGGTCGCTCAATCTTTCCGGCTGCACGGGCCTGCGCCAGTTGCCGCCGGGGCTGCGCGTGCGCCATCTCGATCTCAGCGGCGCATGGAATCCCAGTCATCTCCTGGCCGGCCTGAAATGCTACGACTTGAACCTGAAGGATACGGCCATCGCATCTTTGCCGGCCGGCATGAACGTCGAATATCGGATGAATCTTGAAGGGTGTACGGGGCTGCGCGAATTGCCGGAAGGGTTGAAGATCGGCTCGCTGATCGTTCGCGGCTGCCTGTCGCTTGAGTTGTTGCCGGAGGGAATCGACGTTTACTTCCTGGACATTTCCGCCTGCACAGCCATCAGCCGCTGGCCCGCGCGCGGGAGCATTGCCGTGGGCCGGCTGACGGCGCGGGGCTGCGCGCAACTTCGGTCGCTGCCGCCGTGGATGACGCGGGTTTCGCAATTGGATCTGCGCGATTGCACGAATTTGCGCGAGTTGCCCGAGGGACTGGTCGTCACGTCGTGGGTCGATATCGCCGGGACGCGCATCCGGTCGTTGCCGGCGTCGCTGAAGGGCGTGCAATTGCGCTGGCGCGGGATAACGGTGGATGAGCGCATCGCGTTTCGGCCCGAGTTGATCACCGTCGAGGAGATTCTCGGGGAAACCAATGCCGAGCGCCGCCGCGTGCTGCTGGAACGAATGGGCTACGACATTTTCCTCGAGCACGCCAAAGCCCAGACACTTGACCAGGACACCGATGCCGGAGGTCCGCGGCGGCTGGTGAAAGTGGCGATGGCAAACGACGAAGACCTGGTTTGCGTCACGGTGCTGTGCCCATCAACGGCGCGGCAGTATGTCATCCGCGTTCCCCCGACGA
>DASRRM010000319.1:0-16756 GCA_035695715.1 Tepidisphaeraceae bacterium
AGCCACGACGCTCTGCCAGTCCCAACCTGCTCCTGGGAGCCGTTCAGAAAAATGCTTCGGCGAGGAGAGATTTTTGTTGACCGACAAAAGCCTTTCATGGATAGGGTGGGCGTACTCGCCCACCATTTGCCACCCGCGAAAGATGGTGGGCGGGTACGCCCACCCTACGGGTTGCCAAGAAAGACGGCCACACCCCGCTCAAGACTTTCGGTCCGCCGACGGGTTTGGAATTTCTCACACATCCGCCGCATGTTGGCGTCTATTTCTTCCGCGCGGCACTACTCCACATTCGGGGCATCGGCTTTGCGTTTGGCTAATATCATAGCCGCAGCGGCTGCAGAGGCCCAAGCGAAGAAGCCGCGCGCCGCGCCATCGCCCATTGAGCCATTGCAGCGCGAAAAATGCTGGCGCTATGCCGGTAATGGTCGTTGGTAGCCAAAACTGGAGATGAACACAATAATACCGAAATATGAACCACTCATGCGATTTGGCATCGTGAAAGGTCGATACACGCCCGGACCAGTGGATGCCAGGAGCTGACCAGCTCCGCGAACTGGGATGCATCGCTTGCGGCATTCGAGTTCCGGAAATAGCCTGTTTCACGGGGATAAAATCCAGGTACAGCGCCCCGAACCGTGGGGTCATTCCCCAGCGGCCCCCCATGGCATGCATATTGGCATAGAAGTTGGGATGTAATGCGAGCAAGAACCATAGCGTGCATGAACCAATGCACAGCACGAACGAAAGCGAGGAAATGATTGCAAAAAGACGGCGCATGGACCCGCTATTATGCGCAATGTCCGATGAACGTTTGGGACATTCTTTGCGGGAATGACACGTAGCTGGAACGAGGGAATAAAGCGGGGCAACCCCAAATCGCCATCGGCTCATTTCGCCGTTTCGATGGCCGGTGTCTCGGGATCTGGCGCATGATTGCCAACCAGGCCGGCACCCACCATGATTCCTGCGGCCAGGAATCCCAGCGCCAGCGTGCCGAGGGCAATTCCCACAAACCAGAATTGGCGCCGGCGGGTCAGGGCGGAGATGGCAGCCACGGCGATCGCCACCTGAAACAGCGTCACGCCATAGGCGAAGATCATGTGCAGGTGGTCGTGAAATTCGCCGTAGTGTTCAAAGGCCTGGGCCCTTTCCTTGATGGGCGTCTGCTCTTTTGCCGCCTCGTCAACCTTCGTCCGCAGTTTCTCCGGCACTTTTTCACCGGCGAGTTCGAGGTTGGCGATTTGCTCTTCGCGGATCAGCCTCTTCAGCGACTTGGCCTGGTAATAATTCCACTGATCGACGGATTTCATCTGGAGCATCATTGCTTCATGCTCGTTATGTCCCGAGAGCATGCTGGTCACCGCAGCCAGGGCGGCAAGGATGGCGGCTGTCAGCGCCACGCCCATGATCCATTTCTCGTGGGATTCGTGTGCGGCTTCCTGCGCCTGCTCGTGGGCATGCTCGGTGTGAGAGTCGAATTCTTCCATGGAGCGGAATGATAAATGATCGCGGGCGGCTTGTCAGTTGGTCGGCACGATCGGACCAAGCTTGCGGAGTTTTTGACGCGAAGGTGCGAAGGATCGAAGGTCGCGAATGGAAGTACCAGTTCGAATCTTTGGGGCAAAACGGGGTTGACGATTCTTCGTCTTCTTCGCGCCTTCGCGTCAAGCATTTTCGTCTTACAGCACGGGACGGCCCCACCGACTGAGTGAGCGGAAATGGTGGGCGAGTACGCCCATCCTCCGAAAATCCGTGTGCCGCCTTACTGCAGATCCGTCTCCGGATACTTCGGCGTGGGATCGGGTTGGTCGATGGTGGCGCTGTAGAAGAGCTTGGCGATCTTGCTGGACAAGGCCCTTGCCAGGCCCTGGCGAACCATCGGGCTGGTGATGTTGTCCGAGCCCATTCCCATCGGCACATCGACGATGACTTCATACCCCGCTGATGAGGCGTCGCTGGGCCAGCGGGTCAGGCCGGTGACGGTGTCGACGATGCGCACGCGCGCCTCGGCGTGGCCGTTCATCAGTTCCGTGCCGCCGGCTGAGCCGACGGAAAAGTCAGTGATATTGACGTACAGGACCTGCCGCCCGCCAAGCTGATATCCGATCGCCGGGATTTTCATCTTGCGGTATTTGTCCGGATCATCGAGGCGAAGAATGGTCACTTTCCCCGGATTGACGATGGGCGCAACCTTGTTGGCGATCAGTTCCTCGGCGATGAGATGGTCCATATGATCGGCGACAATCTCAACGAGTGCCGGGTTCTGGTAGTCCTCGACCACCACGACCATGTTTTCGTGCGCGGGAACGTATTTGGCGGGCACCGTGGGATCGGATGTCTTGTCGAGCAACGCGGCCAGGCCCTGGCATCCGCCGGCCGCGGCAAGAAGGCCGCATACCGTCCAACGCAGCACGAATGGAGCAAGTTTTCGCATGGTGGTCCTTCGCAGGGGCAACCGCATTTGATCTCAATTCATCGCGGAAAACGGCGGGAGAGAATGCCAGCCGGGCATCCTGCCAACAGCAATCAACAATCAACTGCCGGCCGACTCGCTGGCGGTCGAACTGGTGCGGGCGGCGTAGGGCGCATCCGGATCGTCGGCGTGCGGCGCGAACAGCTTGGCGACCTCGGTGGCGAAGCCGTCCAGCGTGCCATTGTAAATCGCGTAATCGCCGATGTTCGGCAGACCTTCTTCGGGGCTGGTGCGCGGGAACTTAATCTCCAGGTTATCATCGACGGGAACGACCTTCCCCTTGCCGTGCGTGACTTCGACCACCTGCACCGAGCCTTTCATCACGCCGCGGAATAGATCGTTGGAGGCTTCGGAGCGCGTCTGAAAACTGTGGATCTCGACATAAATCACGCGCGAGGTGCCGAAGCGCGGGGCGATTTCATCGATCGGGTCGGCCACCAGCTCGGTATGTTCTTCCTGAAATCTCGACACCGAGCCGGCACTCACCGGAAATCGCGTCAGCTTTAATTCATCCGGCTTATTGGTCTTTTGCGCCTCCTGCATCTTGGCCATCACCATTTGCTCGACGTCAAATTGAATGCGCGGATTGTCGATCTTCACGCCGTCGTCAGCCCATACCATGACCGTGACGCTTTGGTCGGCCATGTGTTTGTAAGCCGCGGGGTGAACCGTCGGGGCCGCCGCTCCCAGCACCTGCGAAAAAATCGCGCAGCCGGAAAGGCTTGGCAGCATCAGCATGGCGACACATAGCCCGGGAATGGTCGAGCGGAAGCAGATCGTCCAACGGCGTGCAAAGGTGTGAATCATGGTATTCCTTCGATCAGGATTGCGCATTTCCCAATCACCAGCCATCATGCCCTGACAGGTGGATCAGAATTTTATAGCCCCACGCCGCAAGCCCCATGACCAGCAGAGGCATGTATAAATATCGGCCCGACGCCAGTCCAAAAAGCCGGTAAACCGGCCGCCCGGTAATCGCCACATAAAGCCCGATCCAGATGGTTGCGCAGGTCAGTGCAGCCAGCAGCGTGCCCATCGGCTGTACGTACAGGCTGGCGGCGATGTTTCCCCGCGCAAACCAGGAAAAACTGGTGGTCATCCCGCAACTCGGGCAGGGGAGCCCGGTTCGGCGGAGAAACTCACAAGGCGGCAAGCCCAGCCCCCGATGCGTCGCCACCCCCGTATGGCTCGGCTCAAGCCTCGCTGCGGTAATCATTAGTGCCGCACAACCGCAGGCAATCAGTAAGGCCACCAGCCGCCCGCCGACCGAAGCGCGTTGGCGTGCATCGGATGGCGCATAAATAATCGGCGCGGCCAAGTCCACACCCACACTCTAACGGACGCAATCGCGCCGGGCAAATCGGCCGGGCGATGATTCGGATGAGAATTTCGGTTGCTTTGGGCGGATTGAACGGAACGTTCGGCCCAGGCTTTTGCCGCTTGCGGCTTCGCGAATCAAAAACCGCGATCCGTTGCCGCAGGTCAATATTAGACGAGATTTCCATCAATGGCATGGCTTCGCGATTCCAAAACCGCGATCCATTGATCCATCAACCTCCGCGCCACTCCAACCCCGCAAACCAGCTCGGCACGCATAATAAAATTCACCACGTCCCCCTTCCCCAATTGACATCTCCACTCGCAACGGCTTAATCTGGGAGAAATAGAGGATATATACCGGCGCAGTAGAATCGTGGGCTGAGTAATCAAGCGAAACGTATCTTACGGAAGTGCAGTCCTATCATGCGCGTCTTCATGCTCGGCTGGGAATTCCCTCCCTTCATCAGCGGCGGCCTGGGTACCGCCTGCTACGGCCTCACCAAAGCCATGAGTGCAGGCGGGACAGACATCATTTTCGTCCTTCCCCGCCCAGTCTCCACGCCATTCTCAACCCACGTTCGCGTTGTCTCTGAAAAAACACCCGAATCAGCCCCGCCGAACAACGAGTTTCTTCTCGATGAATTCGAGCACGTGTCATTTCGCTCCGTGAACGCACAACTGATCGATCCCTATCAGTCGGCAGAGGATTTCCACAAAGTGCAGCAGCAGCGCGAGCACGTTCGCTTGCTCGCCGCCAGCGGACAAACGCCCACCAGCACCGCAACGATGCCCGCCCGCGCCGCGGCCGCCGCCCCAAAGCCGGCCGACCATTACAGCGGCGATCTTTTTGCCGAGGTGCAGCGCTATGCGAATCTCGCCAGCGAGATCGGCCGCCGCGAGCAGTTTGACGTCGTGCATGCCCACGATTGGATGACCTTCCCCGCGGGCATGGCGGTTGCCGCGGCGCGGGGCGTGCCATTGGTGGTACACGTTCATTCGACGGAGTTCGACCGGTCCGGCGTTCACATCGATTCGCGAATTTATGACATCGAACGCCGGGGCATGAATGCCGCGATGAAGGTCATCGCCGTCAGCTATCTCACCAAGAACCAGGTGACCCACAATTACGGCATTGACGCTTCCAAGGTCGAGGTGGTTTACAACGCCATCGAAGCCAACGGCAATGGTTTTGATGAAGAGAAATACAAAATCCACAGCAATGAGAAGATCGTGCTTTTTCTAGGGCGCATCACCCACCAGAAAGGCCCGGAATATTTCCTGGGCGCTGCGAAAAAAGTGCTCGAGGTCATGGATAACGTGAAATTCGTGATGGCCGGGAGCGGCGACCTCACCCGCCGAACCATCGAAATGGCGGCGCAGATGGGGATCGGGCACAAGGTGCTTTTCACCGGCTTTTTGCGCGGGCCGGACGTCGATCGCGTCTTCAAAATGGCCGACCTGTACGTCATGCCCAGCGTCAGCGAGCCGTTCGGCATCGCCCCGCTGGAAGCCATGAGCCACGATGTGCCGGTGCTGATCTCCAAGCAGTCCGGCGTCAGCGAAGTATTGTCCCACGCGCTGAAGGTTGATTTTTGGGACACCAACGAGATGGCGAATAAGATCGTTGCGGTCCTCAAGCATCCGCCGCTGGCCAGCACGCTTCGCGAGCATGGCAGCTTTGAAGTGCGGCAACTAAGTTGGGCCGATGCCGCCCGCTCATGCGTGCAGGTCTACGACCAGGCGCAGGCGATGGTGGTGGGGCGGAATTGAGGCTGGTTTGGGGCGAGCAAACTGCCGCGGGTAAACTTCCAATTGACCCGCGTCACCTCTGGCATACTCAGCAATAACAAATCAGACCCATCCTTTTCCAACGCAAGGCCTCCGGCATGCCCTTCGCAGTGATTGTTCCTGATCGCTTAACCGGAGGTCACCATGGACAACAGCAAACGCCCCTTAGCCAAAGATAATGCCCCAGATACTGCTACGGTTTACGAGCGCGCCAAGCCGGAAAAAGAGGCTGGAATGGGCAGGCTCGACAACAATCCCGACGCCACTCCGACACAAAGCCCGGATGCGATGGAGAAAGTATTTGGTAACAAGCAAAATCCGGAAAATCAGTTGAATGCGGAGGATGTGGTCGATGGGCGGGCGAAAAAGCCGCTGAACCATCGTTAAAGCGCGCTGAAACAGATGCCAAGGATCAACAGGGCGAGAGCTGCACCGATCAAGAAGCCAAGCAACAGCGTTTGCTCGGTAAGCCACAACGCCGTGCGGTGGCGAAGCGCGTCGTGACGAACGCCGCGATTATGGATGCCGCGATATAAACCGCCGCGGTTACGCGGTGTGGGGCATGGTCCGGGCGAATCACCGGCACGTATGCGCTGAATAAGAGAATGCCAACGCCGCCCGCGACGAAAGCGACGGCAAAAGCCAGCACCCGAACCACGATCAATGCAGATCAGCGCGAGTTTCCCGCCACCGTCAACGGCACGCGCATCTCCTCGCGCCGTAGCCCCTTCAACCGCTCTTCCTTCTTATCCCGATAAAACAAATTGAACGTATCAAACGGAATGATCCGCCCGTCGGGATGAACGATATGCACGCAGGTTTTCTTTACCGAGCGCACGTCGAAATTATGCGCATCGAGAAACTGCATGATGATCACCCGGAAAACATTGTCGTAAGTAATCGACGGCGGACCCTGAAACATCGGCAGGCAACATAAAAGCTGCTTCAGCGCCACGCCTTTCGATGAGCCGTTGGCTTGCTCCGGCATGGACTCGGACTGCGCCTCCGGCGTTGAGCAGCATTGCAACAATTCGCCGCGAAGCTGCTCGTTGCGCTCGTACATGATGGTGTTTCCTTCGCCGTGCAGCAAAACCTGGGGGTCGATCATGCCGGTCAGTGGAACCACCTTCCCATCCAGTTTCATCGCATACGCCATCGCCAGGAAATCGGGATGGCATGGCACCGGAACAATATCCGCCGGGGAAAAGATCGGCGATTGCTTCAAAATCTGCTGCCGCACTTCCGCCAGCGTCAGCCGGTCGCGCGAAGGATCGAAATTCTCCGTGCGCCCGGCGTCCTGGATCGGCTGAAATGTCACGCCACGCACGCAGCGCTGCTTGAGCGCATAGTCGATGATCGCGCCGATCTCGTCATCGTTCACGCCTTTTTTCAGTGTCACAACCAGCGTGGTGGAAATATTGTGCTCGTTGAGCCGATCGATCGCCCGGCGGCGAACGTCGCTCAAATCAACCCCGCGAAGAATCCGAAGCGGCTCGGCCCTCAGCGAATCAAATTGCAGATACACCTCAAAGCCCGGCATGTAATCCTTCAGCCGCCGGGCAAAATCCGCGTCGCCCGCTATTTTGATCCCGTTGGTGTTCACCATCAGGTGCTTGATTGGCCGGGCCTTGGCGGCATCGAGGATTTTGAAGAAATCCGGGTGAATCGTCGGCTCCCCGCCGCTGATCTGCACCACGTCCGGCTTCCCCTCATTCCGCACCACGCAATCGAGCATGAACTCAATCTGCTCCATCGATCGATGACTCAGCCGGCTCGGCGAAGATTCGCTGTAACAAATGGGACACGTGAGATTGCATTGATCCGTCACTTCCACCAGCGCCAGGCAACTATGCTGCTCGTGGTCCGGGCACAAGCCGCAATCGTAAGGGCAGCCATATTTGATCGGCGTATTAAACTTCAGCGGCATCTGCCCGGGTTTGATCGTCCGCCGGGAGAGTTTGTAATACTCGATGTCGGTCGAGATCAGCACCTTCTGAAACCGATGCTCCGGGCACCATTTCTGGAGATAGACGTTGCCGTCCTGAAAAATGACCTTCGCCTCCACCTTTCGCAGGCAGGTGGCGCATAGGCTGTTGGTGAGTTCGTAGAAGAGGTAGGGACGGTCGGACATGGAAGAGCCTTTGGAAAGTGAATAAGACCGGGTCTCACTGTCGGGCGATAATGGGCTGTCGCTTCATTGGTGGCCAGCACGAGTCGTATTATGGTTGCGTCGCCGGGTGCAATTCGTGGGGATGCTCGCTCGGCGATGTCGTTGCAAATGCGCGCATTGCCTCATTGCGCACATCCTGTTTCGTCCAGAGATTTGATCCGCCGGTGTTGATGTCAGCGTGATCCGTTTTCAATGAGATGAGCATATTCCGGTCATCGAATTCCAACCGCAACGCGTAGGCCGAAATTCGGTCGGGACCCGCGACAAAGCAAGTAGGCCAAATGACAAAACTCCCGTCGGTCGTGACGGTATACCCAGTCACCCGTCGATCGTCGGATATATATTGAGGCTTACCGAGGAGTTGTTCCACCGACGCACGACTGATCGCGCCAGCCCGAATCGGCCGCCCTGAATGCGGATCACCGATCAGTTCGCGAAAATCCGTCTCGGGACCAACCTTGTGCTCGGGTAACGGAATATAGAGACACCCGGCAAGCAAAATAATCCCGACGACAATCGCCGATATCGGAATGGCAATCTTGACATATCGCCTTAGCGTTTTTCTGTTCTGATTCGTCATCTTCAGACCTTGCCGAGGGCATAAAACGAAGACGTTGGACCTGCGAAGGCGCCCATCAGTCAGAATAAACGCTATCAAAGCGCCGGTACAGGAATTTCTGGAACATGGAATCGCAGGTAATCCTCATGCAGTTCAGAGAATGGAACATACCTGCTTTGCAACAAACTTCCCGCGCCGCCTTCGAGTCCGGGTTTCACCTCGATGACTTTCCCATCCGGATCGTATCGAAGGACCAGGACGTAACAAGACTGCTCCGGGCCGAAACACGTCACGCCGACATAGAATCCTTCCTCTGCGTCGACGAAGTAGGCCGCTGTGCGCCTGTCCGGAGAAACGTATGGCGTGTCGCCGAGCAGGGCAATGACATCGGCTCGGGAAACGCCAGGATGAATTTTTGCCGGATACGAATTGCTTCCGATCAGGTCGCGAAAATCGCGCTGCGTACTCACCGTATGCTCCAGAATCGGCAGATAAATGCACCCGGTAAGCACCCACACGCCGATGACGATCATGGCCGTCGCGGC
The DNA here is from genome assembly GCA_035695715.1 of Tepidisphaeraceae bacterium. Lineage (GTDB taxonomy): Bacteria > Planctomycetota > Phycisphaerae > Tepidisphaerales > Tepidisphaeraceae > RYN-428. The sequence goes on from DASRRM010000319.1 coordinate 8,856, forward strand.
TGCGATTCGCCAGATTCGCCATCGGGTTCTTCGGTTGATATCCAATGCTCACGGTCCTTTTGTCGCTAAGATCCCGCCGCTCACCAGCTTCGGGCCCTCGCCGTTCAATTGCTCGATCGCCATGGCTGCGGCGTTATGAAGTAATGCCTGTTCCGATTCGTTCGCCAGGCTCAAAGCGAAGTTCCCGAATCGGTCTTGATAATGAGCCAACTTCCAATTCTTCAAAATCCCATGTTCATCGAAATCCAGGCGAACGGCATATGCGCCGGATTGATCGGGACCCGCGAAAAAACAGGTCGGCCATATCGCGAATCCCGTTTCCGTGCTGATCGTATACCCGATCGCCCGCCCGTCGGCAGAACGAAACGGCGGCGGCCCAAGCCGTTGCATGATCTGCGCGCGGGTGATCGCCCCGTTGCGGATGGGGCGGGCGGAATTCTCATCGCCGAGCATCGGACGAAAATCCGGCTCGGCCCCCACTTTGTGCTCGGGAATCGGCAGATAAATGCACCCGATCAGGAAAAACGCGCCAACCAGCGCGAGGAAGATTGGCAGGATAATCCGCCGACGAAGTTTTGGTGGGCTGGTGCGGTGTTTCATCGGTGGCTGAGTTCCTTTGTCGCAGGATCGCTCTGGCTCCCTCTCCCTTGTACCCAGGGGAGAGGGCTGGGATGAGGGGCGTTTCCAAGGTTCGCGCAATTCCCAAGAATGCCCCCTCACCCTAACCCTCTCCCCTGCGTACAGGGGAGAGGGAACCAGAAACAAGGCAACGGGCGTTCCATCAATTTATCCCCTGTGGAGTGATCCAACAGCCGATTTGGTTCACGCGTCCGGCAAATTCTGTAGGGCGCGGCGACAGAATCTGTCGACCGATCGCAGTTTTCATGTGGGTGGTGCGTCCGCGTGACCGTCATCCTGAGAGCGTGTGAATGTTTAACGTGGCACGGGCGGCCCGTGCCACATTTTTAGACATCATCCAACGCGACTTACGCCGAATTGAAGTTCGCCACGCATGCTCCGAAGAAAATCAGCACGCCAAGCGCGATGGATACCAGGATTCCCGCGCCAAAGGCGCGCCAGCGGCGGATGCAAACCAGCGTGATGCCGGCGATCAGCTTGATGGCGGGCACGATGAGGATCAGCAAGCCGCTGTAGCCGGTCGTGACGTATTTCCATCCGCCAACCCACAGGATGGCCGAGACGGCGGCCCCGAGCAGCAGCCCGGCGAAGAATCGAATCAGCGTATCGCGCGCTGAATACGTCGTCCTTGGAATAGCAGGAATCGGCCCATTCTGATAGCCCAGCGGCGCCGGCGGCACGGGCGGAGGCTGGTGATGAGGTTCTTGGGTCATAGGGCTCTTTCAAAGTGAGGAAGTTTCGTAATACGCTTGACCCGGCGTGGAGGGCTTCAGCGCCGATCAGTGTCACCGCAGCAGAGCAAAAGTTCCACAAGTCGTCCGGTTTCATAACCGGACCTCCTGGCTCGTCGGCCGGGCCAGCAAAAACAGCAGCACAATCGCCCCCAGCGCACACGCCATTTGAATGGCGCTTAATCCAAAGTAGGTATAACGCGGCTTGATAAACTCAACACCAAACCGCCATAACATATATCCCAGCAGGAACAGGCGAAACAACAACCCATTGCGACGCGGCTTGCGCATCCAGATAGCCAGCACCGTGGCGAGAATGCACAGGAAGACAATATCATACAATTGCGTCGGATGCCGGGGGATGCCATCCCCTTCATTGACGGCCCAGGGCAGGCGTGATGGATTGCCGTGCGTATGGTCGGCGACGCCGGTCAGGAAGCAGCCGATGCGGCCGACGGCCATGCCGAAGATGAGCGGGAAGACAAAGGCGTCGCCGGTGGAATGGCGGACGCGCAAAATGCGTTTGGCGATCTCGACCCCGGCCCATCCGCCGAGCAATCCGCCGACGATGGTTTTGCCGCCAAGGATGATGGCCGGGTCGTAGCGATGCGGCCAATAATCCGGCGCTGACTCAACCCACGCCAGGATTTTCGACCCAAACACCGCGCCGAAGATCGCGCCGACGATGATCCACAGATTCTCCTCCACGCCGATGGCGGCTCGCGGCCAGCGCTTGCGGAAGCGGAGGTAGATCTGGAATCCGCCGGTGTAGGCGATCAGTTCCATCAGCAGATGCGGGTGGATCTGGTGGCCGAAGATGTGGAAGTAATGGGGGAAGGTCATGGGAAATGAGGAAATCCGAATGACGAATGACCAATAAAGGGGAACGGAGTTCGCTATTGTATTGCCGCTTGCGGCTTCGCGAATCGATAACCGTCACCCCGAACACCTCCGCGAAGACGGCACTTGATCCGCGAAGCCGCAAGCGGCAGCAACTTCGTTCCTCGCTTTCATCTCCCTTCGCGTCCTTTGCGTCTGTGCGGTTTACCACTATCATCGTCGGACTTTCGCCCGACACAACACCATGGAACAGCCAATTAATCAGTACGAGAAGGAACGCCGCGAGAAATTAGCCAAGCTGCGCGACGAGCTGAAAGTCGACCCCTATGGCGGCCGCGTCGCGGGCGTGCAATCGCTTGCCGCGGTGCGCGCCCAGCACAAGAGCGACTTTGGCCAGGACGGCGGCCCCGTGGTGAAAACCGCCGGGCGGCTGGTCTTCATCCGCGACATGGGCAAGCTCCAGTTCGTCCGTCTGCGCGATGAGACCGGCGAATTGCAAATCGCCCTGGACAAAAAACGCCTCAGCGAAGCCGACTGGAACGTCGCGAAACTGATCGACCTCGGCGACCAGATCGTCATCGAAGGCCCGCTCGGCCAAACCAAGACCGGCGAAGTAACTGTATGGGCCAAGACATTAAGCATGTCGGCTAAGTCATTGCTTCCGCCGCCGGAAAAATGGTCGGGGTTGACGGATGTGGAGTTGCGCTATCGCCAGCGGTATGTCGATCTGTTCACCAACCCGGAAGTGATGCGCGTGCTGAAGCTGCGCAGCGCCGTGGTGGCGGAAGTTCGGCGTTATTTGACGGACCTGGGATACACCGAAGTTGAAACGCCGATGATGCAGCCGCTGGCCGGCGGAGCCGCCGCCCGGCCATTCGTGACCCATCACCGCGCGCTGGACATCGACCTATATCTCCGCATCGCCCCCGAGCTTTATCTCAAGCGCCTCCTCGTCGGCGGCATGAGCAAAGTCTTCGAGCTGAATCGCAACTTCCGCAACGAAGGAATCAGCCCAAGGCACAATCCCGAATTCACCATGCTCGAAGCCTACGAAGCCTACGGCTCGTGGGAAACCATGGCGGATATGGTGGAGGGATTGGTGTGCCATGTGGCGGAGAAGCTGTTTGGGGGGTTGAAGATTGAGCATAAGAATGCCGAGGGAGTTGTAACGAAGACGATTAATCTGCAGCGGCCATGGCGGATCCGGCCGCTAACCGCACTCGTCGAGGAATGGATTGGCTGGAAATTCGACAAGCGACCGCTGGAGGAAGCAAATCCGACACTGTTCCAACTGCTGCAGTCCGGAGACAGCCGGGGACTTCGCGAATCTCTGTCGCTCGGGAACACCGAGCTTGCGCGGGCGATAGCGCGCGATGCATCCTACGGTCCAAAGAGTCTTGCTCTTGCAGGAAAATCGCCGGCAGAGCAATTAGTCGAGGTTTATGAGAAGTTAATCGAGCCTACTTTGATCGACCCGACATTCGTCACGCATATCCCGTCCGTTATTATTCCATTGGCCCGAAAAAACCCGAATGATCCCTTCTTCGCCGACGTGTACGAGCTGGCGATTAACGGCCAGGAAATTTCCCCCGGCTATTCCGAACTGAACGACCCCGACGTGCAGGCGGAAAACTTCAAGCACCAGGTCGGCGACAAGGAGGAGCAGCAAAAAGTCGACGAGGATTTCCTCAACGCCCTCCGCTACGGCATGCCGCCCGCCGGGGGAATGGGACTGGGAATCGATCGGCTGGTCATGATGCTCACGGGCGCGGAAAGCATCCGGGATGTGATTTTGTTTCCGCTGATGAAGCCGCAGGAGTGACAGAATGTTCTTCTATTGGGACGACTACAATGTGGAGCATATCGCGGAGCACGGAATCGAGCCGGACGACGCGGAATTCGTGGTGCGGCGCGCAAGCCGCCCTTACCCAAGGCGAACCAGCGGCGTAAAATGGTTGGTGCGCGGTCGAACCCGCGACGGGCGAATGATTCAGGTAATCTACGTGGTTCGCCAAATTGACGAGATCGATGAGCGGAATCTGTCGCTTGAGGAACGGGTGGCGGTTGAGCAGGACGAATCCGCGATTTACGTTATCCATGCCCGTCCGTTAAGGCGTGGTGAAAGGTGACTCCGATGAAGACCCCGGCAAAAAAAGAAAAGCCGTATTGGGAAATGAGCGTCGCTGAGCTCAAAGCCGCCACGAAGGAATTCGATCGTGCGATACCGCTTTCAAAAACGAAACCATTGACAGCTAGTGAGCGGAAATTATGGAACCGGATGCGCAAGGGGCCTGCGATCTCCGTGTACGTGAAGCGAAGTGCGGACGAAGTCCTCGTCAAGCTCGATCCGGATGTTCGCGCCCGATCGCTTCGCTACGCGAACACTCACAAGCTCACCATGTCCGAACTGATTAATCGAAGTCTTAAGGGGTTACTGACCATCGTTGACTAAATCGCCGCGTCATCACTCCCGCAGCGCCAACCGCACGAGCCACGGCTCAGCGTTCGACACCGACTCCAGCCGAAAAGCCTTCCCAATCATCGCGCGGGATTTCTCCTCCAGCCCTGCCGAAAGCGTATCAAGATAAACTGGCACTCCCGCGCCCACCCACGCTTTCAACTGCCCGATCTCCTCATCCGCCGTCGCGGCGTAGAGCTTTTCTGCGCCGCCGTTGACGAGGCCCGCGCAGGCGTGATCCGCGGCGTTTCGCGGCGGCGGCGTTAGTAGGGCAATGCGACGAAACGCAATCACCGCCGACGCGTAAGGCGTCTGGCGGTCGAGCGGGATGACCCGGCGCGATGTTCCGCGGCAGACCATCTGCTCCAGATACGCCGGGTCGATCCGGGAAATCAGCACGGCATTGGCCGGCAGAAGCTCGGCAGCCGCTGTCGCGACGTGATGGCGGATGGCCGGGCCTTCTTCCAGCGGATTTTCGCCGATTCGCGGCAGAAGGATCATCAACGCCAGCAGCGGCAGCGCGAACCAGAACTTCCGGCGCAAGTGTTCCGGTATCAAGACGGCTATTCCCGCGCCCGCCAATACCAGCAGCAAACTAATCAAAGGAAAGTGAAAGCGGATGTCACGGAAGAAATAAACCAGATGCACGAGGCTGAGCGGAATGATCGCCAGAACCAAGAACTGAACGATCGGCGCTACGCCGGCGGCGCGTTTCCGCCAAAGCGAGATTGTGCCGAGAAGGCCAAACAATATCGGCAGCAGAATCAGTGGATCTTTCCGCACAATCTCGAAGTTGAATCCGAAATAGCGCGGCGAAAACGTAAGCGATGCATAGTCGTAGGGAACGGCCAGCCAGAATTGATAGCCCGTCCGCCGCCAATCGCCGAAGGCATGCCATTGGTAAAGGGCCGTGCCGACGATCACCAGCGCACAGGGCACACCCAGCGCCAGCAGATCGCGCCACATTGCATCCCGGCGACGCCGGAAAATGTCGAAGAGGAACGGCACCAGCAACAATCCCGTCAACGGCCGGATGGAAATCGCCAGCGCGCAGACAACGCCGGCGCAAAGGTAAAGGCGCACCGGCGGCGCGGAGCGCTCGGCAAGGTGCAGGAAAATCCAGCAGGCGATCAGCGCCATCGCCACCGCCGGCATATCGGTCATGATGACCTGCGTATACGCCGCGATTTGCGCGTGATGCATTAGCAAGACGGCCGCGAACACGCCGCCCCAAGGGCCGGCGAGTTTTTCGCCGATGAGGTATGCGAAGAGTGCCGCGATAATTCCCGCCAGCCACACGGCGAAGATTCCATTCCCGATACTCCTTGGCGCAATCGCGTAAACCGGCGCGAGAAAAATCACGGAAAACCCCGGCGGATATCGCGGCGGAAGCGCCCGGCCATTCACATGAATCTGATATTTTCCGCTCGTGGCAAATTCGTGCCCCGCCACCGCATATTCCACCGAATCCGGAACCACTTCCAATTCCGCCACCCGCCCGGGCGGGCAATAAAAATGCACCGCCGCCAGCAAAACAATCAGCGCCGCCAGCCATCTTCGCGGGGGGTTGGAGGAATTTGTGCCGGGGGGTGGATGCATGTGGCTCGCTCAAAATCAGCGCGCGGCTCGGCGCAAAAAATACCGCTGATACGGTGATTATCGGTCATTCGTGCGCGCGACTTGGATGGAAGCCCACATCAGTTGCCCCAAAAACGCCGGTTCTGAGGTACTCCGAAGAGCCGGGTCGAACGCGCGAACAACCCGGCTCTTCGGAGTACCTCAGAACCGGCGTTGAGCGGACAAAATTGAGAAGCGATCGAGGAAAACTGTGCAAGTCATTTTCGTGAACATCCTTCGAGCATCCTTCATGGTGGTGGACCGGTCGTCAAAGTGATTATGAGCAATCCGCCCCATCCGCGTCCTCGTTGGCGCTCGTCCACGGCGTGAATCAATCATGTCAGCACGGATCATTATGCTCCACATCACGCTTTCACGCCTCAAGCGAGGAGCTGAAAGCGACGATGCGGATTCGCGCCCGCAACGCCGCCGCATCCGCGTCGTAATTCCAGATGCCGCGTTGTTCGCAATGCATGCGAGGGGCGGCGAAGCAAATCAGAAAGGACCACACCGATGCAACGACGTGAATTTCTCGCCGCCGCCGCGACAACTGCCGCCGCGGGTTTGCTCGCCGGGCGTGTCTCTGCCGCGGCCGATGCGCCGATTTCGGGGCGCGAGATTTACGATCTGCGCACGTATCACTTCGCCACGGCGGCCAAGATGGAGGCGTTCGAGAAATTCCTCGCCGAGGCGGCTATTCCCGCCTGCAACCGCGCGGGGATCGAGCCGGTCGGCGTTTTCAAGCGGCTAGCCAAGGACAACGCCGCGGCCAAGCTCGAAACCGACCCGGCCGAGCTTTGGGTGCTGCTGCCGCACCACTCCTTGGAATCGGTCATCACCCTGGAAGACCGCCTCTCGGCGGATGCCGCGTTTCAAAAGGCCGGTGAGGCCGTGCTCACCGCAACCAAAGCCGACCCGGCTTTTGCCCGTTACGAAAACATGCTTTTGCTGGCGATGGAAAAGGCCCCGAAGCTGACGGTGCCGAGCAAAGCCGCCGGGCGGTTGTTCGAGCTGCGCACGTATGAAAGCCGTTCGCAGGAGCGCGCGAAGAACAAGCTGGAGATGTTCAACGCCGGCGAATTCGCGTTCTTCGAGCAGGCCGGGATGCACGGCGTTTTTTATGGCGGCGCCTTTGCCGGCTCCGATCTGCCGCAACTGACCTACATGATCGTTCACGAAAACGAGAACGACGTGAAGAAGCACTGGAGCAATTTCTCCGCCATCCCGGGCTGGAACACGCTCAAGGCCGGACCATCGTATAAGGATAATGTGTCGAAGATCATCGACCGTTTCCTCCGCCCGGCGGCGGGGTCGCAGATTTAAGGCTCTCGACAAAATGCTGGAAATGAACGCCAAGACGCCAAGGACGCCAAGGAAGGCCGCCAAGAATACAACGGATTTTTCTCTCTTCTTTCCGAACTTGGCGTTCCTGGCGTCTTGGCGTTCAACCCATTTTTGGTTTCGAGCTTTTAATTATTCAGGCTCTTCGGGAAACCGAGTGGGCGATTTTCTACGATTTCAGATTGCTTTGAGGGTGCTGGTCAGGATCTTCAATCGTAGATATTCCTCGTCGCGCAGGCCGTAAGCCCGGTGTTGCAGGACGCGGAATTTGTTGT
>DASRRM010000320.1:0-9016 GCA_035695715.1 Tepidisphaeraceae bacterium
CATGCCTGCGATGTCTTCGGCGAAATGGGCCTGATGGTCGGCCAGCCACGCTCCACCACGGTGACCGCCACGACAGACGTGGTGTGTTATCGGCTGGACAAGGAAAGCTTCGCCGACACCCTGCGGCGACGTCCGGAAATCGCCGAGGCGATGTCGGGCCTGTTGGCGCGGCGGAAGTTGGAGTTGGACGCGATCATCGCCGGCTTGCATGCCGATGCGTTGCAGCACCATGCCGAACATACGCAGGGGGATTTGTTGCTTCGGATCAGGAAATTCTTCACGCTGCAATGATTTATGAGTCCATAGGGTGATCTTTCGAGCGCCTTGCAGCAGCTATTTCTGACGTAAATACCTGTGTGTTGAGCACATCAATGCCCCAGGACGCGTCAACCCCTCAACCCTTGCCATCTCCTCGCCGATAAAACCAACGAGGAAATGGAATTATGCAAGACGTCCTGTCGGCCGAGGCTGCACACCATTCCGATGCGCGCAGCCATGCGCTCACCCTGATCGTTCAGGGGAGCCTGCTGCTTGGCGAAGCCATGGCGTTGATCTGGCTTGCCGAGCAAATCTGGTCGGGACTGTGGGTCCAGGTGGTTTGCCTGGGACAATTCCTGCTGGCCATGTCTGCCGCATCAGCAGCGATCTACTGCAGCGCCAAGCGGCGGCGGCAACTGATCGATCCCCTGGCACGCCTGGAAAAGCTTCTTCCCGAGATTTCCGCCGGCGAAGCGCCTATTGACGACTTGAACGCCATTGAAGGCCGTCTCGCGCCGCTGGCGATGCGGATTCATGGCTTGCTCGGAGAGATTCGCTCGCAAAAATCGGAGATGGATCATGAAGTCCGCCAGCGCATCGCCAATCGCACCGAGGCCCTGGAGCGGAAGATCGGCTCGTTAAAACACCAGGCTACACGCGACGGGCTCACTGGACTGCTCAATCGCCGGGCGCTGGACGAGCATCTTGCCAAGGCGATCGAGCGAACGACTCTGGCGGGAAGCTATGTGAGCGTGCTGATGGTCGACGTCGACAATTTCAAGCCGTTGAATGACACCCTCGGGCATGCCGCGGGCGATGAATTGCTGCGGTCGATGGGGCAGATTTTCCGATCGACATTGCGCGAGAATGACGCGGCCTTCCGCTGCGGCGGCGATGAATTCGTAATCGTGCTCGATGGGCTGCATTTTGCCCAGGCGATCGCGGTGGCTGAGCGCCTCGGGAGCATGGTTGACGGACTGGTTAAGACTCTGAAAGTGTCAAAGCTTCCGCGGCTGTCGATCGGGACGGCGTGCCTGAATGAAGTAACGCCTCGCACCGCCGCGGCGCTTCTTGAGGAAGCCGACAAGCGCCTCTACGTCAACAAGGGGGAGCGCAAGCGCGGTTCAGCAGCGCCCGCGCCAGTGGCAACTGCGCCGGGGAAAGTTGCAATGCGCAAGACGGCGTAGTTTCGGAAGAAGGCTGACTTTTGCCGCTTGCGGATTTGCGGATCAACAACTTCGGGTCTGCAATCGGTTCGGGCGGGTGCTTCGCGGATCAAACAACGTTAATTCTGCAAATCGTTCTCGCGAATCCGTTGTGGGTCAAGATCCACGTTTTTGCAAACCATTCTCGCGAATGCTTCGCGGACTAAAAACCACGGTCCCACAAATCCATTTCGCGAACCGGTAGCAGATTAAACCACGCGTCGAGCGAATCAGTTTCCAACACCCCCGATTCCTGATCCGCGAACCCGCAAGCGGCAAAACCGGTCTTCCCGCGCGTCCGGTGATTCTCAGGATTCAAACATACGCCCGGAATTTTCCCTACTCTCTACCCCAACCGCGCTGTATAACAGTTCCCGATCGATGCGTTTCGAACAACTGTCGCAACCCATCGCCAGGTTTCATTTACCCTTCACTTTTCACCTGCAATGGCCGACCGAACCGTCCATTACGAAGCGGCATTCGAAGCTTTCCTTCGCGAGCGGGGAATTCCCTGCGTAGCCGTCGATGAAGCCAAGAAGGCGCTCTTCGCCAATGCCAAGCTGAAAAGCTTCGACTTCGTTGTTTACAGCAAGACCGGCCCGAATCTGCTTATCGACGTGAAGGGCAGGCAGGCGCGAAAGGGAAACGGCAAAAGCAGCTTCGAGACCTGGACCACCGAACAGGACGTCACAGACCTGATGCAATGGGAACAGGTGTTCGGCGAGGGATACAAAGCGGTGCTGACATTCGTGTATTGGATCGATGCGCCGCTGACGCCGGAAACGGGGATGTTTGAGCACAAGGGTCGCTGGTATTGGATGTTGGGGATCGACCTGACCGAGTACCGCAATCACATGCGCCGCCGAAGCGTGAAGTGGGAAACCGTCAGCCTTCCCGCCGAGGACTTTCGCTCTCTTGCCCGGCCCATTGAAAGTTGGTTATGATATGGACATGAAGTTCCCCGCCAAACTTAGCGGCAAACGCCGGGTTCTTACCGCCTGCCTGATTGCACTCAGTTTCATCGGTCCGGTTTTCGGCTCGTCGCGATCGGCGCGTGCCGCTGACGATGATTTGCAAAACGATGCGCGCCTCGAAGGGTACATGGGTCGCACCGTTGTTCTGGACACCGGCGTGGCGACGGACTATATGCTGCTGGGCGGGCTGACCATCCTGATCGTGTGCGTCATGCTCAAAGACGCCAGGCGTTCCCACAAAAAGAGCTAATCACGGCAAAATGAGTTCCAATTCGGGGCTCGGCCGCAATGACTCCATCGTTCCAACCACCCTAGAGGAGGCCGACATGCGATCCAAAACCGTTTTGGCGCTTATCCTGCTGAATTTGGTACTGCTGGGAAGCCTGTGCTTCCGCAATGGTTTCCTTAAATCAGCCAACGCCCAGGTCCCCAGGATTCCCGAACCCTCGGAATACATCCAGGTGTCGGGCGAGGCCCAGGGCGTTCCGGGCGGCGTGGTGTATATCTACGACACGCGCAACCACTTCATGGCCGTTCGCACCATGAATCCCAATCAGAACAAAATGGCCGACTTCGACGCCTTGGATCTAAGCAAAGTATTCAAGTAAATCGAATCTCCGGCGTCCTTCTGAAATTTCATCATATCTAATGAAACAGGTGAACATCATGGTGGATAAGAAAACCTTTACGATCGGCATCCTTTCTCTTTCGGCTGTCATCCTGCTCGTTGCCAACCTTCTCGCTCCCCGCCCCACAAGTGCGGCATACGAAACCGAGCATGACAACGATTACACGATGGTCATCGCTCCCAGCACCAACGGCGACGTTGTTTATCTGACGGAAAAACGAAGCGGCAAAATGGCCGCGGTGACATTCAATGTCGGTCGTCGAACCCTCGTGCTGCAGGATGCGCAACCCGTTCAAAATGCGTTCGCCAAGTTGCTCAGGCACTGATTCCGGAGGTTTCGTGCTCGGTGTAGATGTTGACAGCAAAACCAGCGGCGGATCCGCCATAACCAATGGCGAAATCCGCCACGACCGGACTTTGAATGAAGTGCGGGCGCTTTTCCGCATGCCGCTCATGGAACTGATCTTCCAGGCGGCGGCAATCCATCGGCGCTTTCACGACCCGGCCGAGGTGCAGGTCTGCAAGCTCATTTCCATCAAGACCGGCGGATGCCCCGAGGATTGCAGCTATTGCTCGCAATCGTCCCGCTATAAAACCGAGGTGAAAGCCTCGGCGTTGATGGAAAAGGACGAAGTGGTCGACATCGCCCGCCGGGCAAAAGAAGCCGGCGTCAGCCGGGTATGCATGGGCGCAGCCTGGCGCGAGGTGCGCGATAACAAGCAGTTCGACCGCGTGCTGGAAATGGTGCGCGAGGTGAGCGCCGTTGGCGTGGAGGTCTGCTGCACGTTGGGAATGCTGACCGAAGACCAGGCGCGCCGCCTCGAAGAGGCGGGCCTGTATGCCTACAACCACAACCTCGACACCTCGCGCGAACATTATGGCAAGATCATCACCACGCGCACCTACGACGACCGCTTGAATACGATTGCCGCCGTCCGGAAAACCAACGTGACGGTTTGCAGCGGCGGGATCATCGGCCTTGGAGAAACCGAGGACGACCGAATCTCGATGCTGCACACGCTCAGCAGCCTCAATCCCCACCCTGAATCCGTGCCGGTGAACGTGCTATCAAAAGTGCCCGGCACGCCGATGGCGGGCGAGCCGGACGTGCCGGTATGGGAGACGGTGCGAATGATCGCCGCCGCCCGCATTTTGATGCCGGCATCGGTAGTGCGTCTCTCGGCCGGGCGGGCCAAGCTGTCGCAAAGCGATCAGGCGTTGTGCTTCATGGCCGGGGCGAATTCGATTTTCTCCAGCGACACCGGTCAGATGCTGACCAAGGCCGTGCCGTCGCCCGATTACGACGCTGACCGGGAGTTGCTGACGACGCTCGGCCTCAAGCCGCGTGCGGCGTATAAGGACGGCTTGCCGAAAGGTGTGGCCATTGAGAACTCTCCAGCGCGCGATGCGGATTCGCAGCCAAAACCCTGCACAAGTGCGTCGTGTTGCGGGGGATCGTAATGCCGCTTGGCACGATCGCGTTGGCGGACGAGAAATCGGCGAAGCAATATGCTCCAACACCTGGGTTCATAGTCCGAAAGAGTTGACGCGAAGGCGCGAAGAGGACGAAGGAAGCGAAACAAATGACTAATTGATAGCTTTCACACGGGCCGCGCGCCTGCGCGATCGTCCTCCGTAGAGCGTGTGAATTTTTGACGTGGCACGGGCGGGCCGCCCCTGTTTCCCGTTCGAAAACATGGGCGGGCCCATGTCACGCAAAAGTTTACACGCTCTGAGGTACTCCGAAGGATTGTGCTGGTACGCGAATTTTCCCGTATCAGGGGCGTCTCGCCCGTGTCCTCGTGAAATGAAGGCACGGGCGAGACGCCCGTGATACGGGAATTTGCCCGCGCCGCTGTGGGTTCTGGTACTTTCGCGTGACACGGGCGTCTCGCCCGTGCTGGCGGTGTGATGTGTTCAAGAGTCGCCAACGACTATTCTTGTCGTTTTCTCGTCGGGGGCACGGCCGGGACGGCCGTGTCACGATAAGCGTTTTTAAAAACGGCTCAGCTTAAGTACTTGAATCTCTTCGTGACCTTCGTGTTCTTCGCGCCTTCGCGTCAAAATTCCGACGAAGCCAGCTTGTGTCCCCATTGAAGGTATGGACCAGCCATCCATCCCACTTTCCTCGTGACCCCGCTCATTACCGGAATCGGCCTTTGCACTCCCCTCGGCAACACCGCGGCATCAACCTGGCGCTCGCTTTGCGCCGGCCGATTCATCACCGATCACGCCCGCGTGCCTGATGTCGATTCGCACCTCGAACCGCGCGTCAGCGCCCTTGCGCTGCGCGCTGCGAGGGAAGCGGTGGCCGAGGCGGGTTGGAGCGAGAAGCTGCTAACCGGCGCAGCATTAATCGTCGGCACCAGCAAAGGCCCGGTCGACGACTGGCTCGGCCGCGCTGATGCGCCTCGTGAAAATGAGCAATTGGCTCCATGCCTTGGTCTTGCTGAAACCGCCGTCACCGTTGCAACGGAACTCACCATCCACGGCCCGCGGCTCACGCTTTCCGCAGCTTGCGCGAGCGGTCTGCTCGCGCTGATTCGCGCGGCCATCATGATCCGTGCCGGCGAAGTCAAACGCGCCCTGGTCGTCGCGACGGAATCTTCCCTGCATCCGCTGTTTCTGGCGAGCTTTAAACGGCTTGGCGTGCTTTCGCCGCCTGGACATGGCTGCCGGCCGTTCGACAAAAACCGGGCTGGATTTGTGGTGAGCGAAGCCGCGGCGGCGGTTTGTCTCGAAGCGCCGGGCGTTCAGCCCGTCGATTCAAGCCCGTTGGCGATTGACCGTTTCGCCATGGGCGCTGATGCGACCCATCTAACCGGCGTCGATGCCGATGGTGTCGCGCTTCGCCATCTTCTGCGCCCGCTTTTCCACAATCGCCAGTTCGATTTGATCCACGCCCACGGCACCGCCACCCGCGCCAACGATCCCATCGAGTTGGCGGCTATCGAATCACACCTGAACGATTCGCAGGAGAATCCGCCAACCCTCTACTCCCACAAGGCAGCTTTGGGCCATAGCCTTGGAGCATCGGGACTGATTTCGATCGCGCTGAATTGCCTTTCCCATCGCCATGGCATCATCCCGCCCAACATCCTGAGCCGCGAAGCGATCCCGACGCAGGCAGTCGAAATCAATCCGCGTCTGACGCTTCGCCCGGTGCGCACAAGCCTCTGTATCGCCGCCGGTTTCGGCGGATCGATGGCAGCGCTATCCATCATGAGTAATGCATAACCGTCAGCCCGCCCGTTTCCCGACCTTGGTGTTGTTGTGCAGCGAGCCTTCGCGACACAATCTGCGTTGAGATGACGTTGCAGGATTAGATAGCTCGGCCGGGGCGGGCATCGGCACACGCCGCATTGACTTGAAAGCTGAAATAGCTGTCATCGCCCGCGGAACTCCGGCCCTGGCCCGTCCATTTTCACGCTTCCGTCATCCAGAAGCCGCCCGTCGATAAAACCCTTTTGCCCTTCAATTTCGTACCCTATGGTGAAATGTGATTGGTCGGCAGGATCCGGCTGACCGGCAAACAGGTGAAGCGAATCTGGATCGATCCCTTCGACGCTCGTATCCGTCGAAGATTTCCATGAGCCATCGGGGCCGTAGACGCTCACACTAAGCTGCCAGTCCCAATTCCAAGAGTCACTACCGTAGAAAACTATCACAACGAGTTGTGGCCGATGTTTTCCTGTGGATCTTTCATGTAGGAACACAACGGGCTCGCTGGCTACTTCATCAACCGAGGCCCGCAGGAAATCATTCCAGCATGCTGGCGATGGAATTCCCATATACCCTTTGCCGGGCTTATTCCAGCAGACGAGCTGATCGCTCGGCGCAGCGTACTTCATACATCGGGAAAGTGCCGATGCCACCGACTCCCGTTCAACCACATTGGCAACGGCTGTCGATCTGGGCGACGGCTCCATTGAGTTGCAATCGCAAATGATCAAAGTCGAGCATCCGAGAAATGATGTGATGATGGCTCTTCGCATCATCCTGCTCTTTTCCATACTTTCGTGTTGTTGTGCAGCGTTGGGTCAAAGGTCAGCTTTTCGGCTGTGACCACGTAGCGCGCCTTTTTCGGGAGCTTGCTGAGCAAATTACTTTTCTTCAGCGTGTCCTCGCTCCAGGCGACCTCAACAATCGTACCGCTTACAACCGTATAAGTGCCGTCGAACTTCTGGTTGTCGCGCAGGCCGAAAACATAGTTGACTGTCCCATCGGCGGTGAATTCCAGCGTCGACACTTTGTCGGTTCCACTGGCCGGAACCCACTTGCCAACGATTGGCGAGGCGGGCTTTTCCGGGCCGGCGGCTTTGTCGGCGGCCTTTTCCAGCTTGTCCAGATCGACCACCGAAACCGGCCCAAGCACCAGTTGCGCCAGATAGCCGCCCAGGCAAAGTTTCCTTCTCGCGCTGTGAAGGGGAGCCGGATCGCGCCACTTGAGCAGTTCGTCCTTCCCCCGCGCCAGCGTGATGGTTCCCTGCTTGCGCGTCAGCGTCAGAACCATTGGCTCATCGGTGTTGCCGACATTGACGTTGGCTACGATCTGATCGGCATGATTTTTCCGCGCCTGCTCGCGGAACAGCAGCAGTTGTTGATGGCTGAATTCGATCAGGTAGCCGCGTGATTCCAGGATCGAGCTCTTTAAATCGTCGCTGGCAAAACGGATGCAAAGCGTCCGCAAAATCGACCGCTGCGATTCCTGAAGCACCTGGTTTCCCTGCATGAAACCCACCGCGCAGGGAATGGTGATCTGGAAATTTTCCGGCAACGGCTTCTTGCTGACGATCCAGAATTCGCCGCCGTTGGCATCCACTTGCAGCGAACCCTTCTCTTCGTGAACTCGTCCGGCGCCGAGGTCCCAATTGGCCGCGACAGGCTCGATGGCGTCAGGTTTGGGAAGCTCGGCTATTTTCGACGGGCCGGGCTCGGGCTGAATCCTTGCGCCTATTGCAACAGCCGCCTCGCCAAGCGCCTTCACTTCGCTCATGTACAGGGCAAAACCGATGTTTTGTGCATCCCCCTTCTTCGCCGTCACAATGCCGATCGCTTCTCCCTTGAGATTGAGCAACGGTCCGCCGGAATTGCCATGGTTGATGGCGGCGTCGGTCTGGCAAAACGCTTTGTCGCCGATCTTCACCTTCGACGAGGAGACGCTTCCTTTATTGAGCGAAAGGGATGGCTTGTCGTCGGTAACATGTGGATAGCCGATGGCGGCGACCGCGCTTCCCAGCTCGGCCACGCCAAACGACAGTGGAACGGTATGAAACGGCCCATACCCGGGCTTGGCGGCAATCTTCAGGACGGCAAAATCAACGACATCATCCGGCTTAGTCGCGAAAACCAGTTCCGCCTTGAAGAATTCCAACTCGTCGGGGTCCTTCGCCGATGGAACGCCGACGACGCGCACAATGCCCTTGACGCTTTCGTCCGGCTGCACGACATGGCGATTGGTGTAGATCAGCCCATCAGCGCTGACGATGAATCCCGACCCTTCATATTGATCCCCCGTCGGCAGCATGACGCGGATAAAAACCACGCCTTTGCGCGCCTCGGCCAGATTAAAATCCGCAGCTTTCGCGATCGAAGCCGAGATGGCCAGAAGCAGCGCCAAAGCGACGCCGAAATATCTCGGTCCGTGCCTGTTCGATCGACTCATGGTGTGAGCCCTTCCTGGGAAAAATGCCATCGATTAAAGCGGTTTGCCCCGAAGGACTTCAATCGTCCCAATATCCAATTGAAGTCGCTGCGCGAAGGAGATCAGCGTACAAAACCATCGGGATGAAAGCAACCGGGGTGCACGCCCGGGGTGCACGCCCGTCTCTGCGCTTCACCTGGCGGCTTGGAACGCCTTGGCACGATTGCGGCCCACGGCGGAGCCGCGAGGACGCTGCTCGTGAAACGTGTCGGCCCGGCCATCCTGGCTCAAGTATGCTGCGCGAACC
>DASRRM010000321.1:0-45765 GCA_035695715.1 Tepidisphaeraceae bacterium
ATCCGGGTCTTCGGAGTACCTCAGACCCGGCGTCTCAGTGCCCACGATGATTTTCCATGCGCCATCCTTCCTCCATATCGCTAAACCTCCTTTTTCTGACGGCGATTCTCTCCGCCGTCGGGCCAGCCAGCGCACAGCCAGTCGCTGCCACGACCGAGCCCGCCGCTCAATTCTTCCAGGCCAACTGCATCGACTGCCACGACGCCGACACCAAAAAAGCCGGGCTTGATCTGGAGCATCTGAGCCCAACACTCTCCGCTCCCGAGCAAATCGATCTTTGGACGAAAATCTACGACCGGGTCGACAAGGGCGAAATGCCACCGGCGAAAAAGCCCCGGCCGGCGCAAGCCGATCTGGCGACGTTTCTACACGCCCTTCGCCCCAAGCTCATCGAAGCCGATCGCGGACGGCGCTCCGTCGTGCAGCGGCGGCTGAATCGGCTGGAATATCAGAATACGCTTCACGATCTCCTGGCGGTGGATGTCGAGGTTCGCGATCTGCTTCCGCCGGACCAGCAGGCCGGGGGATTCGATAACAACGGGCAGGCGCTGGCGGTTTCCACCGAGCAGATGCAGGCGTACATGGAAGCGGCCGGGCGGGCGGTGGACGCGGCGATTTTTGTCGGCAAGCGTCCCAAAACCGAAACTGTCACCATTAATCCCGCCGACGACGCCAAGGGGGACATTGAATCCGGCGGGCTGAATGTGAAAGACGGCCGGGTGGTGCTTTATTACAGCGACAAGGGGGACTATTCCAAGGTCGCCACCCGCCGGCATCGAACGCCGATTCGCGGCCGCTATCGCTTTCGCTTTGCGGCGGCGGCGGTTAACACCACGGCGCTGCAGTCGTTCACCGTCACGGCATCGGACTTCTCGGCCATCGGGCCAACGTCAAGCAATCTGGGATATTTTGATGTTGGGGCCGAGCCGAAAACTTTTGAAATCGAAGCGACGATTGAAACCAAATGCGCCATCCAATTCTTCGTGTTCGGCTTGCCCAACTGGGTGAAGCCGATGCAGGATGCCCCATATCCCGGCGTGGGTTTTGGGCCGGTGGAGATGACCGGGCCGATCATCGATCAGTGGCCGCCGGAAAGTTACACCCGCCTTCTGGGCGATGTCGATTTGGCGAAGGGAACGATCGCCGATGCCAGGCAAATTCTCCGGCGATTCATGCCGCGGGCGTTTCGGCGGCCGGTTTCCGATGTGGAACTGGATCGCTACACGGCGCTGGTGCAATCGCGGCTGGAGGCCGGTCGAAGCTTCACCGACAGCCTGCGCACGGGGCTGGTGGCGGTTTTATGCTCGCCGAACTTCCTGTATCTGCGCGAAGACCTGCGGCCTGAAACGAATCGGCTTTCGGATACGGAACTGGCATCGCGATTGTCGTATTTTCTCTGGCGCACGATGCCGGATGACGAGCTGCTGAAATTAGCCGAGGCGAAAAAGTTAAGCGACCCCAAAACGCTGCACGAGCAGGTCGAGCGGATGTTGAAGCATCCCAAGGCGCAGGCGTTCGTCACTGATTTCACCGGCCAATGGCTGCACCTTCGGCAGATCAACGACACCACGCCGGACGAAAAGCTGTATGGCAAATTCGACGAGCTATTGCGGGTGAGCATGGTGTGGGAAAGCGAAGGCTTCTTCCGCAAGATGCTTGACGATGATCTGCCGATCGTCAATTTCCTCGATTCCGACTGGGCGATGCTGAACCAGCGCCTCGCCCGGCATTATGGCATTGAAGGCGTGCAGGGAATCGAAATGCGCAAGGTGCAACTGCCGCCGAATAGCGTCCGCGGCGGGGTTCTCACGCAGGCGGCAGTGCTGAAAGTGACGGCCAACGGAACCACCACCTCGCCGGTGCTTCGCGGCGTGTGGGTCTTGGAAAACATCCTCGGCCAACCCACGCCTCCGCCGCCGCCCAACGTTGGCGGCATCGAGCCTGACATTCGCGGCGCAACCACCATCCGCGAGCAGCTTGACAAGCATCGCCATGTGGAAAGCTGTGCCGTGTGCCATCGCAAAATCGATCCGCCGGGCTTTGCCCTGGAGAGCTTCGACCCGATCGGCGATTACCGCGTGAACTATCTCCGCTGGAAAGTGACCAACGCCGAGAAGGGCTGGGGAAACGTCGAGCAGGGCGCGCCCGTCGACAGCAGCGGCAAGCTCGCCAGCGGCGAAGCTTTCGACAACATCCGCCAGTTCAAAAAACTGCTGGTCGCGAGGAAGGACAACTTCGCCCGCTGCCTGACGGAAAAGCTGCTGACCTATGGTTTGGGCCGGGAAATGGGCTTCAGCGACCGCGACGCCGTGGCGGCGATTATTAAACAGGCCGATGCTCACGACCGCGGGCTGCGCAGCTTGATTCACGCCGTGATTGAGAGCGAGACATTCGCCACGCGATAAGGCGCGGCCTCATCGCGCCCGCAAACGAGTTTGACGCGAAGGCGCGAACAGACGAAGGACACGAAGAGATTCCCCGCGCCAGCACAATCCTTCGCAACATGCCTGGCAATGAAAATGGAACCAGAGCCATCAAAAAACAGGTGATCACAAGAAACCGCCAAAACTTGCCCGCATGGCAACGGCGGTCTTTCCAGTTTACGCACGCCATGGTGACACCCCGTTATAAAGCAAAATGAAAATATGCGTCGGCTGATAACCTATCTCAACGGCGTGGATGTTTCCAACGCAAATTGGCACGAATCTCCGAACCAAGGCCCGCGGTCTGGGCGTCGATTCGTAAAATTCGTGCCAATTCTGTGGAGATTCGGGCTTATTCTGCGAGATTCAATGGTCGGAATTTGTAGGTAACCCGGAAGTAACCTGTGCAAGTTTGCCTTATCGTCCCGCAAGTCCATCGAGAACGTGTACAGGTTGCCTTCGGACAAATCCTTAGCTCGCGCTGCCCACCAGCTCCTGGCTGGCGGCGGGGGCGGCTTCGGCCTTGGCGGGCTTTTCGGCTTTTTCCTTCTTCTTCTCGCTCAGGCGCACCGCCTTGCCCACGCGGTCGCGCAGGTAGAAGAGCTTGGCCCGGCGCGATGCGCCGCCACGCTTCACCACCAGCTTGGCGATGAATGGCGAATGCCTGGGGAAAATGCGCTCGACGCCTTCGTTATTCACGATTCGGCGGACGGTGAAGGTTTCGTTGATTCCCTTGCCGCGGCGCATGATGACGGTGCCGGAGAAAATCTGGATGCGCTCTTTTTCGCCTTCGATGATGCGCGTGTGAACGTCAACGGTATCGCCGATGTCGAACGTGGGGATGTTGTCCTTCTTGAGATGGTCCTTCTCGACGACTTCTATCAGTTTGTTAATCATGGCTCGTCTCCGGTTTTCAGTGGCACGGGCTTCTAGCCCGTACATCTTGCTCTTTGTTCAAATCGGACGACAGGTCACTTTCCAAACCGTCATCCCGAAATCTCACCCGGCCGGGCCGGATGAAACTGGTAGGGCGGGCGTTATCGCCCACCAATTGGCCGCCTCGCAAAGGAATGGTGGGCGAGTACGCCCACCCTACTTCCTCTTCCGCTTCTTCCCCTCCGCCCTGGCTTTCTCATCAGCCAGCAGCCCGGCGTTGTTCTGTTCGTACGCCTGCCATAAATCCGGCCGGCGTTGCTCGGTGCGGAGCCGTCGTTGCTCCAATCGCCAGCGGGCGATTTTTTGGTGATCGCCGCTGAGAAGCACGTCCGGCACGCTCAGGCCGGCAATTTCCCGCGGCCGGGTGTACTGGGGATATTCCAGCAACCCGTCGGCAAACGTTTCATCAGCCGCTCCCGTTTCCGCGCCCAGCGCGCCGGGTTGAAGCCGAACAATTGCATCCACCAACACCATCGCGGCCAATTCGCCGCCGCTGAGGATGTAGTCGCCGATGCTAATTTCCATCGGCTGCAAGGCTTCGCTAATCCGCTCGTCGAAGCCTTCATAATGCCCGGCGATGAGCAAAAGCCGGGGTTTTTTCGCCAGTTCTTCAACCAGCCGCTGGTCGAGCAACCGACCCTGCGGCGAGAGTAAAATCCGCGTGGCGGGGCGATCGTCCTGTTTTTCGATCGCCGCGACGGCATCGAACACCGTCTGGCACATCAGCACCATTCCCGGCCCGCCGCCGAACGGCTTGTCATCGACGGATTTATGTCCATCGACGGCAAAATCGCGAAGCTGGGTCAGATGATAGCTGACCAGCCCCTTCTCCGCCGCCCGCTTGGGAATGCTGGTCCCAAGAATCGGGCCAAACATCTCCGGAAAGAGGGTCAGGATGTCGATTCGCAGCGGCATCGAAGAATATCCACCGCCCAGACGCAGAGATCGCGGAGAAGATCAAGTGACGCGTGGACTTCCGATGCTAGAGCATTCTTCAAATCGATCGAGCGACCCGTCGTCATCCTGAGGTACTCCGAAGGATCCTAATCATCTTCAGTATTCTCCGCGTTCTCTGCGTCTCTGCGGTGGAAATCCGAATTCCGAACCGTTGCCGCCAAACGAAGACGCGAGCCCCACATAATGGGGCTCGCGTCAGCATGAATACAATTACGAGGCGGCGGCCGCCTTCTTTTCACCGGCCGGCGCTGGGGCAACTTTGGGTTTGCCCGGCTTGGGCAGGCGGAGCATCTTGTGCTCCACGCCGCTCTTTTTCAGCAGCGACGAGACGGTTTCCGAAGGGATCGCGCCCTTGTCGAGCCATGCACGACACTTATCCAGTTGGGCAGTGAACTGCTTGGCTTTGTCCTTCTCGCGCGGGTTGTAGAATCCCAGTTCCTCAATGACGCGACCGTCACGAGGCGATCGGGAATCGACCGCATTAAGACGATAGACCGCCGCGTTCTTGTGGCCGATCCGTTTAAATCGTAGCTTCACCGCCATTGAATCAACTCTCCGTAAGTCCTGAAAATAGTCGAATCGGAGATTATATCGAAGTGAGGTTTGGAAACAAGGGGTTATCTTGCGTAAATGAATCCCTGCCTGCGTCTTTGCTTTCGGCCCGCAATCGTCAATTGCGCATAGCCTTGTTTTTAACAGAAAATCTGCGAGGAATCAGAGCATGGAAAAGTCGGGTAAACCGCCTGCTCTGGCGATCCAATCGCTTCCCGACAACCTGCCGGGAGCGCCCGACTGGACGAGTTTTCCCAGGGAAATCGCCTGCCCTCTCTGTGACTACAACCTTCGCGGGCTTATCACTCCCCGCTGTCCCGAATGCGGCTACAGATTCGAATGGTCAGAACTGCTAAACCCTTCCGGGCGCAGCCATCCGTATCTCTTTGAACACCAGGCGACCCGCAAATTCAGATCGTTCTGGAAAACCGCATTTCAGAGTCTGCGGCCAAACCGGTTCTGGAATTCAGTCCGGCCGGGTCATAAGTGCGTGCCGGGCCGACTTTTTTCTTACTGGTTCATCGTGGCTCTGGTATTCCTGCTGGCAATGGCCGCTGTGGTTGGGTGGACTGTCGTTGATTTCAACGTCACCCAGTGGGGAACGCCAATCGTTTCTTCCGTGCCTTCTCAACTGGGCCCAAGCCCCTGGCCCGCGCCGCCATCTCCACCGGCGTTAGTCCCTTATTACTCGTTCGTCTGGCCAGATTGGGACCCCAGTTCGATCATCCTGTTGACGTCAATCATGCTTGCATGGCCGTGGTTAAGTTTCTGCGCCCTGCACCTGGTCGGAATTTCCATGCGGCAGGCGCAGATCAGAAGCGTGCACATTCTTCGGGCTGTCGTCTATTCATGGGATATCGTCCTTTGGGTTGCGCTCTTCACGCTGGCCGCGGGCATTCTGGAATCGACGGCGATGATCCTTACCCGATCGAGTCGCCTGCTGCCTTTTTCAGAATCAACCTTGCTGCTGGCGGCCTGGGCCATTCCTATTCCCGTCTTTATCTACCGGATGCTGGTGGCTTATAGCGTCTACCTGCGCTTTCGCCATGCGATTTCGGTGGTGCTACTGACTCAGCTTGTCGTTATCCTTTTCATCGCCGCGGTTTTGACGTTTGTGGTGCAGCTTCCACGCTGGTAAGGCGCATTGTCGCGGCAAATTCGTGTAGAATGGTACGAATAAAAGCGAGGCAATCATGAAACATCGGGCATGCGTTCTATTAACGGCGGCACTTTTAAGCGCCGCCACGGCCGCCATCGCGGCGGATAAGCCCGCTGCGCCGACGGCGCCGGCCGGGCCGGTCGCTCCGGCGGTTTTGCCGGGGAAGGGACTGGCCGAGCATGATTTCTTTTATTCTGGCGAAGCACGGCAGCGGAAGGCGTATATCGTGCGCAAGGGCCAGATCGTCTGGTCTTATGACGATCCCAAAGGCAGCGGGGAAATCAGCGATGCGGTGATGCTTTCCAACGGCAATATTCTGCTGGCCCATCAATTTGCCGTCGAGCTGATTTCGCCGGAGAAAAAGGTGCTTTGGAAATACGATGCGCCCAAGGGATCGGAAGTGCATACCGCCATGCCGATCGGGAAAGAGCATGTGCTGTATATCCAGAACGGCGCGGAGCCGGTGTTGCGCGTGGTCAACATCAGCAGCGGCCAGATCGTCAGGCAGTTTCCGCTGCCGGTGAAGAATCCCAAGAGCACCCACGGCCAATTTCGCCACGCCCGGCTTACGGCTGCCGGTACCATCATGGTCGCCCATATGGATATGGGAAAAGTGTGCGAGTATGACTCGACCGGCAAAGAGCTTCGGTCGGTTGCCGCCCCCGGATGCTGGGGAGTTACGCCATTGGTCAATGGCAATATCCTGATCACCGATCCCAGGGGCGTGCAGGAAGTCGATCGCGATCACAAAACGGTGTGGGAAATCACCCGCGCCGATCTGCCGGATTACAAGCTGGCCAACCTGCAAAACGCCTGGCGGCTGCCCAACGGCAACACGCTTTTCAACAACTGGGTGAACGAATGGAGCGGCAAGATCGACCATGCCACCGCCCCGGCCCAGGCGCTGGAAGTGACGCCGGATAAGAAAGTCGTCTGGGCGCTGCGGGCATGGACGGATCCGGTGGATCTTGGCGCTGCCACGACGATTCAGATTCTCGATCAGCCGGTTGCGCCGGAAAATGTGACATTTGGAGATATAAAGTGAAGGCGTCACGTTCCTCCCTTGCCGCTGTACGGATATGTGACCGAATCAGCGGGCAATTCCTCCACCGTATCATGGACTGCTAGCCCATGGGCATTGGCATGAGGGTTGATGGAATTCGCGGCGTACCGCGAAACATGGGCGAGACGCCCATGATACGTTAAAGACTACGCGTCGTAGAGTAGGCGCATTCGCCCACCGCGTTACTTCCCGTCGCGAGCAAAATGGTGGGCGAGTACGCCCACCCTATGTTTGCCAGCGAAATATGAGACGATTCAACTTCCCGCGCGACGCCGGTTCTGAGGTACTCCGAAGAGCTAGGTTTTACCGGGATTGACGGGATAGACCCGGCTCTTCGGAGTACCTCAGAGCCGGCGTTTAAGCAGTCGACTTGGGGCTCTATCGAGAAAACTTGCATCGGTTAGTTTAGGGCAAACCGTAAATTGATCATCGTTCCAAGCCCTACGCACAGAAAGACAGCCGTCATGCGTTTCGCCCAAACCTATTCACTAGCGCTTTCCGGGGCGCTGCTGATGCTGCTGGCCTGGTCGGCTTACGGCGTTCCGAGCCGGGTCGTTGATGAACATCTTTGGGTGCTCAAGCCCGTCGTTCGGCCCAACGTTCCAGCGACCAGCAGCGCCTCGCAGAATCCGATCGACGCTTTCATCGCCGCGGAGTATCAGCGCCGCGGACTTCGGCCGGCGCCGCAGGCCGACAAACGAACACTTTTGCGGCGGATTTATCTCGACCTCATCGGCATTCCGCCAACGCCCGACGAGCAGCAGGCGTTTGTTGATGATCCGTCGCCTGATGCCTACGAAAAAGTCGTCGATCGGCTTTTGGCCAGCAACCAGCATGGCGTGCGCTACGCTCGGCATTGGCTGGACGTGCTGCGTTATAGCGACGCCGACGAGCGCATGGTGGCAGCGCCGGGGCTTTATCTTTGGCGCGACTGGGTCATCAATGCGCTCAACGATGATCTTCCCTACGACCAGTTCGTTCGCGCGCAGCTCACCGGCCGCCGGTCAGCCGTGCGTACGCAGATGACGGCAACCGGCGTGCGCGTGCCGATCGAGCCGCGGCCGGATGACATGTTTGCCCTGGGATTTCTCTCGCGCGGACAGGTCATTCGCGATGGGAAGGATCATGGCGAATTGGCGATCACCGCCGTCGAAACCGTTTCGACGGCATTCATGGGATTGACCGTCGGCTGCGCCAAATGCCACGATCACATGTATGACCCGATCAAAAAGCGCGACTTTTATGCGATGAAAGCGCTGTTTGATCCGCTGGTGGTGAAGAAGGTGATCCTGGCGTCGCCGGCCGATGTGGTGGAAGCGGGGCGGGCGCAGGATGAACTGGATCGGCGGCGTGCCGCGTGCCAGAAGCCCATCGATGAATTGATCGAGCCATACCGCAAGAAGCTTTATGACGACCGCGTGGCGATGCTGCCGGCGGATGTGCGGGCGATTATTCAAAAGCCGCAACAGAGCCGATCGGCGGCGGAGCAAAAAATCGCCGACGACTATTACCCCGTGCTTCGCATCGATTCGGACAAGCTGACGGCGGCGATGCCGGAGCAGGTTCGGCGAAAATATGACGAATTGCAGCGCCAATTGAACGACGCCGGCGCTGGATTAAAGCGCCCGGCGCTCCCGGCGTTCTGGACGGTCGAGAGCGATCCAAAGAAGGAGTTGGAAAAGTGCTACGAGCTGACCAGCGGCGATGCCGACCGGCCGGAATTGGATCATGAAGTGCAACCCGGCTGGCCTTTCGCGCCGAAGGATATCGACTTTCGCGAAGGGCGGCGCGAGGCGTTTAGCGAGTGGCTGACGGCAGAGGAAAACCCGGTGTTTGCGCGCGTGGCGGTCAATCGGCTCTGGCAATGGCATTTCGGTGAAGGCCTGCAAAAGCTGTCCAGCGATTTTGGCCACCTGGGCGGCGAGCCGTCCAACCCGGCGCTGCTCGATTGGCTTGCCGCGGAGTTTGTCGCGCGCGGCTATGACATGAAGCAGATGAGCAAGCTGATGGTGATGTCCGACACCTATAAGATGGCGTCGGCCGTCGATCCGGCCATTGCCGCGGCGGACATGAAAATCGACCCAGCGGATTCGTTCCTCTGGCATTATCGCCTTGAGCGCCTGGAGGCCGAGCCAATCTGGGATTCCATCCTTAGCGCCTCGGGCGATCTCGATTTGTCCGTCGGCGGTCCCTCATTCGACATTTCCGGCGGCGGGCGGGGCCGGCGGGCGAGGACAAGCACCAACCGCCGGGCGGCGTATATCGTGCGCGGCTATTCGACCGAGCGCGATGTGACGCCGGCGTTTTTGCAAACCTTTGACGTTGACGATGGCCGCACGCCTTGCCCGATGCGGACGCAAACCGTGACCGCGCCGCAGGCGCTGTTCATGATGAACAGCCCGCAGATCGACGCGGCCGCGCAAAAATTCGCCGATCGGCTGCGCCAAAAATGCGGCGGCGATCTTCCCGCCGCCGTCGATCTCGGATATCGAATCACCCTTGCCCGGCCTCCATCGCCGGCCGAGGCGAAAGCGGCGCTGGAATATCTCGACGGAAAGCCGGAGCGGCTTAAGGGATTTGCATGGTTGCTGTTTAATCTGGATGAGTTTATTTACTCGAAGTGAGCGGTTTGTAGCGCAAGCGAGGAAACCGATTTGCAATTGTGTCTCCAAAGCTGAAGAAGCCTCCACGCCGGGGCAAGCGGCGCGCACGATCGTGGTTAGCAAGATAGCGCCATCGCCGCGCCGCCCCGGATTTGCGAGGCGCGATTGCCGCGCCGAGATCGGATTTACGGAGCGTTGCGCAAATCCGGGGCGGCGCGGCGATAGCGCTTGTCTTGCTAACCACGGTTGTGCGCGCCGCTTGCCCCGGCGTGAAGGAATTTTCGCAAAAGCTGCTCAGTTTGAGTATTTACGTGCGGTGAGCTGATATGGACTTTTCCAAACCTTATCCCATTGGTCATATCTCGCGCCGGCGTTTGCTTCACCAAAGTGCGGGCGGATTCCTGGGGCTGGCGCTGGGCGCAATGTGGGCACAGGCGGGGGAGATTCCCAATGCGATTTCCGGGCCGCATTTTCCGCCTCGCGCTAAATCTGTCATCTTCCTTTTCATGTGCGGCGGCGTAAGCCATATCGATACGTTCGACCCCAAGGGCAATAAATGGGCGGGAAAGTTGATCGACGTCGTGGGATTTGGAGACAACCGCGCCGCGATGCAGCGGCCGGTGATCCCGTGCCATCGCACTTTCACCCGCTATGGCAAAGCGGGCACGCCGGTGTCGGATTGGTTCCCCCACATTGGCGGCGTGATCGATGATATCGCGGTGGTGCGCTCGATGTGGTGCAATGAGCCGAACCATTTTCCCGCCGTGATCGAAACCAGCACCGGCCACCGCGGGCGGCAGTTCGATCATCCGACTTTTGGAAGCTGGATCAGCTATGCGCTGGGCAGCGCCAACAAAAATCTGCCGACGTTTGTGAACATCGGCCGGCCATCGTCTCCGGTGCAGTTGACCGGCGGATATCTGGGCGCGCAGGTGGCGGCGACGCCTTTCCAGATCGGCCCAACGCCTATTCCGAATTTGCAGCCGCCGCCGGGCGCAACGGCCGCGGAGCGCGATCGGCAGATGCAGGCGCTGGAAGCGCTCAACCACGATTTCCGCGAGCAATATGCGATCAATTCCGATATTGCCGCCCGCGCCAAGGCGTATGAACTGGCGGGGCGGATGCAGCTATCCGCCCCCGAAGCGGTCGACTTGTCGCACGAGCCGCAAAATGTGCTCGACCTGTACGGCATCGGCAAACAGCCGACCGATGAATTCGGCCGCCAGCTTTTGCTGGCCCGGCGATTGGCTGAGCGCGGCGTGCGCTTCGTGCAAATCTGCCACGCCGGGGGCGGCAACGGCGGATGGGACGCCCACGGCGACATCAACACCCACGCCCCGCTTTGCCGGGCCACCGACCAGCCGATCGCCGGCCTGATTTCCGATCTAAAACAGCGCGGCATGCTGGATGAAACGCTGGTGGTGTGGACGAGCGAATTCGGCCGCAGTCCCTGGTCGCAAAACACCACCGGCCGCGATCACAATCCCAAGGGATATTCAACCTGGCTTGCCGGCGGCGGCATTAAAGGCGGCGTGGTTCACGGCGCAACCGACGAATTCGGCTACAAAGCGGTCAAAGATCCCCATTACTGCGGCGACCTCCACGCCACCCTCCTGCAACAACTCGGCCTCGATTACACGAAAATGCAGGTCGTGGCACTGGGCCGGACGATGAAGCTGGTGGAGGATGGGGAGCCGATTGGGGAGATTTTGAGCTGAGCGAAAAAGGGGCCGTATCCCATGATGCCACTACCAACCCATCTGAAGGATTGCATTGTTCCTGACGAAACAACCATCGATGAGACGAACCTTGCTGGAAGGATTCGTTGCGATTGCGAAAGTTTGAAGTTCCAATTCCTTTATCCCGGACAAACTAATACGTGGAACGGCGAGATCGGCCCGTGTACCGCCGAGATCGGCGGCAAATTTTTCTTCTTGATCCGTGCGCGCTGCGCTGACTGCGGAAAGGAACACCTTCTCATTGACAGCGACTTTCACGGGTGGGATGGCTTTGTAGGCCACCGCCCGGAACAAGCTTCACTTCCTCGGCCTCCGTTAGTCGTCTGGAACTGCGTGAGTTGTGGCGGTCGCGATCACTACGGTCGCATTGAAATAGAAACTGAAGGCAAAGAGCTCTGCCTGGAAGAGGCCCACGGCGCGATCGCTGAGGACCGTTGGCAGGATGCGTTCGGGTGGTTCACGATTTCGATCGAGTGCGCCAACTGCGGGAAAAAATCGCCCGAGTGGATGTCGTTGGAAACGATGTAGGCGTGCCATGGAACGTGCGGATAACCCGCGACCAGAACGAGGGTGCTATCGCCGTACGGTCCACCTTGGCGGACGCGTTCATTGCCACCTTGTTCCAGCTAGCCATGTCGTCCGTCGGATTCGTCGTGAACTAATAACGCGGGAGATACCTTCGAATCCTTCGTCTCTTCGCGCCTTCGCGTCAAACTCGATTTGCGGGCGCGGCGTCCGCAGCATTTCGCGCCAAACGCGCCCGGAAAAACACGTTCTGCCTTAACACGTCGACCCTACATTTGCTTTATCGCCTCTTCTTCGTGAATCAAATGATACTCGTACGCATCCACCAGCGCCTGCCAGCTGGCGTCGATGATGTTCTGGCTGACGCCTATAGTGCCGAAGACTTCCTTGGCGCCGTCGGCGCATTCGCGGCGGCATTCGATTATCACGCGCACGCTGGCGGCGGTCTCATCGTTGCTGTTGATCACCCGGACCTTGTAATCGATCAAATGCACCCGGTCGATCGCGCCAAAGTGCGGCTTGAGCGCCTTGCGCAACGCGCCGTCCAGCGCGTTCACCGGGCCATCCCCCTCGGCAACCTTGTGTTCGTCAGTCGTGTTCACGCGAAGCTTGACGGTCGCCTCGGATACCGCCTCCAGTGTGTCCCATTTTAAGACCGTCACGCGATAATGATGCAGGTCGAAGAACTTGCGGTATCGGTTGATCGCCTTCCGCACCAGCAATTCAAAGCTCGCCTCGGCGGCCTCGAATTGATACCCCTGGTTTTCCAGTTCCTGCACTTTTTCCAGCACCTTGCGCAACGTCGCCTTGTCGGATTCGATGTCGAATTTCTTCCCCGCCTTGGCGGCGATGTTGCTCGCGCCGGACATCTCGCTGATCAGAATCTTCCGCGTGTTGCCGACCGTTTCGGGCTTGATGTGCTCGTAGGTGCTGACGTCTTTCTGAACGGCATGGACGTGCATCCCGCCCTTGTGGGCAAAGGCACTGGCGCCGACATAAGGCTGGCCGGAAACCAAATTGAGATTGGCCGTTTCGTAGACAAAGCGCGAGGCATCGGTGATATGCGCCAGCGTGCCGGGCAGGAGGCAATCGTGGCCATACTTCAGTTGAAGATTGGCGACGAGGGGGATGAGATCCATGTTGCCGCAGCGCTCGCCGACGCCGTTCACCGTGCCTTGCGCGTGGGATGCGCCGCTGCGGATGGCGGCCAGGGCATTGGCAATCGCCAGGCCGGCGTCGTTGTGCGTGTGGATGCCGATCCGGCAATCGGTGCGCTGGCGCACCGCGTCCACCGCCTCGGCGATTTGCTCGGGCATCGTGCCGCCGTTGGTATCGCACAACGCCAGGACCGATGCCCCGGCTTCGGTGGCTGCGACGAGCGTGCGCAAGGCGTAATCGCGGTTGGAGCGGAAGGTGTCGAAGAAATGCTCGGCGTCGTAAACCACCTGCCGCCCGGCGGACTTCATCAGCCGAACCGAATCGCCGATCATCGCCAGATTTTCCTCCGGCGTTACATTCAGCACCATCTTCGCCTGATAATCGCTGCTCTTGCCGACCAGCGTGACGACCGGAGTGTCCGCCTCCAGCAGCGCCTTCATGCCCGGGTCTTCCTCGGCCTTAACGCCACGGCGGCGGGTCATGCCAAACGCCGAGACTTTCGCATGATGCAGGCAAAGGCCTTTCACTTCCTGAAAAAACGCGGCGTCCTTGGGATTGGAAAGCGGAAAGCCGCCCTCAATGTAATCCACGCCCAGCTCGTCGAGCTTTTTGGCGATCAGCAGCTTGTCATGAAGCGAGAGATTAAACCCTTCGCCTTGGGTCCCGTCGCGAAGGGTGGTGTCGTAGATTTCGATCCGGCGTTTTTCGCTCATGTCCGCACCTTGTGAAGTCACGTCTATAAAAACAAAAAGCCCTGCCGAGAAGGGCAGGGCCGGGAAAATTCTGAAAAATCAAACGCCTCGGCCTTACCCGCGATGTCGTGGGATAATAATAATGCGGTTGGCGTCGGGGGTCGTGTGGGCCATGGGCGAGAACAATACACCAAAAGTGGACGGCGCGTCAAATCACCGCTTCCTCGTAGCTGAACCGATGTATTCTTCGGAGATTTTGTGAGAGACTAAGGGCCTGATGACCTCTCTGCCTCCTCACGCACGGAGATAGCGTCATGGCACAAGCAAAGTTTCCTTGGCGCGACGGACGGTCGCTTGATGAGGTGCTGGTTGATTGCCGGCGATGGCTTGAACGCAAGCGGCTTATCACGAAGGGCGGCGGATGTAGCGGCACCGACCTCAAATTATTACACAAACGGCTGGGAAGCGAATTTCCAGTCGTCGTGCGCCAGTTCCTGCTTGCGGTGCAGCCAATTCCGATGTGGCCTGATGATGGAAAGGGGGGGCTGAATGAAGCCGGGCCGGATGAGTTCTTTTTCTATGGCGCTGAGCGGTCTGAGTTGAAATGGCAGTCCCTGTCCGATTGGGTGCCGGAGTCCGATTGGTCTGCCGCCAGCGGACTGGCAATCGGGCAGTCGGGCTATGGCGACGCCTTTTTTTGGGTGAAAGGCCACCGAGTGCATCCGGACGGCTGCATCGCCATCGACGATCATGAGGGAGACCCGCAATATTACGTCCTGGCCCGCTCGTTGCCGGAATTTGTCGGGAAGGTGGTCCGCCTCAAAGGGCTAAGCCCTCGTGCACTCGACGATTTCGATGATGATGAAGGCGATGAAGAAGACATTGCGGACATGTTCAGCACGGAAAACCTGGAATTATTCCGCGCAGAGCATGCCGAACTCAATCCGACTTTGAAGCGTTTGTGAAGTGATCCCAGCACATGAACACCAGCACGCCATCCGTTATGCGACCGTCACATGTCCATCCCGACCGCATTCCCCAACGGCGTGATCGCATGATCGATGGCCCGGCCATGCAGACCATCGGCACGGCCGCCTTTGTATCATTGTTACTCGCACTGGTGTTTTTCCCGCCGCTTGGGCTGCTCCTTGGATATATCGGCCTGCCAATAGCCTTGTTCATTTGCATGATCCCGCTCTATCAAGGCCGGCGGAAAGTCCTCGCGCGAAAGCGGCGCTGGCAGGCATTGCGCGGCGAATGCCCGCACTGCGGGTATGATCTGCGGCAATCGACCGGACAATGTCCGGAATGCGGGGAAATGATTGCCTCTCCGGGACTGTGAACGGCCGTAAAGTATCGGGACAAAAATGCCAGTAATTCGTATAGATGGTTCACGACTCCTCGACTGGGACGACTTCCATACCGTCTTTGCATCTACTTTCGGCTTCCCCGAATTCTACGGTCGCAACATGAACGCGTGGATCGACTGCATGACGGATTTGAGTGATGATACGGGAATGACAACGGTTCGTGGTTCGCCCGCCGATCCGGTTGTGCTTTGCCTTGACAATATCAATGCCGTCCCAGCAGAAATCTATGACGCTTTGGTTGAATGCTCTGCGTTCGTTAACTGGCGTCGCCTTGAAGCTGGCAACCCCGCAGTGCTCATACTGGCATTCAGCCGGAGCGGTCATTGACCGGATCAAGCGCCGGGAGTTCACGACGGCCGTCCAGAACCGGAACGGCGGCCGGAAGCCTTTACCGTGCGGACGGCGAATCGAGATTCAATTGGGATGCGCAACTGCTCTGCTTCGATCGCTTCGTTCAGCGATGCGATAATCTCGCGAGCCTTGGGACTCAATTGCCCGCGCTTCTGGGTTGCTTTCGCGGGCGCGTCGGGGGCCTCCAGAGTGCGCACGATGAAGCGCGATTCCAGCGGAATGCCCGCTTCGGCCGTCTCGACCAGTTCTTTCAACGACGCGATAATCTCGCGGCCTTTCGCTTCCGCCGCAGGATTTGTTTTTCTCTGCTGACGATGCTTGTTTAACTTACGTTTCGGTGATTTCATTGTCTTGCCTGATGGAAATGCTCCGGAAGCGACTGCGATTTCACATTGTGTTATTAATCACCCGACTGTGCAATAATAGGGCGATGCGATTCTTACTCGCGGTTTTTCTTCTCCTCGTTACTCTGTCGTCACCAATGGTATCGGCAATGACGCCGGCGCGGCGTCTTTGGCTGCCCATTCTGCTCAACACGAATCAATTCCTGGCGCACGATTCCCGGGACGTCGTCATTCTGTATGACTTGAATGGAAAGGCCATTCGAAAATTCGTGCCGCGATCAGGGCATGTTGACACCATCGCGGTAACACCGGATGAAAAATATCTGTTGATTGAAGCTGACGACGGCAGCCTGCAACTCTGCGAAATCCAGTCCGGCGTCACGAAGTGGTTCCTGGCTCCGAATAAGACCGGGTTGGATTATGGGCATGGCGCCTCGTTCTCGGCTGACGGCCAATCATTCATTATATGTGCCAACGCACAGGCGTTAGTGATGAAAACCGCAACGGGCAGGCGGGTCGTCAGTGTTCACTTCGACGATAGCGAGAAGCATGAAATCGCGTCAGCGGCGCTTAGCCCGGACGGCTCTAAGGGCGTGTTTGTCGCCTGGTTATGGGGCCAACCGGAAGGGCAGGTTTATACGTTCGATACTTCGACGGGGACG
This sequence comes from Tepidisphaeraceae bacterium, assembly GCA_035695715.1. Classification (GTDB taxonomy): domain Bacteria; phylum Planctomycetota; class Phycisphaerae; order Tepidisphaerales; family Tepidisphaeraceae; genus RYN-428. The sequence continues at coordinate 16,535 of DASRRM010000321.1, forward strand.
GCGCACGCTACCGGGATCGCAGGAAGTCCTGGAGTTCAATACTCGTCCGATGGAAAATACGTTGCGCTAAGTGCGAGCAATTCCAGATCACAACTGCGGGTTATCCATGCCACCGGCGCGATTTGGTCATACGTGGATATCGGGCATTTCGGCTCAATCAGTGGTATTCGCCCGACGCGGGATGGAAAGTTTCTGATTACGGCCGACGACAAGAGTGGGGTGACGGAGGGAGAAATCTGTGTCCCCGACACCGCAACGATGAAAGAAATCTGGAGATCATCACTCTCGTTGAAAGGACTTTTTCTGACCGACTTCGATGCCGAAAGCATGATTGGCGTCTCGACGGATGCGGATTTCTCCACGACTGTTATCAATCTCAGGACCGGCACAAGCAAGCTGGTCGTCGACAATAGCAAGAATTATCCCACGCGCCAGCCAGATTTGCCTAAGGTTGCGTCGCACGGTTGCGGAGCGATTGGACCGGCTGAAATAACCGGCATGGCATTGTTGCTAAGCGCATTGGCATTAATTTCTTGCCGTCGGGTCTGACGTAAATGAGTCGAATTGTAATTGCATGGCATCTTCCGCTGATGCCACATTCCTCCGCCTCACGCCATGCCCGAAAAAATCATCCGCGATCCTGTCCACGATGTCATCGCCTTTCGCACCGAGCGAAAGGCGGATGCACTATTATTTCGGCTGATCAATTCGCCGGAGTTCCAGCGGCTGCGGCGCATTCGCCAGCTTGGCATGGCGAGCCTGGCGTACCCGTCGGCGGAGCATTCGCGCTACAGCCATTGTCTGGGCGTCATGGCGACGGCGCGAAAAATGCTCTCGCAAATCTCGCGCGATGTGAAGATCGATGAGGAGGAGGAACTGGCGTGTCTGGCGGCTTCGCTGTTGCATGATCTGGGGCATGGGCCGTTCAGTCATGTGTTTGAGCGCGTGGGGGGGATCGAGCATGAAAAGCTGACCCGGCGGATGATCGAAGACCCGGCTGGGGAGGTGAATCGGGTTCTTGCCGAATGTGACCCCGCGCTTCCGGGAATTGTTGTCGATTTATTGCGGGAAATTGGGAAACGACCCTTTTTCTGCGATATCCTTGCCAGCCAGCTCGATGCCGATCGGCTCGATTATCTCCTGCGCGATAATCTCATGACCGGCAGCCGCTATGGGGATTACGACCTGGAATGGCTCCTGCATTCACTGACGGTGGACGATGCCTCGGGCCGGCTGGCGGTGACATGGAAGGGCGTGAGCGCGGTCGAGGCGTATCTGCAATCGCGCTATCACATGTATCGCAACGTTTATTTTCACAAGGTGGTCCGCTCGGCCGAGGGAATGGTGAAGCTGGCGCTGCAGCGCGCCCGGCGGCTGATGGTGCAGGACCGCCTGCCCTGGCCGCCACGCGAGCATCCCGTGCGAAAAGCCCTCACCGGGCAACGGCTTTCCATCGAGGAATATACCGACCTCGATGATGTGTCGGTGATGCACTGCTTTAAGGTCTGGGGCTCGGCCGACGATGTGCCGCTGGCGGCGCTGTGCCGGGGATTGCTCAATCGGCGGCTGTTTAAGACGCTGGATGTGAGTCATCTGGCCGAGTCGGATGCCAACGCGGTGTTTTTGCGGGCGCAGAATGCGGTGATGGCCGCCGGGGGAGATGGGGTTTACGATTTGTTTTTCGACGAGCCGCACGATGCGCCGTACGAGGCATTTCAGGTTGATGAGCCGTGTGCGAAAAGCGGGGAAATCCTGGTTCGCGACCCGGCGGGGAAGCTGACGCCTTTTGCAAAATTATCGGCGCTGCCCAAGGCGATGAGCCGGCAGTTGATGTTTCGGCGGATTCATGTGGCGGGGCAGTGGAAGGATGTGGCGGCGCGGGCGATGGGGTGAGTACCGCGAGCTGAATCGCCCGGAGCTTGTCCGATCGAAATTGGGACAGTTGTGGAGAAGTCGAAGCCCGGGAAGAAGCTTTGGGAGTAAGAAAGTAAGAACATGATTTGGTTTCGCTGCCCAAGCTGCCGAAAAGCCATCAAAGTCCGCGAGGAATTTGCCGGCGGTTCCGGCTTGTGCCCGCATTGCAATGGCCCTCTGGTCGTTCCCGAAAAAACAGAAGCTGACCTTGATACTCGCAAGGTGGTGATGGGCTGCCTGTGGCCCTTAGGATTGCTTGCTATTGCCACCGCGATAAAGGCGATTATTTGGTTCGCCCGTCACCGCAAGTAACAGGACGGGATCGTGCGGCACGGGGGTCAGAGTATCTCGCGTCCGCGGGGGCGATCGCGAAATATTTCGCGATGCGGGCTCGGGCCTTTCGCCTTGGAAAGAAGACCGGCCAACGTGTATTTTCGTCGTCGTTTGGGACGCTTGCTCGCTTTTGGTTTTTTCATCGTTTCACCGCATCATCAAACCGTATATCCTTCACCTTCTGCCCGCGTTCCTGCAAATAACCCGTCAGCAGCGCAATATATCCGTACTTGATCATCGTTCGATCCGCCAGGTTCAATTTCTCGCGCAGGCTCAGGACGCTGGCATCGTCCGGACCTTCGATTTCCACGTAGGTGCCGAGGTAAGGCAGCTCGTCCAGCTCGACCTTGCAATGGTCCAGCAGCCAGCTCTCGCGGCGCTTCTCGAAGGAAATCACCTTCTTGAAACCCAGGCAGTCGAAAAGCTTGATCGCCTCGGCTGAGCCTTCGACGGCCATCTCCACTTCCTCGCGGCTTTTGAGCGGGCCGGGCTCGCGCGGGCCTTTGAAGGTGATGAGGTGATCCTCCTCGCCGGTCTCGGAATTGCGGTTCACGCGAATCCGCAGGCCTTTGTCGGCGGCCAGCAGCGAGCGGTCTTCGGTGTCGAAAAATGTGTTGATCTCGTGGAACGAGCCATGCCGGGTCGCCCCGCATTCCTGCAGGCGGGCGCGGACGGCAATCAGGTTTTCGAGCGACATTTTTGCTTCGATTTCAACGGGCATGGCATCAGAGAAGCCAGAAGACAGGAGCCGGAAGACAGAATGAGCAGAGCAAGAAAAGGGAAAAGCGTTTTTCATCCTTTTCTGGCTTCTGGCTCCTGGCTTCTTACTTCCGATCCTCGCGCTTCCCACTCCTTTCAGTCAACAAACTTATCCAACCACAAAATTAATCAACTTCTTCGGCACATACAGCCGCTTCTTCATCGACTTGCCTTCCAGCCATGGCTTTATTTTTTCCGTTCCCTCGGCCAGGGCCAGTACCGTCGCCTCGTCGGCATCCGTGGGCACCGTGATCTTGTCGCGCAGCTTGCCGTTGACCTGCACGGGGATTTCCATGGTCGATTCGACCAGCTTGGCCGGGTCGAAAATGGGCCAGGGGCGGCGCGCCAGCGACTTGTTATGGCCCAGTGCCGACCAAAGCTCCTCGGCCAGATGCGGGGCAAATGGCGCCAGCATCAGCAGGAAATTCTCCGCCAATTCCCGCGGCAGGGGGGTGACGCCGACCATTGAATTATTCAAGTTGATCAGCTCGGCGATGGCGGTGTTGAAGCGCAGGCCTTCGATGTCCTCGCCAACCTTTTTGATGGCGCGGTGCATCTGGCGATCGAGCGCTTCGGGAATGGGTGCATCTGCGACAATCACTTTGGTGGGGTTGATGTCATCTTCCGAGTCGCCGCAGAAATTCCGCCAGACTTTGTTGAGGAAGCGCGACATCCCGACGATATCGCGCGTGTTCCACGGCTTTTGCGCTTCCAGGGGTCCCATGTACATTTCATAGAGGCGAAAAGTGTCGGCCCCGTAGCCGGTGATGTTTTTCTCCGGATTGCCGACAACGATGGTGTCCGGATTGACCACATTTCCCCGGCTCTTGCTCATCTTGAAGCTGCGCGCATCCACGCGGATGGCCTGGTTGGCGCGCAGGCGATACCCTTCGCCGGCTTTTTCCACCTGCTCTTCGGTTCGGCGCTGGCCGACGACCTTTTGCTTTGTGCGCTTGTCGATGCCGATCATCTGCACGCCGGCCTCGGTGGCCTCTTCGGCGATATCGCGAACATCGCTGACGCTGACCAATTCTCCCGCCTCGTTGGCAAAGGCGAGATACTCCGTTTCGCCCAAAATCATCCCCTGATTCACCAGCCGGGCAAAAGGCTCGGGCGTCGACACCACGCCCAGGTCGAACAACACCTTGTGCCAGAATCGCGCATAAAGCAGATGCAGCACGGCATGCTCCACGCCGCCCACATACAGATCCACCGGCATCCAGTATTTTTCCTTTGCCGGATCGACCAGTGCCTTGTCGTTATGCGGATCGATATAGCGCAGGTAATACCAGCACGACCCGGCCCATTGCGGCATGGTGTTGGTTTCGCGCGTCATCGCCGGGGAATAACGAATCCAGTCCTTTGCCTTGCTCAAAGGCGGCTCGGGCGTTCCGGTCGGCTTGAAATCGCTCAGCTCCGGCAGAGTGATCGGTAATTCCGATTCCGGCAGCGCATAAGGCCGGCCGCGCGGATCGAGCACAATCGGAAACGGCTCGCCCCAATAGCGCTGCCGGCTAAAGAGCCAGTCGCGCAGCTTGTAGGTGATCGAGCGGTTTCCCGTTCCTTGTTGTTCCAGTTCCGCGGTGATTTTTTCCTTGGCCGCTTCGGTGCTCAGGCCCTCGACCAGAGGCGAATTCACCGCCATTCCCACGCCCGTGAATGCCACGCCCCATTTCCCGGCATCGGCGACGTATTCCTGGCGCAGCTTTTTCATTCCCTCCTCGCCCATGTCGAAGATGCGCTGCGGCACCGACATGGCCGCGGCGCGATGCGCCTCGGTGATCTTTTTCTTCGTGTTCGCATCCACCTGATCGAACGACAGCGTGCGGCCATCCTGCGTGCGAATGGTCACCGCCGGGGGCTCATCCGCCTTGGCCTTGCTCAGCGCGACGATCCGCGCCCTGAGCCATTCATCATCCGGCATGACCACCGCCGTGATGGGCAGATTGAATTTCTTCGCGAATTCAAAATCGCGCTCGTCATGAGCGGGCACCGCCATGATCGCGCCGGTTCCATAGCCCATGAGCACATAGTCGGCGATGAAGATGGGGATGCGATGCTGGTTGAGGGGATGAACCGCGTGCGCGCCGGTGAAGACGCCGGTCTTCTCCTTGTTTTCCATCCGATCGCGATCGCTGCGGGCGGCGACGTGCGCGCGATAGGCGTCAACCGCCGGCTTCTGGTCGGCGGTGGTGATGCGATCGACCAGCGAATGCTCCGGCGCTAAAACGACATAGGTTGCGCCGTAAAGCGTATCGGGGCGCGTTGTGAATACGGTGAATCCCAAATCGGATGCGGATGCGTCGGCGGTTGGTTCTCCTTCACTGCCCGCCGCCCGGGTCGGCTCGCCGCTGATCAGGTTTGCCGCGGCACCCGGCGGGGCAATATCGAAATCGATCTTCGCCCCGACGCTGCGGCCGATCCAGTTTCGCTGCATTTCCTTCAGCGATTCCGGCCAGTTGAGCAAATCCAAATCTTTTTCCAGCCGGTCGGCGTATGCCGTGATGCGCAGCAGCCATTGCCTCATGGGCCGGCGTTCAATGGGATGGCCCTTGTCGCTCTTGCCGTCGATGACCTCTTCATTCGACAGCACGGTGCCCAATCCCGCGCACCAATTCACCGGCACTTCATCGATGTACGCCAGCCGCTGGGCGTCGATGACGGCATTTTGCTCGCCGGGCGACAGTTCGCGCCACAGGCGTTCCACGCGCACGCGCCCGGCGATTTCCTCCATGCCTTCAGCGCCGGGATTCAGCCGAATCGAATCATCGGGGGCAACGACCAGGTTCTCGGCAAACAATTCGTTGCGCAGATGGTCGATCGGCATCGCCTTGTTTTGAATCGGGTCGAAATAGCTGTTGAACAGTTTCAGGAAAATCCACTGCGTCCATTTGTAATAATGCGGATCGGTGGTATTCACCTCCCGGTCCCAGTCGTAGCTCAGGCCGAGCATTTGAATCTGGCGGCGGAAGGTGTTGATGTTGGCTTCGGTCGTCACCCGCGGATGAATGTTTTCTTTGACGGCAAACTGCTCGGCCGGCAACCCAAACGCATCCCACCCCATCGGGTGCAAAACGTTGTATCCCTTGGCGCGCAGATAGCGGGAAACGATGTCCGTGGCGGTATAGCCTTCGGGATGGCCGACGTGAAGCCCCGCGCCGCTGGGGTAGGGAAACATGTCCAGAATGTAAGCCTTAGGCATTCCAACGGCGTCGGCGGGTTCGTGGGCGGCGAAGGTCTTGTTCGCCAGCCAGTGGTCCTGCCACTTCTTCTCAATGCGCGTGAAGTTGTAGGGCATGACGGGAATATAGGGGAAGAAAGGGCGGTTGTCAGTCTTGTGAAGGCTATGACATGATCTGTGCGGGCAAAGAATCAGAATAATGTGCAATCCGCCGGAATTTTCCCTCCCCCGGCGCGAGCAATCGTGGTACCTTCAGCTTGTCGAGGGTCAACCGATGAATGCATCCGTAAAGATCACCAAAATCACAGTATTTGTGCGCACGGGTTTTCTAGCGCTGGCAATCGGCGCATTCCTTAGTGGACGGGCGGCGGCGGTTGTTTCCATTGACAATACGTCGACCACCACCACCGACCCCGCCGTTAGCTACGATTCCACTTTCCTCAATTGGAACGATGTCGGCACGATCAGCACCGGCACCAGCGTGTCGGGCGGCGGGGTCTATTTGCGCAATGGATGGGTGCTGGCGCCGCAGCATATCGGCACACCTGCCGGCTTTTATTTCAACGGCATCGATTACCCCGTTGATACGAGCGTCTCGGCCATTCCCATCGTCAACAATCCCGGGCCCGGCCAAACCGCCGCCGATTTGATTCTTTACAAGGTGAACACCGCAAGTCTGCCGGCATTGGCGACGGTCAATCTGACCTCCGCAACGCCGGCCGTTGGAACCAACGTATTGATGATGGGCTTTGGCTATAGTCGCCAGGCTGCCGAGTCGTATTTCGATACGAGCGGAAACGCCACCTCAACGCCGCCAGCGGGCAGCTATCGCGAAGGATATGTGTGGGCGTCGGCGTCGAATTTCAAGCGGTGGGGGACCAACATCATCAGCAACAACACCACGACGGTGAACGATGGCACCGGGACATTTCCCTCCCTGATCACCACCTTCACCGACCCCAATACAGCCGTCAGCAGCCATGCCAACGACCCCGGTGGGGCGGCCACGACCTACGAAGCCGCGGCCAGCCCCGGCGATTCGGGGGGCGGGGTGTTCGTCAAGTCCGGCTCGAGCTGGCTTCTGGCCGGACTGATTCACGCGATCGATCCCTATCCGTCTTCAACCAACGACACCGCCTCGGCTTTTTACAATGCCAACGCGCCGTTCTCTGACAGCCTTACCAGCGAGAATTACTCGGCCCGCACCTACATTTCCGACCTGTCGCAATACGCCAGCCAGATCAATGCCGACACGGTGCCTGAGCCATCATCGGTGATGCTGCTGGCGTTGCCCGCGGCGTTTGGGCTTCTTTCGCGACGGAAGAGTCGACGGTAGGCGGTAGGCAGAGCGGTCGGGGCGTCGTCATTCTGAGTCCTGATGCGGCATGAAACTCACGTTGGGCGGGCACTGCCCGCCGAGCACGGTGTTGGCGGGCAGTGCCCGCCCTACGTTTTCAGAGCAGGTACTCCGAAGAATGACTGACCCATCCATTCCAAAAACGGGAGAAATTCACGCGGCGGGTGTAGCTCGGATGACGGTCGCCTCAACGCACTGCCAATGTGAAATCCGCACACCCTTCCCAGCCCCCGCGACTTTTTTTTCAAAAAGTTCGATTTCATCTCATTCCGCGCCGGCCAACCGGTTAATCGATAAAAAGCTGAAAAGCAGGCTGATTTAGCGATTACCCGCCTTTGTGCGCGGGCCGGTTTGCCGTCTGATAACTTTCCCGGCCGGCAACTCCTAAAGATTTTCTCCAATCCCACCCCCACGCGCTCCGATAACCAGCCAGGGACGTGAATTGTGATTTGACAAAACCTGGGAGGTTTTTGTGACGCTTCTCATGCCAGAGTCTGATGTGCTTGTCGATGATGATGCGATGTCTTTCGAGCGCCGCCGCGGATTGCGCATCCGCCAGCAGCGGCCCGTCAAGGTGTTTGAGACCGCCACCGCACGCTACTTCGGCGGACGCACCGAAGACATCAGCTCGACGGGCCTGCGCATCGAGTTGCCCGCCTTCGCACCGATTCGCGAAGGGGAAACCCTCAATATTCACGTTGGCCTCAGCAGCCATGGCGAATCGCTGGCCAACCGCCGGCAAATGCTTCCGGCGCGGGTGGTGTGGGTGAAGCGCGCGACGCATACCCGGGCGGCGGCGATGGAAGTCGGAGTTGAATTCATGGCCGGCATCGCCGCCCATCTCGACGCGGCATAAGCCGTCGCGGGCTCGTCCGGAAAACTTCAAACCACGCAATCAAAGGCCCGATCCGGCATGTCCGGATCGGGCCTGTATTAATTAAAGGCCGACGCGGTTTAACCGCAAAGGCGCAAAGAACTCAAACAGGACGCAAAGGCCAGATTTTGCAGGCGAAATTGTTCCCGTTTTTTCCGCTTTTTCTTTGCGTCCATTTTGCGTTCTTTGCGCCTTTGCGGTTTCAATACTTACCGCGCGGCGCAAGACGACGCCCAGCAACCCAGTGAACGCCAAGAGGCCAAGGACGCCAGGAGCAGCCGCCAAGAATTCAATGATTATTTCTCTTCTTTCCGAACTTGGCGTCCTCGGCGTCTTGGCGTTCACTTTCAGCATTTTAATGGAAGTACGCGCCTGAGGTGTTCCACGACGTCAATCCCGCCTTCAAGAAACAATCCCCGCAACAAATCCCGCGCGCAACAGTTAACATTGTTGAATGGCCTCATAAAATGCCCCGGCCAGGGGCGAAGTGCCGCGCGATCATGGAAAACAGCGTTAAACATTTTGTTCGCAGGATATTGGGGATTCATCTCCTCCTGCTGGCGCTGCTATTGGCGGTGGTAACGCTGGCCGCGAGGCATGTCTATTCCTCTGCCAAGACTCAGGCAATGAACCGCGCCCGCGCCATGCAGGGCGGCGCAGCCGACCAGACCGCGCATGGCGTCGAGCAGTTCTACAACTCCATCCTCGACGACCTGGACCTCCTTAAGCCGGATGAAGAGCAGAAATCCGACCTGCCCGATTTGCCGACCCAGCCTTCGCAGCCCCGGCCATTTGCCAACATGGGAATCGCCCGCCAGGCCATCGGCGCTATGCTGGTTCATCAATTGGGCGCACGAGCCCGGCTGTTTGTCGTCGACGAGCAGATGAACCCGCACCCGCTGGGCGAGGAAAGGTCCAATCGGATATTGAACGGCCGCCTGCAGCGCCCGATTCCCGCCGCGGTTCCAGCGCCGCCGGCGGCCTTCGAGGTGGAAATCATCAAGCGCTTTTCCCCATGGCTCGAGGACCTGAAGACGGCGGAAATCAGCCCGATGGAAGTAATCGACGACCGAAGCATCAAGCTCGTCGCCCAACCCATCATCGGCACGCCCAGGGGCGCCAAAAAACCACAACGAACCGGCTGGCTGGTGGTGGCCGTGTCGGCAAAGCCGATCGAGCTCGATTTCCTGTCTGACGTCGACCAGCACGATGAAAGCGCGGCTGTACTCGTCGATGAAACCATGACCATCATGGCCTCTTCGGAGCATGCGCTGGTCGGCAAACGGATCGACCACGACGCCAGCGCAAACCTCCGAACGCTCATTGCCTCTGTCGCCCCAAATTACAGCTCGACGGAATCGCTGGATAAGCCGTTCACCATCGGCACGCAGACATTTGACCCGGCGTTGGTGACGGTCAGGCCGCTGAAGGTGATGGGGCACCAGTGGTTTGTTCTGCGCGCTTCGCCGCTGAAGGATGTCGACCAGGTTGTGCGCGATCTATCGCGCGAGGCGCTGCTCTGGGCGATCTTCGTTGCCATTTCGATGACAGGCATTTTGGTTTCCACCGCCGGCCAGCTTATTTTCAGCCGGTTGAAGATGGAGCGCGTCCGGCATCAGATGTTGAAGAACGAAATGCGCCAGGCCCGCCAGATTCAGCTTGCCTGGCTGCCGCAGAAAACCAAAACCACCTGCAGCGCATCGTTATTAGATATTGCCAGCCTGAATCGGCCCGCCACGCATATCAGCGGCGATTTCTATAATTTCTTCGAGCTACCCGACGGCCGCACGGCAGTGGTGATCGGCGACGTGACCGGCCATGGAACCGCTGCCGCATTTTTGATGGCCACTACCCAGCTATTGATTCGCAACACGCTGCCGCAATGTTGCGATCCGGGCCGATGCCTCGAAGAGGTCAATCATCAACTAACCAACCAGGTGTTCAACGGGCAGTTCGTGACGATGCAGATTCTGCTGATCGCGCCGCGAACCGGCGAAGTGTCGATCGCCACCGCCGGGCATCCAGCGCCGCTGATCACCGATGGGCAAACGTTTCAAAACGTGAAGCTCGAGCCGCAGCTTGTGGCGGGCCTCGATCCGCGGACGAAATATCCGACCGAGCGATTCCGCCTGCGGCCCGGCGCATCGCTGCTGCTTTACACCGATGGCGTCGTGGAAGCCGAGGACCCCGCCGGCGAATGCCTGCGGCTGGAAGGCTTGCGAAAGGGATTGGCCGGCCCGGTCGCCAGTGCCGAGGCGCTTTTGCAGCGGGCGGTGTCGGCGGTGAACACCTTCCGCCGAGGCCGCGAGCTTCGCGATGACCTGACGATGGTGGCGGTGCATCTGCTTCCCGCCCCGCGCGCGGCGGTCGAACCCACGTCGGAGCAAATCGCGCCAGAGGCAGCGGTTTCGGTTGCGCCGATCGGGTAAACGAATCCTTCGTCCCACAGCGCGAAAGGCAATTCTGCCGCTTGCGGCTTCGCGAATCGCCGACCTTGCCCCTCAAAAAACCCAACCCACCCCAACCCCCGCAAGATTTTTCTTGATTCGCAATCCCGGCGCGTCATGATAAAGCTTATGTCAAGGCAACGCCCAGACCGCGACTGCGCGTCCGAAGAGCCAATGGAACCCTGGGATGCGCACGATCCGCGCCGCCAGCACGATCAATTCGCCCCGCCGACCGAGCCTTGCGAGTGCATTTGCCATCATTGCCAGCGCACGTTCATGAGCGACCAGATCTGGTTTCAGAAAATCAACGGCGCCCGCGATGGGTTCGATGGATACTGGATGTGCCCGACGCCCAACTGCGGCGGGGCGGGATTCACTTTCGACATTTTCCCCACCGATTCCAACCACCCCGCCAACGAAGGCTGGTTTACTTTTGACGACGACGAAGAGGACGGCGAATGGATGGACGAAGATGACGATGACTGCGATTTCGTCGACTTAGCCGATGACGACAGCGATGGCGAGTATGACCCCGCCGAGCCGGGATATCAGATGCTGGACCAATGGGCCGGCGAGGATGATGACATTGAAGGCGAGGAATGGAAATACGGCCTGGAACCAGGCCAGCGCCCCCAGCCGACCAAGCCGGACTGGCTGATCGAGGAAGAAAAGAAATACGATGAGCCGGACCGTCGGCCACGCGAGGTTGACTGGACCGACACCCAGCGACCCGAGCGCGGCGGGGCGTTCAGTGATGATGATATTCCGTTTTAACAGATGTGCCGCAAATCGCAGTGCTCGAGACGAATGAGCCGCGCACGGAGGGTACTCCCGAAGTAAGCGGAGGTCGGACGCATAGACCTTTTGGTTTCCCACAACAAAAGTACTTTCAGATTGGTGAAGCGACCGTCATCCTGAGGTACTCCGAAGGATCTGGCTCGCCTTCACGCATTGGCAAGATCCTTCGGAGTACCTCAGGATGACAGTGGCCCCACCAACGTTAAAAGTGCCATAACATAAACCTGACGAAGCACCCGTAGTCACCACCGGAAAAACCGGTACGGATCATCCCATTCCTCCGGCTGATCCATGTAAAATCCCTCCGCCCAGCGCTTCTCATCCTGGCCCGCTTTCACCGCCGTGTGGAATCGCGCCAACATCGGCTCCTCGCCCGCCACACCCTCGTCAGCCAATAATCGCGTCAGCAAACATGCGCTTCGGCGGAAGGTGCGGCGAAGATTCGGCTCGTCGTTCGGTTCAACCTGCCACGGCGCGATCTGGCAGAAAACAATCGACGGCCTGCCTTTGTCATCAAGCGTGAAACCGAGCGAGCCGTCGCCGATGATCGTCGCGCCGGCGCTCAGCAGCGGCAATTTTTTCGGGCCGCGGTTGTAGGCGTCGGCCGGGCCGACTCCCGCCAGCGGCGAATTCATCGCCGGTGCGTTGAAAACCGAATTGATGTGTTCTGCCTGCGTGAATTTGAATTTCCCCGGGAAGTAAGCATCCGCCAGCTTTTGGTCGAGCGCGATCGCCAGCACCCGCCCGCGGGCCGCGGTAAACTTGCCGATGGTCGCGGCGTCCGGCATGTGCGTGGCCGGCGCGCTGCCACTGAGAACCAGCACCGTGCTCGGATCGATGTCGCCGCGGTCATAGGCGGTCAGACGAAGCCCCAGCGCCTCCAGATATTTCTGTCCGGCAGCATCGCCGGCGTAGGTGACGGCGCGTCGCGGTGAAGACTTCCAACTCGAAACATACCGCAGCAGATTCCTCACCAGCGTCTGGGCCGCCGGGTCTTCTTCGGTGCGGCCGGTGACGTCCATCTGGCAAAAGAGGATCATTCCCCGCGCTTCGTGATACTCCAGCAGGGGGCTGAATTGGAGGCTGTATCCGCCGTCGACGATCGGGAGAAAATCACCCCGTGCCGGCTTTTCAATCAATACCGACGCCACGCTCCCGCGCGTGCCGCAGCGCCAGACCCGGCTTACGGGAATATCGCACCATTGCACCGTCGGGCCGTGCATCGGCACCAGTTTGAAATCAAGCTTTGGCGGAACGGTAGTGGCATCGCCGCGCCAATCGCGCAGGTTTTCCGGATTGAGGCCGGCGAAAATGGGATGATCGGGAATTCGCTCGAACACATCTCTCAGGCCATATTCCTCGGCGCGAAAGCCAAGGCGTTTTTCCAGAGTTTGCTGCGATTGCTCGAAGACGACGACTTTCAACCCATCGCGCACCACCGAAATATCCGGGGCCGGGCCATCCGGCGACAAGGCGAATTTGCCGACGATGAGCATATTAAACGCAGACAAATCGGCATCGCTCTTAATGCGGGAAGCCGAGATTCCAAGCTTATCGAGAATCGGGCCGGTGGTGCCCATGGGATCGAACAGTGCGATGCGCCCCGCGATTTTTTCCGCCGACGGCGGGGGAAGGACGTCTATCGTGAACGTGTCGCTTTGCGTTTGCCCCTGGCCGATTCCCTGCGGCGATCCGCCGATCAGGGCCGTCATTTTCAGCACGTAGCTTCCCGCGGCCAATCCTTGCGGCAACGTGATGTTCACCGGAACGCGAACTTGTTGGCCGGTTTCGATATCAGCGCTTGCCTTCCCCTCGATCGGCTTGGGAAGTTGCAGCAACCAAGTGCAATCCGCGTGCACCGTCACGCGGGAATTGTTGATGATAATCAACTGCTTCTCAATTTTTTGACCGGCGAAAAAGTTATGCCCCTTCTCGGTAAATTCGTCCGTCTTCCCGGCGATGTACGCCAGCACCGCCTGATTATTCGCCAGCACCGCCTTCCCGTCGGCCGTTGGAATCCAGTCGGCGGCGTCAAACGCCATGTCCATCTGCATCACGCGGTCGCCGATGTAATCCGGACTGAACCCCGGCCGCTGAAGCTTTTCCCAATCGACCGGCAATTCCTCGCGCTTGCGATCGACGCCACCGCGCAATGACCAGAAATGACCATACTCCCACGGCGAAATTCCGGACACGCCCCATGTGCGATACGCCCGCCAATTGTCGGCGGTATACATTGCCAAAACGGTATGTCGATCGGCAAATCGCGGCGATCCCATCTCGGTGGGATAATCCCAACGGTGCCAGGTTTCCCCCGCGGCGAATTTTTTTGCCTCCCAGCGCAGGTTGGCTTTTTCCATGTCGCTGACCGCGAATGCCTTGTCGCCGAGAAATTGCGAATTCCATTCCGCCATGCACAATTCCCACGGAACGGCGGCACTTCCGAATTCGCGCTTGCCCTTGTACCACCCGCGATACATCGCCCAATCCCACGTGAACGGCGCGCCGTATTCGCACAAAAATAGCGGCTTGACGCCCACGGTTGACCAATGGCCGAACCAGTCGTCCAGTTCCTGGATGGGGGCGAAATTCGGATAGAAATTGATCGAGTGCATCGAGCCGTTGTTTCCACCGGCGTGATGGTAAACGATCCGGCTCGGGTCGAGTTTGTTGATGATTGCTTCGACGCGCTGCGAAAGCTTGAGGTTGTTGGACGACCATTTTTCGCGCAGGTCATGGATGCCGTCGATCAGGTTGGGGTCCATGTCGCCGTCGTATCCAGTGGCGTTATGGCTGGTGGAATAAAAGGTGACGGATGGATGATTTCCGGCAACGTGGGCATAAAACGCGGCATGGCGGGCGTAGCCGTTGGTGGTGTCGGCATCGGGGCTTTTCCAGTCGTAGTTGGAAAAGTGCGGCTGGGTGAGCGCCACCAGCACGCCCACATCGTCTGCCGCTCGCAGCAGCTCGTCGAAACTGAGGTGCGACCCCGGCTCGCAATCGTAATTGTGCGTGTAAACGAAATTGATGCCGATCTTTTTCAGGCGGAGCAGGGTTTCGCGGGCGGCGGCGTAGTTGGCCGAGCCTGCACCCACCGAGGCGTTGTCGATGGGCACCGCCGACAGAAAAATCCGCGTGCCGTTGAGGATGAAATCCTTTCCGTCGATCCAGAGTTCACGAAAGCCGAAGCGCGCATCGAAATCGGCGTCGAGCACTTTTCCCGCCGGGTCGAGAAGGGAGATTTGCGCGGTGTATTGATTCTGCGGCGTGTTGATGTCCCAGAGCCGATCCGGCTTCCACTTCGCCGAAAAGCTGAATCGGCCATCGACGAGATCGGCGGCCTTGAATGGGGGGCTGGTGAACTCGGCAACCTGCTTGTCCTTGTCGACGATTTGCGCGTGAAGCGTAAATGAGCCATCCGCCGGCGCGCCGGCCACCGCCGCGCTGAAGGTGATTGCCCCCTTGCGTATGGATGTAGCGATTCTCGAATCATCAATCCGCGCCGCCGCCGGCCGGCTGAGCAGATACACATCGCCGCACAGCCCCCGGCGGGGGACCGACCCCTTTACTTCGCGGGCATGGGCGGAATCGGTGTAGGAAAGCATGACTCCCTTGAGCGGCAGGGCAACGACATGCAGGCTGAGCTGATATTTCTGCCCCGGCCTGGCCGTGGGGAGCTCCACTTCGCCGGCGGGAAAATGAATTTCCCCAACTTTCACGCCGTCGAGATAGACCGTCGCCAGCGAATTGACATAGTCGGCCGAAAGTGCGATTTTCCGCCCCGTCCACTGCGCCGGTATTTCAATTTCGCGCTGATACCACGCCGACTGCACTTCGCTGAGCTTTTGCCCCTTCCAAGCCGGATTCGCGAAAACCGTCTGCGAATCCTTCTGCATGTAATCGTCGATGCCCGGCCAACAGCCCGGCACCTTGAAATAGCCCCAGGCGTCGGCGGGGACCCGATCGGCGCTTGCCGGCCCGGGCTGCCAGCGCCAAAGCCCGTTGATGGAAACTCGCTCGCGCGTTGGAGTCGATTCATGCCATGCTTTGCTCAATTCCCACTCGGCTTTCACGCCGGGCGGTAGTGCGACGGCCTGCTGTGCCGCAAAGGAATTGGCGCAGGCCGCCAGGAATAGAGCCAAAACGAGAAGAAGGCCTGAAGCGCGTGGGATTGGCATGTCATACCTTGGACGGGGGAATGGATCGTCAGTCGCCACGGATTCGGGTGGCTCGTCTAATCGAACTACCGCCGAATGGGGATGGTGTGGTGCGGTAGGTAGACACGAAAGCAATGCCCGCCACCAGCGGCAATCCGCGATGCGCTGGGCGTCTGATTGGGGATTGGAATGTCGCGGATATCCGGGAAAGCGAAATGGGCGACGAAAATCCCGTTTTCGTAAGTAATGGCCTCAAAGTGAATTATGGCCGGAAAATCGGATTGCAGCGATGAAATTGTCCCATTCTTTCGCGAATCGGGGACATTTTGAGACATCGGGCGCGCGGGAAGCGTGTTGCCCAACACGGCGTTGGGAGATCTGTTGCAAGATGGTGCGCGCCTCCTCGACTGGCGACTGTGCCGCCCCCGCCTATAATCATCCGGCAACCGCATTCAAAGGAGTTTCGTTGGCTGAACGCTATTTCCAGCATACGTTTCCAAATGGACTGACACTTCTCGGCGAGCAGATGCCAGGGATGCAATCGGTGGCTATGACGTTCCTTGTGGCGGCGGGAGCATGCGGCGATCCGGTCGATCGGTCCGGCTCGACCACCGTGTTGTCTGATCTGGTTTTACGCGGTGCCGGGGCGCGCGACAGCCGGGCGCTGACGGATTATCTCGATACGCTGGGCCTGCAAAGATCCAGCAGCGTGGGAGTGTTTCACACGCGATTTGGGGCAGCGGCGCTTGGGCCGAAGGTGATGGAAGGGCTGTCGGCTTATGCGGATATCGTTCGGCGGCCACAGTTGCCGGAGGCAGGATTTGAATCGGGCCGCGATCTGGCGCTGCAGGCCTTGGAAGGCATCGACGATGACCCCCGGCAGAAGCTGATGATCAAGTTGCGCGAATGGCATTTCCCCAGCCCATATGGCCGCAATCCCATGGGCACAAAAGACGACCTGGAGAAGCTGACGCTGGAGTTGGTGAAGGCCGACCACGCCCGGCGATATCATGCCCGCGATGCCATCCTGTCGCTGGCGGGGAATATCGACTTTGATGAGATTCGCTCAGCGGCGGAAAAGCTGTTCGGCGACTGGAGCGGCGCCGATTCACAGCCCGTGGAAATCATGCCGCCGCCCGGCCGGTTCCATCATGAGGATCAGGAGAGCGAGCAGACGCATATTGGCATTGCCTGGCCGAGCGTGCCGGAAACCGATCCGGACTATTACACCGTGCGGATGGCGACGGAAGTGCTCAGCGGCGGGATGAGCGGGCGGCTGTTCACCGAAGTGCGCGAGAAGCGCGGGCTGTGTTACAGCGTGTGGGCCGGTTATAGCGGCTTAAAGGCACAGGGCAGTATCTTTGGCTACGCCGGGACGAGCAACGAGCGGGCGCAGGCGACGCTGGACTGCTTTGTGGAGCAACTGCACCGGATGGAGGAAGGCGTGACCAAAGCCGAGCTGGACCGCGCCAAGACAGGGCTGAAAGCCAGCACGATCATGCAGGGGGAATCGACGAGCGCGCGAGCCGGGGCGATAGCGCACGACTTTTTCATGCGCGGGCGGATTCGCACACTGGAAGAGATCAAGGCGGGGATCGACGCGGTGACGGTGGATCGGGTGAACGGATATTTGAAGGAGCATCCGGCTGGGCCGTTTACGATTGTGACGGTGGGACCGAAGGCATTGAATTTGCCGTAATGTGCACGCGGTCGGAGCAGGCGGCGACCGAATCCGGGACGACGAGTGCCAGAGAGGGTGTGACATGGCCCGACCATTTGATGCAACGATCAAGCATTTGGTGGAATCCCATCCTGCCGATTGGCTGGCATTGGCGGGGCTGCCTTGCGACGGCGAGATTGAAGTGATCGACGCGGATTTATCGGCGATCAGCGCGGCGGCGGACAAGGTCATTCGCGTGAACGGGCCTTTTCCGTATATCGCGCACCTGGAATTCCAAGCCAGCGATGACCGCTTTCTGGATGAGCGGATTCTGTTCTATCACATTCTGCTGCGCTGGCGGTTTAAGCTGCCGGTGCGAAGCGTGGTTTTTTTGCTTCGGCCCAAGGCGCTAGGAAATGTGAGCGGTTGTGTGATTGATTCAGGAGCGGCCGACGAGAAGCTGGAGTTTCGCTACCGCGTGATTCGCGTGTGGGAACAGCCGGTGGCAGCGCTGTTGAATGGCGGGTTGGGAACCTTGCCCTTGGCGCCGATCAGCGATCTGGGAAGCAAGTCATTGGATGAAGTCTGCCAGACGTTGACGGAGCGGGTTGAGAAGGAATTGCCGCGCGAGTTGAAGGAAGCGGTGACAGCGACAATGATCTTGATGGGGCTGAATCATCCCAATGAGATGATCCAGCATTTGTTCAGAGGAGTTCGGCATATGAAAGAGTCGAGCGTTTATCAGGCAATTGTGGAAGAAGGCGTGACGCGCGGGCGGGTTGAAGGGCGCGTTGAAGGACGTGTTGAGGGGCGCGTTGAGGAAGCTAAAGTGCTCCTCATCCGACTCGGCGAACGTCGGTTTGGGCCTTTGCCATCCGATGCCCAGGCTATCCTTGCTTCCATCCGCGATATTGCCCTGCTACACGCGATGATCGATCGCGTAAGCGACGCAAGCTCGTGGAACGATCTTCTCCCGCAGCCCAACGCCTGAATGATCGCGTTTAACTAACCAGCGAGTATCAAAGGGATCATTTCATGCCCCTCACCTTCCATTACAAGCAGCTCTCCAACGGCCTGGACGTCGTCGTCGAACAAAATCCCGATGCCCATTCCGTCGCGCTCGGCCTATTCGTCAAGACCGGTTCGCGCGATGAAGACCCCGCCATCAACGGCGTGTCCCATTTTCTCGAGCACATGATGTTCAAAGGCTCCAGCAAATATACCTGGGAGGATGTCAACCGCATCTTCGACGAGCTGGGCGCGAAATATAACGCCTTCACCTCCCAGGAAATGACCGCCTATTACGCCAACGTGCTGCCGGAATTCACCGAGCAGGCGATGGAACATCTTTCCCACCTCCTCCGCCCCGCCATTCGCATCGAAGATTTCACCACCGAGAAAAAGGTGATCCTGGAAGAAATCGCCATGTATCTCGACGATCCCGGCCATCGGCTTTACGAGCGGCTCATGGAGGATCATTTCGGCAATCACCCGCTCTCCATGAGCGTCCTCGGCTCGGCCGAGAACATTCAAAAGCTCGAGCGCGATCAGATGGCCAACTATTTCCAGAAGCGATATGGCCCGGGAAATATGGTCCTTTCCGCGACCGGCAACCTCGACTTTGACGAGATCGTCAAGCTCGCGGAGAAATATTGCGGACAATGGCCGCACGTGGATGCCCCGCGCGATCAGCCCGCGCCGCTTTATAAAGCCAAGCGCACCGAGCTGACCGACGCCAAGCTCAATCGCCAATACCTCATGGGCATGACCCCCGGCCCAAGCGCCCAGGACGATCGACGCTTTGCCGCCCGCGTCTTGTCCGATGTGGTCGGCGACAGCGACGGCAGCCGGTTCTATTGGGCGCTGGTCGACAACGCTATCGCCGAGGACGCGGATTTCGGCTTCTATCCCCACGACGCCTGCGGCAGCTTCTACATCGCCCTCACCACCGATCCAAAGCGCATGGACGAGGCCCTGGCCATCGCCCTGGCCGAACTCGAAAAGGTCAAGAAAGACCTGAAGGACGATGAGGTCGAGCGCGCCAAGAACAAGATCGCCAGCAGCCTGGTCCTCTCCGGCGAAATCCCCCTGGGCCGCATGCGCAGCATCGGCAGCCAGTGGATCTACAACAAGCAATACCGCCCGCTGGAACTGGACATGGCCACGCTGATGTCAGTCACGCCCGATTCGCTGAAGCAGCTCATGGCGGATTTCACGTTCGATCCGATGACGATCGTGAGTTTGGGGCCAGGGAAGGATGTGAAGGAGTGACAGTGGTTCCTCGTTCCAAAAGTCTTTAACTCTTTGATAGCCGAGGGGCGGAAGCCCACGGATAATTGGGGAGATGTGAGCACGCGTTTGGGCGACAATCTGGGAATTGATGTCCGATCGATCGCTCACCGCGGAGCGCGCGGGCGACAAACCGCGGTTGACCTCCATCGTCTCAGTTTCCCTCTTCATGCGGGTTCTTTGCGCGTCCGACCCGGCTCTTCGGAGTACCTCAGAACCGGCGTTCTGGGTCTGTCTTTCTCGCGCCCCGTCTTCTTCCACTCTTTGCGGATCACCGCAACTCTTTGCCTTTCCGCGGCTATAATCCTTCACCATGCCCACTCCCCTGGCGAAGAAATTCACCATCGCTGATCTGCGCGCTTCCCGCAAAAGCAAGCGCAAAACTGCGATGCTCACCTGTTACGATTTCACCACCGCACGCCTCATGCAGCAGGCGGGTGTTCCGGCGCTTCTCGTGGGGGACTCGGCGGCCAATGTCATCCTGGGGTATGAAACCACGCTTCCGGTTTCGCTCCCGTTCATGATCGAAATCACCCGGGCTGTGAGGAAGGGCGCGCCGTTGTGTCTGGTCATGGCGGATATGCCGTTTGGATCTTATCACGGGTCGTTAGATCGCGGCGTGCGGAACGTCTGTCGTATGGTGAAGCAAACGGGATGCGATGCCGTGAAGATCGAGGCTGCTGCAAGTCAACTTCCACTGATTCGCGAATTGGCCGACGCGGGCGTGGCCGTGATTGCTCACCTTGGTCTTAAGCCGCAAAGCGTCGGCGTGCTGGGAAGTTATCGGTTTCAGGGACGCACGGCCTACGATGCATCGGCCATCGTTTCCTTCGCCATCGACGCGGCGGACGCGGGGGCGGCGGGTATTTTGCTCGAAGCGGTCCCGCCTGAAGTTTCCGCCGCCGTTGTTGATGCTGTTGACGTCCCGATTATCGGATGCGGGGCGGGGCCGGCGTGCGATGCTCACGTATTTGTGACGCACGATGCGTTGGGGTTGTCCAACCGAACGCCGCGGTTTGTTCCGCATCTGGGCGATCTGGCTACGCCGATGGTCGCGCATTTTGCCGATTACGTAAATATCGTCGAACGGGGAGAATATCCCGCCGTGGAGCATTGCTACGAGATGCCCGCCGATGAAAGGGCAATTTTTCTGAGAGGAATCCCGTTTTAGCCGTGGTATTCCTAAAACAAACTGACCCACTGACTCAACCCCACAGGAGATCAATCGCCATGAACAAGCTTCGTAAATCAGCCGTTGCCCTGATCGTGACCGGAAGCGCCGTCGGCGCATGGTTCGGCGGAGCCACGCTCGTCCGCAATGCGGCTTTTGCCGCCCAGGAACATCAGGTCGAAACCACCCGCGACCAGCTCGCCACCACCAACGATCTTTCCGCCGCCTTCCGTAACGTCGGCAAGGTGCTCGAGCCGTCAGTGGTGAATATCAGCGTGCGCAAGACCATCAAGGGCGGCGCAAACGGCGCGCCGTTTAACGATGACCTTCTCCGCCGATTCTTTAAGGACGGCGTCCCGCCGGGCCAGAACCCCAACGAGGGCGGCGGCGGCGACGATGACCAAGGCTCTCCCGACGGCAACGGAGATCTCGAACAGATCGGCACCGGGTCCGGCGTCATCATGGAAGTCGATAACAACACCGGCTACATCCTGACCAACAACCACGTCGCCGGCGGCGCTTCGGAAATGATGGTCACCCTCGCCGACGGCCGGCAGATCAAAGACGCCAAGCTCGTTGGCGCAGATCCCAAGAGCGACCTGGCGGTTGTGAAGATCACCGCCGACCATCTGATTCCTGCCAAGTGGGGCGACAGCTCCCTACTCCGTAAGGGCGATTGGATTCTCGCCTTCGGCTCACCCTTCGGCTACATCGGCTCCATGACCCACGGCATCGTTTCCGCCCTCGATCGCAGCAATGTCGGCATCCTCGGCTCACAGGGCTACGAAGATTTCATCCAGGTTGACGCCCCGATCAATCCGGGAAATTCCGGCGGCCCGCTGGTGAACATGCACGGCGAAGTCGTCGGCATCAACACCGCCATCGCCTCGCGTTCCGGTGCATTCTCCGGCATCGGATTCGCGATCCCCTCCAAGGAAGCACAGTTTGTCTACGATGCCCTGAAGTCACACGGCAAAGTCGTTCGCGGCTGGCTCGGCGTCAGCATCGCCGACGTTGCCCGCAATGAAAAGGAAGCCGAAAGCTTCGGCTATAAAGCCACCACCGGCGTGCTGGTCGAGCAGACCTTCCCCAACACCCCGGCCAGCGGCAAGCTTCAGGCCGGTGACATCATCACCAAACTCGATGGCAAAGAGGTGGACAATGTTCTGACCCTCCGCAACGTCATCGCGTCAACCGCGCCGAATTCCGACGTGAAGATGACCATCTTCCGCGATGGAAAAGACCAGGATGTCACGCTGAAACTCGGCGTACAGCCTGAAGATTTGAACGTGCTGGCCGGCGCTACCGGCCCGGCCCGTCGCGGCCCGGCCGCCCATGGATCCGCCGACGCACTGGGCATGACCCTTTCCGACGTGACTGATGACCTGGCCCAAAAATACAACCTCGGCGACGCCCATGGCGGCGCTTTGGTAACTGCCGTCAATCCCAAGTCCGCCGCGGCCAAGGCCGGGCTGCGGGCCGGCGACCTGATTACCAAGGTCGGCAACAAGCCCGTAACCGACGCCAAGGAAGCCGGCGACATGATCGCCAAGCATGACATGAAGAAGGGCATCCGCCTGTATGTCACCAGCCCCGAAGGCAGCCGCTTCATCTTCATCGAAGGCTCGGGGAATTAATGGGCAGTAGGTGAATGAATCGCGTCAACTGAGTCTCCCTCCCCCAACCCGCAACACTCCCCGGCCGTCAAACGCCGGGGAGTGTTGTTTTTGTTTGCGCCTCTGTTCCGCTACTCAAATCTTATCTTGGCCCGGGGGTTTGCTGCGGGTACAATTCTCACTCGCGAATGACAAACAAACTCGATTACCATCGCCCTGTTCCAACGCTGCCATGGTATCGCAGCGATCTGCTGATGGCTCCGATCCCAATTGTCGCCATTGCCGGCGTGAACGGTTGGTTTCTGATGCATATGGACCAGGGGTGGGGATTTTTATTTTGGATTGTCCTGGGGATTATCCCTGCAAATGCCGCACTGTTCCTTGCTCTCCTGGCCATGACTCCGCTGGTTCGCCTGATCACTGGAATGTCGGCATCGCTATACGTGTGGCTGACCGTAGCCTGCAGCGTGCTGGCGGCGATCGGAGATGTGGCGTACTTGTTCGGGTAATACCCCGCCGCCGCTTCGGCACCTTCGGCCGGATCACCCTAAGGCAACTGATTCGTCGACGGCGCGTATACTAACGTGGCCGAACCTTGCCAGGCTCGCATCAATCATCTCGCCCGTCATGGCATTAGGCTTTAGGCTGCGGGCTTGGGCAGACGAGGAACGATCATGAATCGATTCATATCCGCGCGCGGTACATTTCTGGCATTCATTCTCACAGGCTTGCTGCTGGCTCCGGCCATAATACAGGCGGACGACAAGGGCACTGAAAAGAAGGCCCTCAAACCACAGGGGACAATCAGCGGCTTGATGGTTGATTTCAAGAACGATTACATCACGGTTCAACTTGACGATCAGGATGAGCCGACCAAATTCCTTTACGGCCCTGGAATCACGCTGCAATCCCTCACCAAGCGGGGGATCTTTCCGGTCGACCGGGTCAATGTGAAATACAAAACCGACGGCGATGACAAAAAGGTTCTCGCCATTGAAAAGGTTGCAGGCAAAGCTTCGGGCGTGATCATCGGGAAAGTCATCAAGGTCTACAATAACTTCTGGGTTGCCGTCAAACCCGCCAACGGCATGATCGAGGGATTTGCCCTCAACGGCCCGGGCGTCGATAAAACGCCCGGTTTTACCGTCCTCAAATCCCTGAACCCCGGCGACCAGGTCGCCATCAAATACGCAACCGACTTCGAGCGGCATCGCATCCTGCAAATCGAAGTGAAGCCGGCCCCGGCAAAGTAATCGCTCAACGCCCCGGAGAAGTCGATTGCATTCCCTGCCCTGGCAGTGAAAATGACGGGCGCGGCATTACCAGGTCTGCCCGAAAATGACCGGCGCAAATTCTTCGATGGACTCCCAAAGACATTGCTTCAACACGCCGGTTCTGAGGTACTCCGATGAGCCGGGTATTATCGGGAGAGACCGGGGAGAAACCCGGCTCTTCGGAGTACCTCAGAACCGGCGTCAAGCGCACAGACTTGCGAAACGATCAAGAAAAACCGCACAAGTTATTTTCGGGCGCATCCTAACCTTTGGAAACCAGAATTTACCCCGGGCACATCATGATCCGAACCCAATTCATCACCGCCTTCATTCCAGTCCTGCTTACCCTCCAACCCGCCTTCGCCGCCGATCCACCAACGCGGCAGGACGCCGCCGTCGCCGACAAAAGCCAAAGCGACGGCGAGTTTCGCGTCGGACCCAAATACCAGGATGCACCCGAAACCCAGGTGAGAGATGGCGTTCCCAAAGGCGTCATCCACCAGTTCACCATGAAATCCGAGGAGAGCAAAATCTATCCCGGCATTCGCGGGCCGTACCAGCGCAAAGTTTGGGTTTACATTCCCACCCAATATGTCGAGGGAAAAGCCGCCCCGTTCATCATCGCCCAGGACGGCGGCGGATACGTCGGCGTGCTGCCCAAAGTCCTCGATAACATGATCAACGACCACCGCCTCCCGCCGATGATCGCCATCATGATCGACTCCGGCGGCGGCGACGCCCAGGGAAGCGAACGCGGGCTGGAATACGACACGGTCTCCGATCGCTACGCCAACTTCGTCGAGGAGGAAGTGCTGCCGCGAATCGAAAAGGAATACAAAGTCACCTTCACCAAAGACCCCGATGGCCGGGCAACCATGGGCGGAAGCTCCGGCGGCGCAGCGGCCTTCACCATGGGCTGGTTCCGTCCCGATTTATATCACCGCATCCTCACCTACTCCGGCACCTACGTGAATCAGCAATCGCCGCGAAATCCCGAATCGCCGCATGGCGCGTGGGAATATCACGAGCACCTGATCCCGAGCGCCGCCCGCAAGCCGCTGCGCGTCTGGCTCGAAGTCAGCGAAAAAGACAACGGCCACGACAAGAACGAAGCCTCGCTGCACAACTGGGTGATGGCCAACCAGCGCATGGCCGCGGCGTTAAAGGCCAAGGAATATCATTACCGTTACGTGTTCGCGGAGAACGCCGGGCACAATGATGGGAAAGTGACCAGAGCGACGCTTCCCGATGCGCTGGCGTGGTTGTGGGCGGGGTATGGGGGGAAATGAGGGTGGTTTGGCACGTAAATGCCCCGTCCGTTACAATGGGTTTTAGGCCGGCTGAAAGGAACGTTAATGACAAAAAGCGATCTGCCTTTTGGAAGTGAGTTCTCGCCCACGCAGGTCGACCTAAGAGATACATTGGATCTCGCTCATAAGCACGAAGGCGATTGGCGCGCGTTCGAAGTCGCCGTAAAAAATCGATATTTCGCTGCCAATGCCACCAGCGATTACAATAAGCGCAAGCTGGCAAATAACGTGAAGCTGGCCATGATTGCGTACGGCCTGATTGACCGTGAGGGCCGCCTCACTGGTTTTGGAAACCGCCTCTACGATGTGCGCGAGGACGCGGACGCGCTACACGCCGAACTCGCTCGCCATATCCTTAAGGACCTTCACGGCACGACGCTCGTGCAATGCGTTCTCGATATGCAAGCCGGGGCCGAGACTGTCGACCTGGAAAAACTTCGCACGTGGCTCGACGAGAGGGGAATCCATTTTCCCCGAGGCGGGAAACACCCCAGCATGATGAGACTGTGGCTTGAGAAGGCTGGGGTTTTTATCTCTGGATGGCGCGTGGATGAGAAACGCTTCCATGAGATACTCGGGATCTCAACCGACGAAATTGAGGCGCTCGCTGGGCTTGGCGGGGAGCAACGCGCGTTTCTAAAGACGCTCGGCAACTTGCCGGGGCCAGGGCCGTACGCGTCGAATGAGATCGAGAAGCTCGCGACTGCGACGTATGGCGTGCGCTTCAGCGAAAAGAATCTGCCGAAAACGGTTCTCTATCCATTGGAAAAAGCAGGCTTTATCACCCTTGCGCGGGGAACGAAGGAACAGGGTCGGGGTGCGAAGCCATTTACCGTCACTGCCACCCCTAAACTGTTGGCCGATGTCGTAGCCCCCATTCTCGCGCAGCTCGAACAGCAAACCCAAAACGACATACGTCCCCTGTTGCGCAAGCCCTTGGCGGAAATCTTAGAAAATCTCAGGGCCGACGATAAGCACGCCCGGGGGCTCGCGCTTGAGGCCCTCGCATTCAAGCTGATGAGACTTATCGACCTTACATATATCGCAACCCGCCTCCGCGGAACGGCCACGGGTGGCGCGGAGGTCGATGTAATCTTCGAAAGCAGCCGTCTTGTATTTTCCCGTTGGCAGGTGCAGTGCAAGAACACGGATCGTGTATCATTGGACGATGTCGCGAAGGAAGTCGGCCTAACGCATTTGCTAAAAGGTAATGTTATTTTGATCGTAAGCACTGGCCAGGTTGCCGAAGACGCGCTGAAGTACGCGAACGACATTCAAACACGGTTACGGATAAGTGTCTGCTTTCTCAGCATGGTGGACCTCTGCCAAATCGCGGCCTCGCCGGCCGCGATCATCGACCGGATCTCCATGCAGAGCCCGATGGCACTTTGCCACAAGCCCGTGTCCGTTGCGATGGGGAGAAGCTAATGGGCGGTCTACTCCCATCACCATGGGCACACGATTTTGAACAGCTTGTAGAAAGCGCCGAGCAGTCGTTGGTGCTGTGCGCTCCATTCGTCGGCGCGGGTCCCTGCCGGGTGATCGCAAACCGGATCGAGAAACTTGGAAGGAGTGACTCCGTCGAGGTTCATATTCTCACCGACCTCTGCCGGGATAATCTGCTGAGCGGCGTGACGGACGTGGCTTCCCTGATGAGATTGGCGGAAGCACTTCCGCGTACAACCATTCGATTTCTTCCAAGCCTCCACGCGAAAATCTACGTGGCGGACGAGCGTCGCGCTATAGTGACCTCCTCTAACCTTACTGATAACGGAATGCTGCGCAACTTCGAATATGGGGTGCGTTTCGACGAGCGTGACCAAGTCATCGCCGTCCGAAATGACGTCCTTCGATACTCGGCGCTCGCGTCGTCAATAAATCGCGCGCAGTTGCAACAATTCGTTCAAATAACGCAAGACCTTCGGGAGTTGGCGAGAGCAGCCCAGAGGTCGATTAAGCGCACGTTGCATGAGGAATTCGAGCGGCGCCTCGCCGCCGCCGACATCGAAATACTTAGGGCGCGCACAGGAGGGAGAACAGCCCACGGAATTTTCGCCGCCGCTATCTTGCACTTACTGCGAGATGGGCCGATGCGCACTGTCGATTTGAACAGAAGTATACAGAGGATTCACCCCGATCTCTGTGATGACGCAGTCGATCGGGTCATTGACGGCCAGCATTTCGGCAAGAAATGGAAGCACGGAGTTCGCACTGCGCAGGTCTTCTTGCGGCGCGCCGGTAGAATAGAACGCGTTGCCGGAAGCTGGCGGCTTGCTCCCAAGGGTTGAAGGCCCATCCGGCGCGCTTCCCACGGGCGCCATCGGGCGGTTTAAAAATCCCCTTCCGGACCTGCAGACGACAATATACGCGGACGCCGATCCGGAGGACGAGGCGAATCACTATAAAATTTCGGTCCCCGGCCTTATGTGGAACGGGACCGATGGGCCGGCCTTGGCTATCGATGGAGGAAGGGACGGCACAAGGAAGAAACACACAAAGGCATAGAGTGCCTAGCACGGCTCCCTTACGATGCGCAATGTCACCATCTCCAACGCATCTCATCGCCAGAACGTGGACCCCTTCGCATCGTCGTCGATTATACTACGCTCTCAATGACATCCTCCCCTTACCTCACCTCGCCCGCCGGACGAACCGAATTGGCCGCGGTGTATCGAAACGCGTTGCTGAACGATGTTGTTCCATTCTGGCTTCGCCATGGCATCGACAAAGAGTTCGGCGGCTTCCTGACGGCACTCGGCCGGGATGGAACCGTCATCGACACCGACAAATCCATCTGGTTTCAGGGACGCGGGGCATGGACGTTTGCTTCGTTGTATCTGGAGGTCGAAAAACGGGCCGAGTGGCTGGAGGCGGCACGCAGCGGGATCGAATTCCTGCGGCGGTTTGGGGTTTCGCCCGGCGGGAAAATGTATTTCACCGTCACGCGCGAGGGGAAGCCGCTGCGCATGCGGCGGTATGTGTACAGCGAATCATTCGCCGCGATCGCGAATGCGGCATACGCGCGGGCGGCGGGCGATGAGCGCTCGGCGGCCGATGCGCA
Source organism: Tepidisphaeraceae bacterium (assembly GCA_035695715.1). Lineage (GTDB taxonomy): Bacteria > Planctomycetota > Phycisphaerae > Tepidisphaerales > Tepidisphaeraceae > RYN-428. Next base: position 44,736 of record DASRRM010000321.1, read on the forward strand.
GGTGTGCCTGGCGGGGTATTTGCACGCGTCGTTTACGCCGGGGGCGATGGAAGGGAAGGTTTCGGCCGACACGCGGCCGATGATGGGCATTGCGCCGCTGCTGATCGCCATCTTCACGGCCCAGGAGGTTCGCCAGCATCTGGGCGACATTGCCTGTTGCGGGCGGACGTGCAGCGAATGGATCGATTGGTGCATCGATCGCATCGAGCGGTATTTTCTGAAGCCGGATCTGGCGGCGATGATGGATGTCGTCGGGCCGGGCGGGGAAATCATCGACCATTTCGACGGGCGGATGCTCGCGCCCGGCGACGCCATGGAAGGCGGGTGGTTTATTCTCCGCGAAGGCCAACGCCGCAATGACCGGCGGCTGATTCAGATCGGCCTGAACATGATCGACTGGATGTGGAAACGCGGCTGGGACGAGGAATTTGGCGGCTTGTACAATTTTCGCGACCTATATAACCATCCGATCCAGGAGTACACCCAGGACATGAAATTCTGGTGGACCCACTGCGAGGCGATCATCGCCACCGTGATGGCCTGGCAACTCACCGGCGACGCGCGTTACGCCGAGTGGCATCGCCAGGTGCATGACTGGACATTCGCGCATTTCCCCGACAAGGCGCAGGGTGAATGGTTCGGCTATCTGCATCGCGACGGGCGGGTATCCACCCAGCTTAAGGGGAACATGTGGAAAGGCCCGTTTCATATCCCGCGCATGCTGCGGATGTGCTGGCAGATGTTGGAGCCGAAAAAGGGGACATGTGTTTGAGCGGAAACTGGACGATAATTGTTGTGCCGAAAACGTACCGGCAGGTTAACTCCTATTTCCCGCGATTCGGTGGGGCAGACATTCTTGTCTGCCTGGCGTTTGCGAGACTTCGGCGAGCTAAGTAAGTACGACTAAGTTTTTCCGAATGTTTTTCTGATGTTTTTTTTGACGACGGATACTTTGAGGTCTGGATGCTCAGCAAAGTCTTTCAATGCCGCCTCGACTTGGATGGTGAACTGCCTGAGGTTGGAGAACAGG
>DASRRM010000322.1:0-4679 GCA_035695715.1 Tepidisphaeraceae bacterium
CATCTCCTCGCCGCTAATCGCCAACTCGACCGCTCGCCGCCATCCTGCCATGATACCGCTCCTCGTTTGATCAACCACAAACGAGGAATCCGCCAACAAATAATCCGTTCCATGATCGATTTCAGGGAATCGGTCGTCTAGGAGCGTTTAGAATTGGAAGAGCCGGACAGTTGCATTCAGGGTCGACGGCGTGAAAGTAAATTAGCGGCGAATGCCTGGAGATCCGGTGGGACGACGTTGGTCTGTTCCGCGCCCGCCGACAAGGGCACGCTTAGAGTCCAATTCGTGTGAAACCGGAAGGCGCCGAAGTCGTCGTCAAGGATGCTGTCGACTTCGATCGTCGCGGGAGGGGAGGTCGACGGATCGAAAGAAGCGCCCAGGCTGACCTCGCCGCTTGCGCCCTGAAACGTTGCGGTGTCGAAACAAAAATCGAGATGGGAATACACAAAGGCGCCGTTCGTCGTGAGCGAGATAAACGGATGCTCGACGAGTTGGCGTACCGCCTTCAGGCGCGAAAAGCGCGGAGTTGTTGCCCGTCCCGGCAACCCGTTTTCCGACAAAGCGGTGCTTATCTCGCCGATGTCGCTCTGTAGTTCAAAGGATCCACCGTTCGATGCTACGTGGGCGAGCCGTTTGTTGAACCCATATAAATTGACCCCGATCCATACGGGGGCAATCTCATCAAGAAAAAGATATGGCATGTAATTGAACGGGCCGCCGCTTGGGGCATCAATGTTGTCGCGCTGCACAAATGGTATAAGTTCGATTATTTCGTGATATCGCATGCCGCCAAACGGGACAAAGCCGGGACGAACGTTTTTTTGCCGGCTGAACAGCAATACGATTGGTTGGGAGCCTTCCGCATGCGGCGGCGGCCTGAGGTCACTCGGCGGATCGAGAAAGAGCCCTGGCGGCAACAATTTTGCGACGGCATTGGGGTCGCGCCAGATGGTGACGAAGTAGCCCTCCATCGCCCCAACGCCGCCGGCGACACCGCCTTTCAGCTGCTTGAGAAGATTGACAACCGGCAACAAGCTGATGGGAACGGGGATCTTACCTGAGTTGCCATAGCCTGGAATAGACATGTTCCCTCCTGTTATCGTTCGTACGGCTGCCCGGCCGGACATGACCGCAGCTTCAATACATCCGGCGTCCATCCCGGTGCGGACCCAATCGCCTGCCAGAAACAGGTTTGAAATACCCGATCCGTCGGGCCAGAGGCGCCAGCGAACGGTGCCCGGCACCGACAGCACATAGCGCTCCCAGAGATCGATATTGGTTCTTACGTATTGGTGGTCGAGCCGCTTCGGGCCTACCACACCCGCCGGAGCGTCGAGCAGATCCCAGTAGAAACCCGAAGTCGCGCTGTCACGGGCCTTCGGCCAGAGGACCGTCAGACGCTTGTTCATCCATGGCACGATCGCGTCTTTGGCTCGCCGGACTTCACATTTTGGAAACTGCGGGTCTGCAGACGGCGGGATGAAGTCAGCATCCGGAAAGACGCCCACAAAATAAGCCAGCGACCGTGGTCCCCCCTCTCTTCTCACTTCGCTGGCGAGAAGCGGAGTGTTGTCCTCCCACGAATGGAGCGGCGCGCAGCTCCAGTCCTCAGTCTCGCGCGCAAAGCCAGCCATGACGGTTCTTGGGTCATGCCAGCCGAGCTGGTCGGTGTCCTTGGTCAGCCAGAGCTGAAGAGCCAACGTCTGGGTCGTTTGAACCTTGTCGAGGCACTGGCCCCAAGTTTCCGGATAACAAGTCGAAAGCTCGCTGCAAATCGAGGGAAGACCTCCAAAACCAACGGCCAGGATCGCAAGGTCGAATGTGTTGGAGGTCGAAGGTTCGCCGGTTGACCGCCGCCGAAGCGTCAGTGGCTCGTCCGCGTCGCTCCAGTCGCCCCACCCGGATTCCAGATCATACCCTTCCAATGCGCTCCCGTTTTCGATTTGCGTGTAGTCGGGATGGGTTGGCCAACTCTTGAAATGCTTTCCCGGCACATCGATCAACGGCTCATATTGGGCATTCGGGTTTTTAAGTTTGACCTGGCGGCCGAAGACGATTTTCTCGATCTCCGGCCTGGATTTCGACAAATGAAGCGCGTCAAGTCTGTGAAAAAACTTGAACTTCACTCCCCGTTCGCGGAGATGGCTGTAGAGAGGCGCGAACAGAAAATCACCCATCGGCTCGCGAAGCGTATAGAAGATCGATCCCTTGTAGGTGAACAAGAGCCGAAGCAGTGCAAGCGTGCCGACGCCGGCCCCTACTTTGCGAATTCCCCGGACGTAGCCGAACACGTAATCGTAGCATCCACGAACAACGGCGGACTCCAGGCTTTCAGGGTTACAGTGGTTGTGGATCATCCATTCGGACCACTCCCAGTGATCAATGGCGTCAAATCCGCCTGACAGCACCTCGTTGGACAGAATCCCCCGGATCAGCCCGGCGGCCAAGTCGTAAATGATGTTGAGGCGCCGCGTCTCGTCGTCGTCCTCGGGCGCAACCTCGACGGCGCTCGCGACCTGGTCGCGGAAAACCCTGACGAGCTTGATTCCCCTATCTCTGTCCTTGGCGCTGATCGCCTTTGGATCCGAGGGCCACCGATCGAGCAACGCTTTGATCGCTGAAAGTGCTGTCGGAAAGGCGTTGTTTTCTGGCGCCGGCAAAATCGCGGCGATCTTACGTTGCAGGTTCCTTCGAGCGCCCGGCGTCTGATTGGATGCGAGCGCGGAATTCATGAAGCTCTGTTCCGCCCATGACAGCAATTGCCTCAGGAGCGTGAGCGGGGCGAAGTCGCCAATCCTGTCGATGCCGGGATCGAGCGTGTTCGGGGATGCCTGAAGCAGCCATGGCTTCCATGAATTGCCAACATATTCCATGGCCGTGAAGTGATTCAGGCCCTCGAATTGTTTGCGCCATGCATCCGAAGGGCGCCCGAGACGGGCATAAAGCCGCTGCACCAGGTCGAACGCGTTGTCGTAAAATCCTGCCCAGACGTGGAGGCCGTGCTCGAGCGCGCGCCAATCCGCACGCGTGTCCCGGCCGACAAGGCCCTTCCCCCCAAGCCGCCAGCCGAGAGTGTAAACCGTGACGTCGTAGCGGGTGCCTTGTGGGTCCTGCTCGGTCAGCTCGAACGCTGCAGTGAGCGCCCCCACGCCTCCCCCGAGAATCGCAATTTGCGTCTGTTGCGTCATCGCCTGCCCTTGCGGGTTTCGTAGCGCGACCCAGTCTTGCGTCGAGCCATCGGCGCTTCGCCGCTGCCCCATGCCGCCTCAGCCGTTGCCTCCACCAGCGCTATCGCCTCCTCCGCCGCAAGGGTGATCAGCGCAGGCAGATCGTTTCCGAACTGCAGGAAATCCTCACCCGGAATTGCAGAGCTCGTAGCTGCGACGGCACGCGCCGCCTGCAATCCAGATATAACGGCGGCCTCGATGCACTCAGTGTTAAAGCCGCAGTCGATCCAAGTTCCCGCAAGGTAGAGATTTCCAAACCCGGAGGCGTCGGTTGCCAGTCGCCACTGCGTCGAGCCGGCGGGCGAACCAACGCAACAGTTCGATGGATCGACGTTCGCGCGATACATTTGCGCGTCGACGCGGTCAGAACCCTGGGCCCCGCTCGGATCGAATAGAATCGTCCAATCGAAGTATCCGCCGGCACACGAATTCGGCCAAAGATAGCGAGCCTTGTCGCTAAACCAGGTAATCGCCCGCTCGCGAGCGAGCAATTTTGCTCTGGCGAGAACGCAATCGTCGTCGGGAGGTGCGCGGAAGAGTTCTGTTTCGAGCACGCTGCAGAGGTACTGGAGAGACTTGGGCCCTTCCGGATAGGGGTGCCAGGGCTCATATTTCAGGACTTGTGACATGTCGGCCCATATGTCCAGCGGCTCTGGCCCGGTCGACAGGACGGTCTTGTTCGTCGCACCCGACGCTACGACGGCCACATTTGGCGGCCATCCCAGTTGCATCACATCCCAGTTACACCAGGCCTGGACCGCGATGGTCGGAACGAGCGTCGCCATTTCGGTCATTGCCCGAAACCTTTCGCTGGCTGCGATGAGTTCATCGCACGGTCCCGGTGCCGTGTTCAGCTTTTTGAACGCACCGAGAGGAATGGCGAGAATGACGGCGTCGAATTGAAGTCCTTGTTGGAGCGTCGCGGTATCGACGTGGTAGGAGCACCAGTAGGATTCAAAATCAAGACATCGGACGGTGGGATCATCTCCATCAATGATTTGATCCCATAGCGGCGCGTCGGGCCAACACTCCAGATACCCGTTGCACCGCTCGGGGGCAATCGTTGGGTCGTAGTTTCCGTTGCGTAGGCATACTTGTCTATAGAATTCAATCCGTGAGACGGAGGTTTTGCTCGTGTTCAACCGTATTTTCTTAAGTTTATGGAAAAATTGAAATTTGACGCCGCGTTGTTTCAGGACGCGATAGACCGGCGTCACCACGACTTCACCCATCCCCGCCTGCATTTCGAACGCGAAGGAATCCTTGTAGGTCCCGTAGAGGCGTACAACGGCTTGGGCGGCCGTTCCGGCGCCGTAGCTCGGGCGCCGCCTGTCTCCCTCACAGTATTGGAACATGGAATCATAGAGCGCCTGCACGACCGGCGAACCATAGATCGAATCGCGGTAGGCGCCACAGACGGCGAGCCATTCGCGAAAATCCATCAGATCCAGG
>DASRRM010000323.1:0-28048 GCA_035695715.1 Tepidisphaeraceae bacterium
TCCCTCCACCCCGTACACCCTCCTCCACCTCCCCAGCCGCGTGCGCAATCTCCAGATGCCGCATGTCGAGCTGATCGACATGAAACAGGAAGGCAAATTCCGCCGCGGCGTGCATCTGCTCAGCCAGCGGCTCGAACACCTTTTGCGCACCACGCTCGACGCCGGCCATCAGGCGATTTTGCTGCTGAATCGGCGGGGATATTCCAACTTCGTTTATTGCAGCTCGTGCCAGGAGGCGATTCAGTGCAAGTATTGCGACGCGACGATGACCTATCATCGCTCGACCGCCGCCGATGCGCGAAACGCCACGCTGGCCGAAGGCCTGCACACCGGCCAGCTTCATTGCCATTACTGCCTGGCGGTGAACCCGCTTCCCGCGACCTGCCCAACGTGCGGCAAGCTTCTCAGTCTCTTCGGCCTGGGCACCCAGCGCGTGGAGGAAGAAATCCAGCGCAAATTTCCCGACCTGAAATACGCCCGCGTCGACAGCGACTCGATGCGCAACATCAAGGATTACGAGGCCCTGCTTAACCGCTTCGCCAAAGGCGAAGTGCAGGTCATGCTCGGCACCCAGATGATCGCCAAGGGCCTGGATTATCCCAACGTCACCCTGGTCGGCGTCATCAGCGGCGACACCGCCCTGGCCCTCCCCGATTTCCGGGCCGGCGAGCGCACCTTCCAGCTCATCACCCAGGTTGCCGGCCGTGCCGGCCGCGGCGACAACGCCGGTCGCGTGGTCTTGCAAACATTCCTGCCGGACGATCCGACGATTCAATTCGCCATCAAGCAGGATTTCACCGGCTTTGCCAAGACCGAGCTGGTTCATCGCCGGGAAGTCGGCTTGCCCCCTTTTTCGCGAATGGTGCGCATCGTCCTACGCGACCAGGACCAGCAAAAGCTGCACAAATACTCCGAGGAGCTCGCCGCTGCGTTTGCCGAGGCAATCGCCGCCGATGGCAACCACGTCAAAATCAAAGGCCCAATGCCCTGCCCCATCAGCCGAATTGCAGGCTATTACCGCACCCAGTTAGTCATGAGTGCCGCCATGGCTGCGCCATTGCAGCGGGTGCTGCTGAGCGTTCGCGAGAAAAAGGCGCTGAGCAAGACGGATCGGATCGCGGTCGACGTGGACCCGGTGTCGTTGCTGTGAGCTAATTTCGAGCAACACCTTGTACGATTGGAAGTTGGCATTAGCATGGATGATCGGAGGCCAAGGATGGCTCATCAAATTCGCAAGTTAACATTGCCGTGCGTTGGGTTCGGCATCGCACTTCTTCTGTCATCATTCGCTCTCGGCGGCGAAAAGGATATTCCCGATCGCATTCGGCTCCTCAAGCCGGATTTGATTCTAGCCGGCGATGACACGTTGCAAGGGTTGATTGCCAGGTCGAAGCCGACCTTGACGTGGAACCGGACCGATGCGATGTGGATCACCATGGATGAGAAGAATCAGCCGCATTTTTTTGCGGCCAGGGCGCAATACCTTGCCGTTGGCGGCAAGCCCGCGCGGTGGTTTTTCCTGCACGAATCGCCGGACGAACACGATATGTATGGCCCGCATGTCATTCTTCCCGCAAGACTGCCGTATGCGGGCGCGACGATGCCGGTGATGGAAAAGATTCCCGTGCATGATGGCGGCGCGGGAAGTTTCGCGATAATGGTTGAACGAAACGCGCGCTTTGGCTCGCTCTACGAAATCGGGTGGGAGCATTTCTGGGGTGGGAGTGGCAATAACGTCGAGGGACGCCGAATATTCGTGCTTCTGGATCCGTCAGGTTCAGCGCGTTTCATTGCCGAATCGCCGATGGAGGATCAGTGCAACAACACTTCGCAATCGTGCAGTTTCAAGGTGCGGTGGACGCAAGCCGTCGAAAATCCAGTGGAGATCCGCGCCACGGTCAGCGATTTTACCGGCTGCGAGATGAACAAGGACGAATCAACCCCGCTGAGCGGTCTGGACATCCGCCGCGACGGGATCCTTGGCGTCACGAGCGAGACGATCCGCTGGACGAGTGAAAAATACATGCTGAGCAAAAAGGGGGAAAGCATTGACACGATCACCGAGGATATAGAGGACTGGACAAACAAAGCTGCCGGCAGCGCCAGCTTTGAAAGCCGTTTCAAGGTGCGAAAGGCCGTGCGCGAAAAGATGTCATCACTCAACCCCGGCCTGCCCTCGGGAAGGCTCGAGCCTGATACGCGCGTTTTCATCCCCGACCCATACCAGCTTGGCTTTGAACTGCGGGAGAAAAAGCCCGCAAATAAATGATTGCCCGCTCCATCAATCTGAAAAACGCTCTAAAAGTCTAATCCCATCCCCTGAGCCTCCAACGTCGCGCTGTCGCTCCTGGCGTTCGACGGCGTGATGACTTCAATCTCAACATCGTAATCGCGCATCTCCTCGATGCCGCTCATGTCGCTCAACGACATTTGCCAACGGCCATCATCAGGCCAGTCGAAATTGGCAATTGACGCGCCAAGGTTGTACTTCTTCTCAGCGAGGAGCGAGCTGTCGGTTTTTATGAAGCGGATATTCACTACAGCCGCTGCCCAACTGGGCGCTCGGCCCTTGGAATGCCAGCTTTGGTCCTGGGAAATCCTCGGCAAAGGCATGACGAGATTATATTCATATCGCGAGGTTTTGAGGCCGCGGACTTTGAATCGCGTGAGCGATCGCGTTGCCAAAGAAACCACATCCCGACAAAGGAGATGATGTTGGACATTTGGCGCGCCCGGCAATTGGCGCCAGGAGAGTAATCATGAAGCATCTGATCTTCTTATATGGCACGAAGCCATCGGCGCAGGGAAACGGATTCACCGCGATTCAAGTAGCGACTCGTTTGGCTTTGGATTCCGTGGATGAGCGTTGGTCGGGATGGATTGGGCGCGAGGCAAACGCAAGCGTTCCGTGCGCGGAAGCGGCCGTTTCAAGTGCCGGGGATGCGGGCGCGCGGGCGGCTCGCGACACGGCTGCTGTCGTCCGCGGGTGGGCGGAGAATCGTATTGGCATATATCTGTCTCGCGCGCCCACTTTGCAGTTGCCGATGTTCTTTTCCCCCGAACCGTACGATTCTGTGCAGGCAATCCCCGTCGCGTTCGAGCTTATCATTCGGAAGTTGGCGGATTTGCCGGATGTAACGGGGGTTTTGGGCCGTTTTGCCTCGCTGGCGATGAGGAGCAAGCCGATATGGGAGCGTGTCCTTGAGATGAAACTGCCGGAGGGAGCGCCCGCATGGCTCAATCGGTATCGAGAGGCGGCAGAACAGATGGATTTGTCTCCTCCACTACGGATCCCGGTCCAAACCAACGATGACCTGGGAAAAGAATACGGCGTTTTGAGGTTGACGGAGGACAAAGGGGATGGTGTTTTTCATGGCATTCTCTATTTTCGCAACTCTCGGCTCAGAGCCGACGCATTGGTCGGAACCACACTTGCTCGCACTGTCGAGTGGCGCGAGGGCACAGAGCAGCGGGCTCTCACGCGGAGTGTGCTTAGGATAATCAAACGCCTTTGATATAGTGCTTTTGAAAATGCTCTTCAGGAACGGGAAAAAATGCCACAGGAATACTGGGTAAAAATAGACGGCGATGACGAAGAGTATGGACCCTATACCGGGCACCAGCTCAAGGAATACGCCGCCACCGGGCAACTGAATCCGGAATCCATGGTTTCGCTGGACCATGCCACGTGGCATGTGGCACGGCGGATCAAAAACCTGTTCCCTCCCGCGGCATCCGCGGCGGCTCCCACGCATGCATACCACGAATCTCACCGGGCCCACGCCGCCGCGCCAGCCCCCGCGTACGTTCCTCCCGCGCGCCCAGGGTCGCAAGCGATGGCCGGCGCGATCCAATACGGCGCCGCTCCGGCCACGGCCGTGTTGACGCCCGATCAAAGATATCGCGGCGTCATGCTCTTTCTCTACATCGCCGCCCTCGTGCTTGGCTTGTTGCTCCTTCTGGCCGGCGCGGTCGTGGTGTTCGCACTTTTCGTAGCCGCCGAGCGGCATCATGGCGGGGTTGCCGACACGGCCCTGGTTCTGCCGGGGGCGATCATTTTATCCGCGGCCCTGTTTTGCGCGGCTGGATTACTTGGCATCCTCAAGCTTCGCGTTGAGCTTCTGCTGGCCATTGGCGCAGTCGTTTTCATTCTGGCCCGCGTGGGGATTTCCGGCGTGTCGCTCTTCGTCGAAAACGTGGACTGGCCCGGGAAAGAGGCGGACAATTGGACCCGCACCGTGGGCGAATCAGGGCGATCGGCGCTATCGCTCGCTTTTCCCATTCTCTGCCTCTTCGGGGTTGCCGCCCTGTGGCGGGCGAGAAAAAACAAGCGCCCGGCCAACGCCATTTCGCCATGGCGATCTCTGACCTACGGCATCTCGGCCGTGGCGCTTGTTTCCGGCGTTCTGTTGGTCATGCGCTACGGCAACCCGGTCATCGAATTTCGCGAATACGCAACCGGTCACGCCGTCGGCAGTTCCCCCTCCGACCTGCGCATCGTTGGGCAACCAACGTTTACTGAACAACTGTCCGACCTTAGAAGAGAAGTCTGGTGGCGATCACTGGCGGCGCTGACGATGTCGATCGTCCTTGTCCTGGGCGCGGCGATCACGCTGATTTCGCCCCGGTTTGGAAGATTCATACTTCTCGCCGGGTCGGCGGGAATGCTGGCATACGCGATATTCGTGCTCGTCATGAGCGGCCATGCCAGTTCGCCCTATCGCACGATGGACGCCCATGTGGACGATTTTGGCCCGGTGCTGCTGTTTTTCATCCTGGCGGCAATCGTGGTGATGTGCGGAGGGGATTCCAAGGCGCGAGCGGGGGCGGTTTAATTTTTTGGCGATCGACAGCGCAACTGGAAAACGGAAAGCGTGCCGAGACCATCACGATAAGCGATGCGGTAATGCGCATGAACGTAAATTGACGTTCGTGGAATAGTCGAGCTGTTGTGTTTTATTTCGAAGGGGATGCGTCCGGGACGCCGGTTCTGAGGTACTCCGAAGAGCCGGGTCCTTCCCGATAAAATCCAGCTCTTCGGAGTACCTCGAAACCGGCGTATTGGGACAACCGACCCCGCATTCTATCGAACAAATATGTAACGGTTGTTTTCAGGCGAACCTATGGTTCATCCAATTTCAATCCCGGCGAGGTATCGCGGGTCCGGCTAACGCCTGCGGTTCGATCCGCCATTAACGCCGCCACATCGTATTCGTATCCCAGCCGAACGTAGTGTTCAAACGCGGCGTTCCATGCCCGCGGCGCTCCCGCCATGTCGGGCTGCTGGGAATTCAAAATGTAATACACGGGCTGACTGAATAGTTCCGCATCGAAGTCATTCTCTTGCCGGGCGGCTTGCTGCTCGCGGCGTGCTGCTTCCTGCTCCTGCCGGGCGATGGTCTTTCCCTCCAGCTCCCGGTCGGCGGCGACTGATGATACAGGCTCCGCCTGGGCAGGCACCTCGGCAGGCGGTGCGGCGCAGCCTAAAGCAGACAGACATCCCACAACGAACACGAGTGATGGGCGAATTGTGGTCATTTCGTTTGCTCCTTTGCGCCGCACTCCGGGCAACGAACCAGCGAACAGCGAAGATCGAATCCGCAGGGAACGCATAATCCACGGCAAAGTCGCGATCGCCGACGCACAAGGCGCAGCAAGCTTCGCAGCGGCAGCAACGATGCCAGCGCCGCGAGCAGCCAATGCGGGAAGGCGACAATAACAAATGGCGATTGGAATCCCATCATCGATTCTCCCAGGCACGGTTCGTCAACGCCAGATAAAACGCCAAAGCCGTGGCGGGTGGGGACGAGTTGCGGCTGCAAGCCGATGCAGGGAGGGTGGTTTTCAAAAAATGTCGGCCCGAATCCATCAGGATTGACAGGTTGATAGGCATGACGAAGCGCCATCGATTCGGGAACATGGCTGTAGATCGTCAGATAAATCTCGCCTTCGGCAGAAACCATTCCCAAATAAATGTGGCCCCGGCAGCCGTCAAATTCATCATATGCGCCATAGCTGCGCGCCAAAAGCCATAGCGCGGCGATGCCCGCGACGAGCGATAACGTGACGAACAAGCGGCGAAAATGGCGGCGCACGACGACATCGTACCGCCGCGCCATCGCAAACGGCCATCTGTTTGTTGTGCAAATAATAATGTTGAGCGTGGCTTGGCTCGTCGCTGGGGACATGGGTGTCCCGAGCGATTGGCGGATGGGACATTTTTTGTCCCATTTATGTCTCAAATGTCCCATCGCCAGGCGGGGTGGCCAGGCGCAAGGTTTTTCCTAAGGTGTTTATCGGCGGTGGCTTAGGCAAAGAAAAAGATCTTCATGTCCCATTTTCGGATCGAAAATCGCGAAAAATGGGACATGTTGAGACATGGGTCATGGTGCGCACCAATTTGGGGCGCGAAATGATGCGCTTTGGGGCGCGGGCGGAGGAAGAGTGCATGATCATGGGCAGCGGACGTGCCTATCATTACTTCTCATGTGCGGCCGATACACCCTTTTTCGTTTGGACCAGCTGCTGAAGAACTTCCCCAATCTTCGGATTCCGCCGGACATGCTGCCGCATTTCAACATCGCGCCGACGCAGGGGGTGCTGGCGATTGCCAATGATCATCCGGATCGGCTGGGGGTTTTTCATTGGGGGTTGGTGCCTTCGTGGGCGAAGGACCCGGGCATCGGCAGCAGGTTGATTAACGCGCGGGCCGAGACGCTGGCGGAGAAGCCGGCCTTTCGAACGGCGTTGGCCCGGCGGCGGTGCCTGGTGCCGGCGGATGGGTTTTACGAATGGCGATCGGAGGGGGGAAAGCTTAAGACGCCGATGTATATCCGAATGAAGTCGGGCGAGCCGCTGGCGTTTGCGGGGTTGTGGGATGTTTGGCATTCGGCTGATGGGAGCGAGCTGCCATCGCTGACCATCATCACCACCGCGCCCAATTCGCTGATGGAGACGATTCACAACCGCATGCCGGCGATCGTTCAGCCGAAGGATTACGACCGGTGGCTTAGTCCCAATGAAACGGCGGCGGGGGAGTTGGCGGATGTTCTTGGGCCATACCCGGCGGAGAAGATGACGGCGCATCCGGTGTCGCCGCGGGTGAATAAGCCGGGGTATGATGCTGCGGATTGCATCGATCAGGCGGAGCCGCAAACGTTATTCGGATAAGGGGTGGCGGTGAGGTGTTGCGGGCGGATTTTGGTGATGGAAGTGGGCGTTGCGATTCACGAATCATGAACATGTTGTATGTGGGAGCATTACCCGTATAATCCCGCCGCCGGTTGCGGGGAGGATCATTTGGAGCCAGATCGACTCCAGATTTGCGGCCAGCACTGAGGAGCGCCGGCGCGGCTGCACCCTAATCAGGACGATCACGGGAGACAAAGACACATGGCGGACCCCAATCAAGAATTCCCAACCGTACTCGGCCCCGATGCCAGCTTTAAGGGCGAGATGACCTTTGACAAAGGGATGCGTCTTCAAGGCAAATTCGAGGGGAAGATCAATTCTCCCGGCCGCCTGCACATCGCCAAGGAAGCCAAGATGGGCGCGGACGTGGATGCCGGGTCGATCATCGTGGAAGGCGAGGTCGAGGGGAATCTTTCGGCCAGCGACCGCATCGAATTGAAATCGTCGGCCCGCTACAAGGGCGATCTGACCGCTTCAAAGCTGGTCGTCGAGGAAGGGGCGGCGTTCGTCGGCCATGTCAGCGTTGGCCCCGACAGCAGCAAGAGCAAGGGCGGAACTGGCACGCCTCGCCCGGCTCATCAGGGCCAGCCGCAAGGCCAGAATAAGTAGTGACAGTGAGTTGTTGGTTGTCCGGTGTTGATGGGAGGGCCGTTGTCTCGTATTTCCAAGCGGGAAATGGCCATTGACAACCCACCCGAATGCCTCCTGGCGAAACCAATTTCCAGTCGGATGACAAGGCGGCGATCGTCTGCCTTCATTGCGGCAAAGCGCAGGAGGTTGGCCGCAAGGCCATGACCATCACGTGCAAGTTTTGCAACAAATCGCTCAAGCTTGAAGACATCCGCTTCAAGGAATATCAGGCCCGCCGGGTGATCGAAACCTGCGGGATCGTCACCATCGAAAAAAAGGGGAACGTAATAGCCGACCGCGTCACGTGCGGTGGCCTGGTGGTGCGAGGAAAGCTCAAGGGAGCGGTGGTAAGCCGGGGTCCGGTGCTGGTGGGCCCGGAGGCGGAAATCAAGGGCGATTTGAATGCGCCGACGATAGCCGTCGGCGCGGGGGCGGTGCTGAGCGGGTTTTACGAGGTGGGACAGGATCCGCCGCCGGAGCCGGGGAAGTGAAATTCGTCCGATAAGTTGCGGGGAAATAGTCAGTAGATTTGGAGATTGGGTTGAGAAAACAACTGACATGCCGCACGCCCGCACTTCGGCACTCCTCAAAGGAATCGTCCGCGCGCACCCTGACGTCAAAGGAAATCACCGCACTCACCGAGCGATTTAACGCCAAAAAGTGGGACGCCACCGCCGAAAGCGACGTTGCAGCTGAGGCAGCAGCCTTGAATCTGCGGTAGAGGCACTGAGGGATATCCATCATCAGACCTGCTCGACACCTCATCGCGAAACTCAAGGCGTATATTGCCAGCCATCCCCTCTGCCGATCGATTCGGTTGACTATTCAGAAAACGTCCGCCTCAAGTATTCGATGCTCTTTCGCGCAATCGTTTGCGGGTCCGGCGAATAGTCGAACACCTCAACCGACACATACCCGTCATATTTCGCTGCCCGCAGCGCCGCGGCGATCGGCTCGAACTTCACCTCGCCAAACCCCGGCCCGCGCAAATTGGGATCGTTGGCGTGAAAATGCGCGAGGTATTTTTCGCTCTCGGCAATGATCTGCGGGATCGGCTTCTTCTCGCCGCTCATCGCCTTCACGTCCAGATGCAATCGGCACGCGGGGTGACCGACCGCCTCGATGAACTTCACCGTCTCGCTCGCCGAAGTCAGGAAATTCGTCTCGGCGGTCGTGAGCGGCTCCATGGCAATCGTGACGCCCAGGGGCCCGGCCACTTCGCAGACCTTTCGCATCGCCTCCGCTGCTCGTTTGGCGGCATCCTCGTATCGATCGCCCTCGGAAATGTTCCGCTGTTTTGGACTTCCCCATACCATGATGCTGCCGCCCATTGCCGCACAGAGCCGGGCCAGGTGCTGCGCGAAATCGACGGTCTTGCGGCGCATGATGTCGTCGGCCGTGGTCAGATGCATTCCCGGCGGCTTCACCAAAAGCCAGTGCAAGCCAATCACTTCCAGCCCCGCATCGCGCGCCGTCTTTCCATGCCCGGCGGCAGCGGTTTCCGTAATCAGCCGCGGATCTTCATGAAGGGTAAACGGCGCGATCTCGACGCCGTCGTATCCACTGGCGGCAATGTCCTGGCACGTGCGGGGAAAATCCCACCCGACGTACGTTTCGTTGCAGATTCCGAATTTCATAAGGAGAAAATAAATCCGCGGCAGGCCAGTGTCGAGGGATGCGTCCTCTACATTAGATTTCCGCCCACGCTCTGGACACCATGGATAATCCTGTTATCATCCCCCGCCCCCCTCAAATGAGAGGGGCGGTTTTATTTTACGAGGAAACGATGGGTTACAAATATAAGCCCAGCAAGAGTGTCGCCAAGCGATTCAAGGTCACCCGGACCGGAAAAGTGAAACGCCATCATTGCTTTACGTCGCACTTAATGAGCAGCCGAAGCGGCAATAAGCGCCGCAAGCTTCGCCGGCCGGGCATCCTGGCCGAGGGCCATGCCCGCAACATGCGCCGCTTCATGGGATTGAGCAAGCTCAAGCCTTTGAAGTATGTCCATGACAAGGCGCTGGAAGCCAAGGAAAAAGAAGCCGCCACGGCTGAAGCGGCGAAGTAAATTGTGGGATGCCATTGGTCATTTGTCATTCGTCATTTGTTTCGCGAATGCTCGTGTTCCCAAAAAGACGACAAATGACGATTGACATCCCATACCAACAAAGCGCCCGGGCGTCCCGGTCGCAGCCATGCCCGCCCTTAGCGGCGAAGTGCCTCTGGCTCCATATATTTTAGAAAGGCAGTTCCATGCCCCGAGTATCAGGTGGCCCAACCCACGCACGCAAACGCAAACGCGTTTTAAAGCGAGCCAAGGGATACGTCAGCGGTCCTGGCGTGATGTATCGTCAGGCAATCGAGTTTACGCGCCGAGCCGGCGCTTATTCCACGCGCGACCGTCGCCAGAAGAAGCGCCATTTCCGCGAATTGTGGGTAACGCGCCTTGCCGCCGCCATCCGTGAACGCGGCCTGAGCTACAACCGCTTCATCCCCGCTTTGGCCGCTGCGGGAATCGAATTGAATCGCAAGATGCTGAGCAATCTGGCAATCGTTGACGTGGCGGCGTTCGACGCCATCGTCGCCCTTGCCAAGCCGCACATTCAGTCGCCCAAGGCGAAGACGGCGGCGTAGTGCGGGTCCGGAGGTTTTGATCAACCCCACCGGGGTGGCGACTGAAGTCGCCACCCCGGTGTCGTAGGTTCAAAACCGTTTTTTTCTCTTGACATTCCTCAATCGTGCCGATTTACTAGCAGACATGCGTCGGATGACCCTGCGACTCCTGCCCCTTTCGCCACTCCTTCTGGGACTTGGCACTGGTTGCGCACGATCGTAGCGGATTCCGATAAAACGGAAGAACGAAACACCCGCCCTGCGATCATCCGATCGCAGGGTTTTTTTGTTATTTGTCAGTGGTCAGTTGTTATTTGTCAGTGGTCAGTTGTTTGTCACTCTTCAATGACGCGGCTTGCAATCGACTCACAGCAACGGACAACTCACAACTGACCATTGACCACTGACCAAACCAGGAGCCAATCATGGACACCGTACGAATATTCGACACCACCCTGCGCGACGGCGAGCAATCTCCCGGGGCAACGCTCACCCTCCCCGAAAAGCTGGAGATCGCTCGCCATCTCGAGGCGATGGGCGTCGACATTATCGAGGCGGGGTTCCCGATCAGCTCGCAGGGCGATTTCGACTCGGTCAGCGCCATCGCCGCCGAGGTGACCCGCAGCGTGGTGTGCGGGTTGGCGCGTTCCACGGCCAAGGATATTGAGCGCGCGGGGCAGGCGGTAAAACATGCCGCCCATCCGCGCATTCATATCTTCTGCGCCACGTCGAAAATCCATCGCGATCACAAGCTGAAAAAGGGGAAGGAGGAGATCATCCGCATCAGCGTGGAATCGATCAAACAGGCCCGCGAATTTACCGATGACATCGAGTTTTCCCCTGAAGACGCCAGCCGGACCGAGCTCGAATTCCTCGAAGAGATCGTGCAGGCGGCCATTGAAGCCGGGGCGACGACGATCAACATGCCGGACACCGTCGGCTACGCCACGCCGAAAACCTATGGCGAGATTTTCGCCCACATTTCGCGAAAGCTGCCCGTCGTCCGCGAGAAAAACATCATCCTCTCTGCCCATTGCCACGATGACCTGGGTTTGGCCGTTGCCAATTCCCTGTCAGCAGTTGAAAACGGCGCCAGGCAGGTCGAATGCACCATCAACGGCATCGGCGAACGCGCCGGAAACGCCGCTCTGGAAGAGATTGTCATGGCCCTGAAAACGCGAGCCGACCATTACAAGATCGGCACGCGGATCGATGCGACGAAGATCTGCCCCATCAGCCGAATGGTCAGTTCATTAACCGGGCTGACGGTCCAGCGCAACAAGGCGATCGTCGGCGAAAACGCCTTCGCGCACGAATCGGGCATCCACCAGGACGGCATGCTGAAGTATCGCGAAACCTACGAAATCATGGAGCCGGCTTCGGTCGGATTGTCGAAAACGATGCTGGTTTTGGGCAAGCACAGCGGCCGCCATGCGTTTAAAGACCGCGTGATGCAACTGGGCTACAAGTTGAACGAAGCACAGTTGGAAGCGGCGTTCGCGAAATTCAAAGCCTTGGCCGACCGCAAGAAGGAAGTCTTCGACGAAGACATCGAAGCGCTGATCGACGAGCAACTGGAAGTGGCCGGCGGCGCATGGGAGTTGCTCGGCCTGCAGGTGACCAGCGGCACCAACGCCATCGCCACCGCCGCCGTCAAATTGCGCGACAGCAACGGCGATGAAATTCAGGACGCCAGCGTCGGCGACGGGCCGGTGGATGCTATCTATTCCGCCATCCAGCGCATCACCGGCATTCAGTGCTCGCTACTCGATTACCGCATCCGAGCCGTCAGCAAGGGAAAAGAAGCGCAGGGCGAAGTGCAGATTGAGCTGGACCACAACGGCCGAAAAATTCGGGGCCGCGGCCTAAGCACTGATATCCTGGAGGCCAGTGCCCGCGGATACCTGGCCGCGATCAACCGCCTGCGAAGCATCAGCTATCGCGAAAAGACGGTAACGCAGCACGCGGGGGTGTGAAAAGAAGTTTAGGCTTTGGGACGTTCACCTGAGTGGCGCGGCAACGAGTGCTGCGCCGTTAACTGCCCGAACGCGCACGTCGGTTCATTTCCGGAGCAAGATCATGATATCGCGTTCGCAGTTCTTGCCGATGTTTGCTACTGCTCTTGTAACCGGTTTTTTGGGGTCAATGCTCTGCGTCAATCGCCTCAACGGCGACCCCGCGCCCTCTGGCGACACAAAACCAACCGCCGGGTTCACCGACATCTCCAAGTCATGCGGCATCGAAGCCGTCATTGAAGCACATTATCGGCGCGAGCCCAAGTGGTGGCTTACCGGCACCGACCTGGTCGATCTCGACAACGATGGGCATCTGGATCTGTTTCTCGGCGCGCATGGGCAAACTGGCGCTGTGGCGCTCAATGATGGGCATGGGCATTTTCGTTATGTCGAGCCGTCGCCGGGCAAGCTTCCGCCCACCGAAATCCATCTCGCCTGCGACACCGCCGGCCAGGGCGTTGTCAACCTTCAGATGACGTATCGCGACGGCGGCGGACAGTGGTGGCGGAATGAGTCGACGCCGGGCGCGCCGAAGTTTGAGGCGACGCAATTCACTGCCGACCAGGGCCGCGAAAACGCCATGATCGACATCGACCGCGACGGGAACCTCGACTGGGTCCACGAGGAGGCCGGGAAATCCGCCGTCGTGTTTGAAATGGGCGACGGCAAGGGCGGCTTTCATCGCGGCGGGGGATTTGCCACCTTCAAGGAAGCCTCGGCCATCCCCGTGGATCTCGACGGCGATGGATACATCGATTTCGTCATGAAGCAGTGCGGCTATAACGACGAGCACGAGGGCCATTCCCGCATCATGATGAACGACGGCCACGGCAACTTCACCGACCACACCGCCGACTGCGGGCTGCCGGAAAGCGGCGTTGTTATTCAGGGCGTCGGCGACGTCAATCAGGATGGATCGGTCGATCTGATATGCCTGGAACACGGAAATGTCGCCATCTATCTCAACGACGGCAAGGCCCATTTCAAAAAACTCCAAAACGCTGTCACCGGCATGGAACGCGAGCACAAACCGACCTACGCCAATTGGGGCCTGGCGGTCATGACGGAATTTGACAACGACGGAATCCCTGACCTGCTAATTAACGGCCGCAATTTTCTGTATATCCTGCGCGGAACTGGCGGCGGCCATTTCGTCTGCATGAACCGATCGTGGAATGTGCCGGATTTCGCCTGGTCCGCGGTGGACGAAGGGCTGTGCTTCGGCGACATCGACAACGACGGCCGCCTCGATCTGGTCGTCAGCAGCGGCAGTGAAAATCACAAAACCATGTCCGTCCTCCACAACGATCTGCCGCTCCATCACTGGCTCAACGTCCGCCCAATCGGCGCCGGTGGCAACCGCCCGGCCGCCGGCGCAAAAATCCGTCTGCTGGAGAGCGGAACGGGAAAACTCCTTTCCTACGAGCAAATCATCATCGCCGGACGGCAGACCGCCCACACATACTACGCTTTCGGCACCACCGAGCGCCATTTCGGCCTGGGCGATCGCGCCTCGGTCGACGTTCGGGTGGAGTTTTATCCATCGGGAAAAGTCGTTTCACAGGCAGGCGTGAAAGCCGATCAAACCGTGGAAGTTCGGGAATGATCGTCTGACAGGCAGCGCGCAAATGCGGCTCTTTCTCACCGCGATATAATTATCTGACCGGCAGCAACGAAGGAATTACGATTCGGAAACGCCGGCAGTTGTTCGCAAAACGCCGGCGCTCGCCGAGCCGGCTTAACACTCGTCAAAGGGTCCGCGTGAAATCAAACCTTCCTGCCTGCCTGTCCAGGATCGTGCGTTTAAGCCGGCTGCCTGCGGCGGCCGGCGGTCTGTTGTTGGCCTTCCTGATTGCGACTTCGGCATTCGCCGCTGAAGAGCAGCCGCCCATCTCGGTCAGCGGGCGGTATCCGCATCTGGCGATGTTTAATCATCAGGGCGAATGCGGAACGGGCGCAGTTGTCCCGTGGGCGGGTCGGCTTTGGGTCATCACCTATGGCCCGCATCTTCCCAATGGAAGCGATGACAAGCTTTACGAAATCGACCCCACCCTGCACGAAATCGCCCGGCCGGAAAGCGTCGGCGGAACGCCGGCCGATCGAATGATTCATGCCGAGTCACAGCAGTTAATCATCGGGCCGTATCTCATCGATACCCACCGGGCGGTGCGGGTAATCACGCCTAAACAAATGCCCGGCCGGCTGACCGCCGCGGCACGGGATCTCACCGATCCGGCCAATAGAATTTACGTGCTCGATATGGAAGGAGCGCTTTATGAGGTGGACGTTCACACACTTGCCGTGAATAAGCTATTCGCCCGCGTCGCGCCGGGAGCGCACGCCAAAGGCGCATATACGGCTCAGGGCCGGCTGGTAATCGCCAACAATGGCAATGATGTCGTCAACAAGGCCAAGCCCGCCTTTAACGATCCCGGCTATTCCGCCGACCCGGAAGCTTCGGGAATTCTGGCGCAATGGGATGGCAGGCAATGGACCACGATCGAACGCCGTGAATTTACGGATGTCACCGGTCCTGGCGGCATTGAGGGTTCGCCGGGCGATCGATCGCCGCTCTGGGCGATCGGGTGGGACAAGCGATCGGTTATTTTAAAACTGCTCGATGCGGGAAAATGGACGAGCTATCGCCTGCCGATCGCGGATTATTCCTACGTCGCCCGGCATGGCTGGTACACCGAATGGCCGCGCATCCGCGATGTGGGAAACGGCAAGCTGCTCATGAATATGCATGGGGGATGGTTTGACTTCCCGAAGACTTTCTCCGCCGCCAATACCAGCGGCGTGCGCCCGATCGGAAACTACCTGAAAATTACCGGCGACTTTGCGCCCTGGAACGGCAGAATTGTCTTCGGCTGCGACGATGCATCAAAGATGCAAAATCCCCTGCTCGGCCAGTCGCAGTCCAACCTCTGGTTCACCACCTGGGACGAACTGGGCCATTGCGGACAGCCATCGGGCAACGGCGGGACTTGGGTGGATGATGCCGTGAAGGCGGGGGAATTTTCCGTGCCATATCTATTGGCCGGCTATGCGAGTCGAACGTTGCATCTCTCGCACGCTTCGGCCGTGCCGGTCACCTTCTCAATGGAAATTGACGCTGACGGAACGGGGAATTGGAAGCCGTGGCAGTCGGTGACCATCGCCGGCCACGGTTATGGCTGGCTTCCCATTTCGCCGGAGGTGAACGGCGAATGGATTCGCATCAAGACCGATCGCGACAGCATCGGCACGACCGCCTATTTCACCTACGGCAGCGGCGGGGGAGCCGTCGAAAATAAAGCCCTCTTTGCCGCGCTGACAAACGTCGGCGACAAGCAGCCCGCTTCCACCGGCGACCTTCGCCCGGTTGGCGACGATCGCGGCACGCTGCTATTCGATTCGCGCGCGGGCGCGCCGGCGGATAGCGCGTCTCACCAGATGTTTGAAGTGACCTCGGATTTGATATTCCACCGGTATTCCGGCGCGCCCGCGCAGGCCACCCGGGAAGTTCCGGCGGACAAGGGATATGCCGTCTCCGTGGACGATGCCTCGGCGATCATCTCCGACGGGAAGGGCACCTATCGCCTGCCGATTGGCGTGGCCGGTTCGCCCGGCATCGACCGCGCAAATCGGCAGCTACGCGAGGTGGTGACCGAGCGGTTTTTGCTGAACGTCGGGGGATCGTTCTTCATGGTGCCGCGACCGACGGCCGGCGGCGCGCTGCGCATGAAGCCGGTCTGCACGCATGGAAAACAGATCGGCGATTTTTGCTCGTGGCGGGGCATGCTGGTCATGTCGGGCTGCAATATCGCCGCCAAAACAGACGGACATTATTTTGCATCGGCAACCGGGCCGGGCCTGTGGTTCGGCGATATCGACGACCTCTGGAAAATGGGAAAACCGCGCGGACGCGGCGGGCCGTGGCACAACACCGCCGTCAAGGCCGGCCAGGCTTCCGATCCGTTTCTCATGATGGGCTACGATCACAAAACCGTGGAAATTTCCGACGATGCCAGCGCGACGGCTCATATCGCGCTGGAGGTTGACGTGGCCGCCGATGGCCGGTGGGAAACCTTCCGCACGATCGACGTCGCGCCCGGCGCGACGGTGACATATGAATTCCCCGCCGCCTATTGTGCGCACTGGATTCGTGCGCGAACAGATACGGCCTGCCATGCCACGGTCATGTTTACATATGATTGACGGCACTTGTCTTTTGCGGTCGACGGCGGATATGCTTGGCCATTCCGCTGCTATAGAGGTGCGGCTATGGCGTGTCGAATTTGGATCGCAGTTCTGATGACGGCGTCGCTCCTGGCAACGACGGGCTGCCAGCTTCACCCCCGACCGACCGACGCCGGCGCCGATACGCTGCCTGCGCCAACGCCGGCCCTTTCCTTTCACATCTCTCACATGCGCATCCAGATGATGCCGCCGGCTGACTATCTTTATGCGTCAAGCCATACCAGCTTCGACGATATATCCGCGCCCGCGTCGCAGACGATTCCCGCCCTGGGCAAGCTTGTAACCAGCGGAACGGTGCAGGCGGCTGGGCCGGTGCTGTTTGTGTATCACGATCCTTCGGAAAACCCGTCCGTGCCGTTCGACCTTGAAATCGGCCTGCCGTTGCGCGCTGCCCCGGCTTCCCCCATTGATGGATTTACCACTCGCAAACTGCCGGCGTTTCGCTGCGCGACGGTAATTTATCGCGGACCGATGAAACTGCTGCCCAAGGCGTACGACAAGCTGATTCCGGAGATGATCGCCGCCGGGCTGGTTCCATCCAATCAGACGCGGGAGAGTTATCTCGTCTGGGAATCCCCCGATTCGCCAAATAATGTCATGGAGATCGAGGTGGGAATTGATTCGGGAAAAAGAGCGAAATGAACCCGCGACCAATATTCAAAATTTAATTAGGCAACTGAGCGGTTTTTGGTGCCTGGCGTGAAAAACATGCGGGATTTGCGGGAGAATTTTGCAACCTCAACGTGACACGGACGTCCCGCCCGCGCTGGCGACGTAGTAATGAGTTCAAGAACGACTGGCAGCGATTATTCTTCGGCATCTTCCCGTCGCCAGCACGGCCGAGACGGCGCCGAGACGGCCGTGTCACCGATGAGCGCCTTTAGAAACCGCTCAGTTTGAGTAATCAGCCCTGTCGATTTTATTGATTGACCGCGCCGCGCTCGGCCAACCGGCGGACGGGTCGGAGAATCAAATGCAACACTGATTCGCGATCCACGACGATCCGCGCATCAAGCTCCATGCCGGGGCGAAGCTTCTCGCCACCCAAAGGACCGGGCATTTCCATGCGGTCGAGTTTCACCCAGGCGCGATACGTGCCATCGGCCTCGGCGTCGGGATTGATCGAGTCGAGTTTGCCTGCCAGATAGCCGAAATCTTCATGCGGAAACGCATCGAAGCGAATGCGCGCCGGCAGGCCGCCGGCGAGGCGGCGCATCGAGCCGTTGGGAATGCGCACCTCGGCGTTCAAGGGCCGGCCGTCGGGAATCATCACGACAGCCGCCTCGCTCAAGCCGACCACCACGCCCGGCTGCGATGTGGCCATCTGCGTAATGATTCCGTCCGTCGGCGCGACGATCGATGAGCGGCGTTGGGCCTCGCTGGCCGCGGAGATTTGCGCCGCCAGAGCCTGTGCGTGCAGTTCCGCGGCGGCGGCCTGGGCGCTGGCGCTTGCCTCGTCCTGCGCGTTTTGATCGAGGGCAAGCTGCGCCTTGGCGGATGAATTTCGCGCATCCTGCAATTCGATCTCCTTGTGCTGCAATTCGCCCGCGCTGAAATCCTTATCGAGGCTGCGAATCACGGTCAGTTGGCCGGCGGTCAACTTTTCCGTTTCCGTCGCAAGCTGCATTTGCCGATCGATCAGTGTCCGGGCCGAATGAGCGGCTGCCGCCACACTGCGCAAACGTCCGGCCTCGGCATCGGCGGCATCGCGCTCAGCCTGCAACCGGCGCACTTCGCTGGCCGAGTGAAACGAGTCCAGCCGGAGCAGCAATTGCCCGGCATGCACATGATCGCCAACGTGCGCCGCAACTTGGTCCACCCGTCCCGGTTCGGCGACGCTGATGCGGATCGGCTCGCCCACAACCGTCAGCCGCCCGCGCGCCTCGACGACGACATCCAGCTTTGTCACGGCCGCCCATGCGAGGGCGGCTGTTGCCATGGCCAGCACGGTGTAGAACAGCGCCCGGGATGCGAGAATCGCGCGCCCGGGGAGCGTCTGGTCAGACAGGGTTTGTTGATATTGAGCTTGCGGGGATTCAGTGACCTGCATGGGAGCGCTCCGAATACATAGTTGATGCGATCAAATCTCAAATTCCTGCTGCGGCAGAGAAAAAGTGGACCTTCGGTCCAACCGCTACGCAGGGGTTAGCTGATGCGGTCCGACTGTACTCCATTCGGGTCGACTCAATACTTGCTACTGATTCAACTGCTGACCGGTCAACGTTTGATACAATCCGCCGCGGGCAA
Source organism: Tepidisphaeraceae bacterium (assembly GCA_035695715.1). Lineage (GTDB taxonomy): Bacteria > Planctomycetota > Phycisphaerae > Tepidisphaerales > Tepidisphaeraceae > RYN-428. The sequence continues at coordinate 18,939 of DASRRM010000323.1, forward strand.
CCAGTTCTTCGTGCGTTCCCTGCTCGACCAATGTCCCATTATCCAGCACCAGAATCCGATCGGCATTGCGAACCGTGGAAAGCCGATGGGCGATCACAATCGTCGTGCGTTTTTTCGTGACGGCTTCGAGGTTGCGCTGAATGGCGCGCTCGGATTCGGTGTCGAGCGCGCTGGTGGCTTCGTCCAGCACCAGCACCGCCGGGTCGTGCAGCAGCGCCCGGGCCAGGGCGATGCGCTGCCGTTGGCCGCCGGATAATGACATGCCGCGCTCGCCGACTTTGGTGTCGTAGCCGAGGCCCAGCGCGGAGATAAATTCATGCGCCCCGGCTGATTTGGCGGCCTGGATGACTTGCTCAAAGGGAATATCGGCGTCGCCGGTTGCGATATTTTCGCGGACGGTGCCGGAGAATAAAAAGACCTCCTGCTGCACAACGCCAATGCAGCGCCGAAGCACGTTGAGCGACATGGTGCGAAGGTCATGGCCGTCGATGGAGACCCGGCCCTGCGATGGGGCATAGAAGCCGAGGATCAGCTTCGCCAAAGTCGATTTCCCCGAGCCGGACCGCCCGACGACGGCGATTGTTTGCCCGGCGGCAATGTTCACCGAAAACCCGGCCAGCGCCGGTTTTTCCTGACTGGGCGAATATCGGAAGGTGACGGCCTCGAAGTGAATGTCGCCCGCCAGTTGTGTCGGACGGATGAGCGCTTTGGAGATGTCCTGTTCGGGGCGGGCATCGAAAATGTCGTTAAGCCGTTCCAAGCCGTTGCGCAAATCCTGAAGCTGATCCCACGCATCGATCAGGCGAAGAGTTGGCCCGATGATTCCCGCCAGCAATGTCGCAAACGCGAGCAACTGGCCGACCGTCAGCGCGCCCGCCATCACCTGGCCCGCGCCATACCAGAGGAGCAGCGTTACGGAAATCGCCTGCAAGAGCGTGGCGGCGGTTTGCGAGGCGGTCTGCAAGTGCGCGCTCTTTCGGGCCGCGAGCAGCGCCTTCACATACTGCCCTTCCATCCGCCAGCGGACTGATGATTCGGTCGCCATCGATTTAATGGTCGACATGCCGGTGATCGACTCGATCAGCGTGCTCCACGCATCGGCATCAGCCGCCGAGTGCTCGCGGCGGCTGCGGCGCATGGCGGGCGTCAGCGTGATAATGAACAACACGAACGGCGGAATCGCCGCCAGCGACACCAGCGCCAGCTTCGCGTTGTACACGAGCATCAGCGCGACGTATCCCATCGTCAGCACGGTATCGACCAGCGCTCCGGGAACGGTTCCCGTAATGGCAGCGCGCACCTTTTCGTTTTCCGTGACGCGCGAAACGACATCGCCCACCCGCCGCAGGTCGAAAAACTTCATCGGCAGCGCCATCACGTGCCGCAAAAAATCGCCGATCAGCCGCGCATCGGCGCGCACGGAAATGTGAATGAGCAGCACCCGCCGAATCGCGGTCAGAATCGCCTGAAAGCCCGCGATCATCAGCATGCCGACAAGCAGCATGTTCAACAGCCCGATCGACTTATTCACAATCACGCGATCGACAACCACCTGGGTAAACATCGGCACGCCAAGACCCAGAATGCTCAGCAGCAGCGATGCGCCGAGCACTTCGCCAAGCAACGGCAGGTGCGGCTTAATGATCGGCCAAAACCGGCGGATTGGGCTGCGAATGCGCTCGGCCGAATGCAGCTTGGCGGTTGGCGTTAGCTCCAAAGCGCGGCCCGTCCAGCCGGCGAGGAACGTTTCACGATCGAGCCGCCGCAGCGCAATGCCAGGGTCGGCCACCACCACGCGCTTCGGCGTGACCTCATACAAAACGATGTAGTGATAACCCTCCCAATGAACGATGGCGGGAAGCGTCAGATCGGCCAGTGCTTCATATCCCATCTGGTAGCCGCAGGCGTGAAATCCCAGCGCCTCGGCCGCCTGGGCGACGGACCACATCGTCGCGCCGTCGGCATCGACATTCGCCATGTCGCGCAGGCGGGCGATGCCCACCGGCACGCCGTAATACAGGCAAATCATCGCCAGACATGCCGCCCCGCAATCGGTTTCATCATGCTGGAGCAGGTGCGGATAGCGGCGAAACCAGCGCCGCGGCGCGGGCGGCGGTGGGGGAGCGGCGGCTTCTTCGCCAGCGTTCGCATCATGATCGACGGCGTCGGCATGCGAAGGCGCATCAACGGGCGCAAATTCGGTTCGCGTGGTGGCTTGGCCGTTGGTGGCGGGCGCGAGGTGATACGATGCCACCTGCGCCTCCAGCCGGGCGCGAAACTGCGGCGATGTCGCCACCGCGCGATCAAAGGCATCGCGGGTCATGGCGTAAAGCACGCAATCAGATCGCGCCACAACGGTCGCGCGCCGTGGCGTATGGTCCAACAGCGCCAGCTCGCCGAAAAATTCCCCCTCGCCGATCTGGCCCACAACCTGCGGCGGCGCGCCATCGCCGTTTTGGTGCACGGCTTCCAGAACGCCGCCGCCCACGATGTAAAAACGATCTCCGGTTTCCCCCTCGCGCACGACGACATGCCCCTTGGGGATTTTCAGCTCCTGCATCTGGGCGATCATTTCGCGCAGGGCGTGGGCGGGGAGATATTGCAGTGCCGTCGATTGCTTCAGGAAATTCTGGATGCCCTCAACGGTAAGAAATCGCTGCAGTGCCAGGGCGAAAGCGGGAAAATCGGCGGCGAGCTTCTGAAAATCATTGCGCTCGAGCCGAAGGAGCTTGAGCTCAAAAGCCGCCCGCACGGTTGCATTCCGCGGGGCATTGGAGTTGAGGGCGGCATCGCCGAAGTAGTCGCCGCGAGCCAGAATCGCCAGTGTGGTTTCCTCGCCCCCGGCGGTGATGCCGACCACCCGCGCCTTGCCGGAGGCGATAAGGTACATCGCATCGCCGGCATTCCCGCGGACGAACACGTTTTCGCCGAAGGCAACGGATTTTTCGGACAAATGCCCGGCCAATTCGGCGCGCACGCGCTCGTCAAGTAATTTGAACGGCTCGGCGCTGGCCAGCAGTGCAAGCTTTTGCGGCAAATCCATGCTTACGCCCGATCAGATGTCGCGCTTTTTCAGGTGAAGTGTGCGCCGCGCGATGTCCCCAATATAACCGAAGCAATCGCCTTCTCCCATCACCTCATTGGTCTCCACTGAGCAAGAACCCGAAAACCGCTGTTTTATCGACTGAACCATCGTCGTTATTTGCCGGGCGGCTCAGAGGGGCGAAGAATCTCGAAGTCCACAAGACCCCGAACCAAATCGCGGCTTAACTCCAGCCCGTGGCGATTGGAAATGGCGTCAAGCGACTGCGACGCCGCCCGACCGTCAAACTCGCCGAGGGCATCAAATAGCGCCCGCGGCATTTCGACCGGATCGATGGCCGCATAAGCGGCCACGCTGACAGATGCTGCGCTCATTTTCACGATCTGAACGTTTCCCAATCGAAGGGCATCGGGAATTTGCTCCCGAAGCAGGTCACGATAGGCCGCCTGCGCCAGCCGCGCCAGCATTTGCGTATCCTGTCCACACAGTTGCAAGACCCGCTTCCAATTCAGCGGATTGACCAATTCGGCACAGCGCCCGAAGAATTCCCGCTCCCTGCCAACCCATTCACCCCAGATCGCCTGATAGCGCGGCGAATCGGGCGGAATATCCAGCGGGCCATCCTCTGTTTCCACGCGCACCGGCGAGCCGTTTCGGGTAGTGCCGATTAATTCCGCCAGACCTTTTGCGTTGGGAAACAGCTCGTTGACGCACCAGGCGGAAAGATTCTTTTCGATGGAACGAAGCAGTTGCGTGAGGGATATCCAGAATCGTGCGCCAACCGCCCCGCGCACGTGCTTGCAGAACCAGGTGGCGCAGACGGCGTTTCGGTGCCGCCAGATGCCGCATAGGCCGCCCGCTTCGATGTAGTGGGGGCAGCGCATTTGCGAAGAATGGCCGAAACGATTGGGGAAGGCCTTGTAGGCCGCGTGATAGGCGGCAGGCGGTGCGATGCCCAGTGGATTGACAGCCGAGCCGCTTAACCGCGCGTCGATGGAGCCATGGCTTGCAATCCCAGGATCAGTATCGAGCAGGATTCGCCCAACGAGAAAGTTGGGCAACTCCGGAAGATAAGTGCAGCACTTGGTGGCGGGGTTGAACCAGTTGACGTCGCCGCGCGGCGCGGCGGCAGAGTTGCACATCGCGCAGTCATCACAGGTGGCGTGGGTTTCAGCAGGAATCGCGCCGCCAAGCAGCGAATCAATCCACCCCGCATACAGCGGCGGAAGGGCGGCGGACTCCGGCATGACAACGGGGAGTTTCATCGGGAATCCGCCGCAAAGACCGATCGATCATGTTTGCTGCTTATGCACCGCGTCGCCCAAATTTACCACCGCCCGCGCCACGGTCGCGGCGAAATGCCAACGCACAGTCGCCGGCTCAACGCTGGTGCGGCACCGGCTAACGCAAAGGAGCTCTTTACCCTGATTTGCTTCAATTCCGTCGAGACTCGCCTTTGCGCTCAAGCTCGCAGGTACTGGTCAATCTTGTCTGCTGCTTTCTGCGAGGTGGTGGCCTGATTGTTGGTCATGTCTTTCACGGTCCCGCCCTTGACGCGATTGAGGGCGGTTTTGCCGAGAACTTTTTTTGCTGCTTTGGGTTTTTTCGTTGCCATAGTGCTGCTCCGCTAAAACGTCGGCCGATGGAACTGAATACCCTTGCGCGGCTACGTACTGCTTGGACATAATCGCGCAAGGACACCTAATTGATTTTAAGCTGCCTCGCCCAATAATTACCGCTGCCCGCGCCATGGTGGCGCGGGAGCGGCATTAAAGGCGGCGCGATTTGTGTGGCTCAGCCCCGGAGCAATTGATCGTTGCCGCGGCACTCTTTTCGGAGCCTTTCGCCTTGTTCATAGTGATATCGACAATGCTAGTGCTCTTGTCGCCGCCCTTGATGCGTTTAGCACATCTTTGCTGAGCGTCCTTTTCGCTGCGTTCGGTTTTTTTGCTGACATTTTGAAACTCCACGGCAAAAACGCCTGCCGTTAAAATTAATCCGCTTTGAGCGCGTTCTTCAGGAGCTTTTGTTCCACCATCGTGGCCCCGCCCTTGACGCTCTTCATCGCCGATTTGTTGAGCGCCTTTTTTGCCGCCGGCGCCTTGGATGCTTTCTTCGCTGCCATGGGAATTCTCCGTGTATGAGTTGCCTGCCATTTCAATGGCTGTTTTCACTGCGAACGCGGGAGATGCTACATCGCAAGATATAGAAAGAAATTATAAAAGACAACAGAAATTTGACACGCCCGAACAGTCCGCCGACGCCGATGGAATGAAATCGACCCACCGAAACGCCGGACGGCCGGGAAAGGGGAATGCCGTGAATTGTGAAGTGGATCGTAATCAAACCCAACCCAGGCCCATCCCGTTTCAGTCGCGCTATGTTTCGGGTGCACGCCCGTTGTTGTATGGCGTCAGCGGGGGTAATAATAGCGGTTCGGCAATGGATTGCCGTGTTCACGAATGGCACAAGCGATCGAGGAGGATCGACCATGTCTCGAATCAACCGCGAAGAACTTGAGAAACGACGTCGGGAGTTTCAGGAAGAAGCTGGGCGAGGAAAACATAAGCGGACATTCCTATATATCTTGACAAAGCCCTTCCCCAAGAAACATAAGGGGACATTCCTATATATCTTGACAAAGCCCTTCCAAGACGACACTCCAACCCATGCCACGAGTTGGACGCATTGCCCCCGGCGGAGTGATCTACCATGTGCTCAATCGCGGCAACGGCCGCCGGCAGCTTTTCCTTAAGGACGGCGATTACCTGGCGTTCCTCAAACTCCTGGCGGAAGTGAGGGAAACTGTCCCCATTGATTTGCTGGCGTACTTTCCGGTCGAGCAGGATCGGCACCTGCTGATGCTTCTGCGATACGTTGAGGCAAACGCACTGCGCGCCAAACTTGTCCGCCGGGCGGAAAACTGGAAATGGGGCAGCCTGTACGCGCGGGAGCGCGACTACTATCCTGAACTGCTGTCGGCGTGGCCGCTGGATCGGCCCGGCAATTGGGCGGAGATTGTGAACGGGAAGATGGACGCCGATGATTTGGAGCCAATCCGCACGAGCATCAAGCGTGGCCGGCCTTACGGCTCGCCGCCGTGGGTCCGGCAAGCCGCCGAGCGCCTCGGCCTAAGCTTCACGCTCCGCCCGCGAGGCAGGCCGGGAAGGGAGAAGGCATGAATATAGGAATGTCCCCTTTTGTTTTCCCCATGAATATAGGAATGTCCCCTTTTGTTTTCCCTTCTATCTAAGGAAGGCGAACGCGCACGTGACGGCGTCGCAGGTTTCGTCGATCACCCTTCACGCCGGGGCAGGCATCGCGAGTAACACGAGCGTAGCGCCGCCCCAGATCGCGGTGCGCGTTGCCACGACCGCCGACTGAGAATCCGCGAAAATGGCGATGGCATTGCAAAGCGCTATTTGCAATAATCTCATGCCGGAGGCATCCTGCAGGGACGTCACCATGGGAGTCAAACATGAATCGAGCAAACGATGCTCCGCCTCGGCTGGCAAGAGCCGCGAAAGCCCCGCCGCCCGCGAAAGAAGAAGCCTTGAAATGGGCGGCTGTCCCTGTTTGTTTTCCGCCAATGTCCCTGTTTGTTTTCCGCCAAGAGTTTATTGTTCACGCGGTACGCAGAGTTGAAATTAAAAGACTTTCGTAGGAGACCGCTATGAAATTGCATCGTCTGCCGGGCCGTGGATTTTCGAAAAGACACGATCCGCGGCGTCGCCGCGCGATCAGTTCGGCCATCGTTGATCTGCTTGAAAGCCGCGTTCTTCTCAATGGCATGCTGAGTCCATACGCCTCCTTCAACGGGACCAATGGCGAAGGACCCGTTGCGGTGGTCCAGGACAGCTCGGGCAATCTATTTGGTGTCACTTCTTACTCCCTCAATGGCAGCACGACCGAGTCGGGGGTCTTATTCGAAGTTCCGGCCAGCACTGGACAGATTGTCGATCTGGCAACCCTGGGCAACGGCAGCGCCATCGTCCAGGGCACGAGCCTGATCATCGATTCTTCCGGAAATCTCTTCGGTACGGAAAATGGCGGGCCCGCCGGCGGCGGATGCACGGTTTTTGAAGTGGCGCAGGGCAGCTCCAGCATTACGCCCCTGGCAACTTTTCCACTGGCGGATCCGACCGGTGCCATCGGGTCGCAGGGCGTTCTCAGCGCGGTGGACTCCAGCGGCAATGTCTATGGCGTCGATGATTCTGGCAACGCCATTGAAGTCGCCAGCGGAAGCGGCACCATCAGCGACATCGCCGGCGAGTTTGGCGTATCGGAATTACTCCTCAAGCCGGCGTTAGGACCCGATGGAAATTTCTACGGCTACTCCCATGGCTCGATCATCGAGTTGTCGACAACCACCCACACGGTAATGACGTTGGCTCCGTTTGACCAGACAGCTCTGGGCAGCGGGCCGCTCGGTATCACCTTCGATTCCAACGGTAACATTTGGGGAGTCAGCCAATATGGTCCCGGCGGCTCGCAGGTGGGCAACGGCACCGTCTGGGAACTTCCCGTGGGTCAGAACACCATTTCGCTGATTTCCACTTTTGATGCGACAACCGGATATACGCCCATCAGCGCGCCGGTCTTCGGCATCAGCGGGAATCTGTACGGGCTGGCTGAATTGGGCGGCGCCAATCAGGACGGCACGTTGTTCGAAATCCCCGGCGTGGGCAGCACCACCGCCGGCGTGGCCGCGCCCACAACGGCGCCCGTTGATCTGGCCGACCTGGATGACAGCGAAAATGTCAGCTCCGGTGCCGGCATCGTGACCGACAGCGCCGGAATGTCGCAAGACAGTTCCCCAACCATCATGTCCTCCTTGGCGGACGACCGTCTGTTTCCGGCGAGTCCGAATGTCGCAGGCACATCTTCGACCACTATCCCGGGGGTGATCATCTACGGGAACGAGTTTACGCCCTCGGGAGAGGTCACCGTGCTGAGCGCCGGCGGGATGGACAAACTTACACCGCAGAACATTAAGAATAAACTGGCCGATTTTGAAGGACAGGAAATACAGAAGAAGAACGAAATGCAAGACCGGGAGGATTTGATTGGCCAGGTCGATCAAGAAGTTGAAATTTTTTCAATGCTTGGCAAAGATGAATTGCACGTTGAAATACTTCCGTCAGACAGCCAGACAACTGTAAAGAGCCTTGAATCGCAAATCCGCGCCCTGCTGACCGAGACCGGCACGGAACTCAACGCCGTCTCCCCGGAATTGAGCAAACAAATGCAATTGACCAATCAATACAATAAACTGGGAACTGCGCTGAACACGCTCAATGCCCAACTCACCGCCCAGACCAAGCCTGCAGCGCAGGCCAAAATACAGGCGAAGATCACCGTCGACGAAAACTCGCAAAATGACATCATTACGCAGGACAACACCATATACGACGCGACGGCCGCGAACCTTGCCACCATAGGCACCCAGTTGGACAGCATCACCGGCGATCTGGCGATGTTCCCACCGCGTTCTGTCGCGTTTTCGGGATCGGTCGCATCTGTCCCCAAAGCGATTGTGCCGGGGAAAACCGCCGTCTTTTTGGTGGCGGTGACGAATTCCGGAAATGTCACGGCGTTGGGTCCATTGGCAGTCGCCCTCTCGGCGCGCCCGGCCGGTACCGCCGGCGACGCCGACATTGCCCTGCCAACCGCCTCGGCAAAAATCCACATACTTGCGGGAAAAACCCGGAAAGCAAGACTCACCTTTATCGTCCCCGACACCCTGCCCGCCGGCAGCTACACGCTCGACGTGCAACTGGATCCCGACAACCTTTTTGAAGAGAGTGTTGTGCCAGGCTTGATCAGCGGCACACAGACTTTCATGGTCACGTGATCCTGCCTCTATCGGAATACTGGAGGCAATCAGATGGAAGACGCTGGTCAATGCCCGGCCATCCGCTCAAGCAATGGAGAGAATGAAACCGGGACGTAGTGAGTATTTTCTGGGTACCGACATGCAAAAAAACTAGCCCCTAATCAAGCGAATCACCCCACAGGAAAAACATAAGGGGACATTCCTATATATCTTGACAAAGCCCTTCCCCAA
>DASRRM010000324.1:0-42062 GCA_035695715.1 Tepidisphaeraceae bacterium
CGTATGATCTTACGCGAGATGCGTAGATTGGCAAGTGCGATCGTGATTGGTTGGTTTGCGATCCGATTGCCGGAACCTGTGGTTTCGCGGTTTTTCGCCGCCTGTGGCCGCCCAATTATTTGACCCGCCCGCCCTTCGGCATTAAACTATGCCTTTGATGCGAGTGAAAGTCGTTTCATTCGCAGCAATTCCTTTACGGACGCGTCGACGACTGACGAGCGTGGAATTCGTTCTGCTTCGCTCTTTTCCCTCTTGCGGAGATTAAAGTCTTGGCCGTTCATCTCCCATTATTTGACGATCATAAGAAGCATTCCAATCCCTCGCGCGCGCTGCCGCCGGAAGTAGAGGCGGTCCTTCTCGATGAGTACGAAAAGAAGGAAAAGTGCGGCGTGTTCGGCATTTGGGGCACGAAAGACGCCAGCGCCATCACCTACCAGGGCCTCTTCGCCCAGCAACATCGCGGGCAGGAATCGGCCGGCATTGTCGTTTCCGACGGCACCACCCTCAACGGCCACGCCGGGATGGGACTGGTCAGCCAGGTGTTCACGCCGCGGATGCTTCGCGAGGAATTGGCGGGGCATGCCGCCATCGGGCACGTCCGATATTCCACCACCGGCTCAAGTAAATTGTGCAATGCCCAGCCGCTGCTTCGGCAATATCTGATGGGACCGGTCGCCGTCGCGCATAATGGCAATCTCATCAATGCGCAGCTTCTGCGCCAGCAATATGAAGAGCACGGCCATATTTTCCAAAGCACCACGGACACGGAAATCATCGTCCATCTGTTGGCCAAGCCAACGCATGTCGGCAAGCACGATCCTTTGCCGCATGTGCTGAAGCATTTGCAGGGGTCGTTCAGTTTGCTCTTTTTGTTTCCCAACCGGATTGAAGCCGTCCGCGATCCGTGGGGCATTCGGCCATTGGTGATCGGCAAGACTTCGCAGGGCCAATGGTGCGTGGCGAGCGAAACGTGCGCGTTTGATTCGATTGACGCCGAATATGTACGCGAAGTCGAGCCGGGCGAAATTGTGCGCATCGACGACTTCGGCCTGACCAGCCGCCGATTCGATGAGCCGGCCCACGAGCGCGCCCATTGCGTTTTCGAGCACGTTTATTTCGCCAATCCCGCCAGCAATGTGTTCGGCCAGAACGTGCATCTGGTTCGCGAGGCGATGGGCCGCGAATTGGCCCGGCAGTCGCCGGTCGAGGCGGATTTCGTCATGCCGATGCCCGACTCCGGCCGCTCGGCGGCGCTGGGTTTCCACGAAGAGTCGGGCATTCGCTTCGAGGAAGGCATCGTTCCCAATCGTTTCGTGGGCCGCACGTTTATCATCCCCGGCCAGGCCGCCCGCGATCGGGCCGTCTCGATGAAGCTGAACATTATCCCCGAAGTGGTGAGGGGGAAACGGATCGTGATCGTGGAAGATTCGGTGGTTCGCGGCACCACCACGCGCTCGAAGATGCGCGCCATCCGCCGGGCGGGGGCGAGCGAGATTCATCTCCGCGTCTCCTGCCCGCCCATCCGCCATCCTTGTTTCTACGGCATCGATTTCCCCACCAGCGAAGAGCTGATTGCCCACAATCGCACCGTTGACGAAGTGCGCGACTTTTTGGAAGTCGACACGCTGGCATATCTGTCGCTTGACCGCATGCTCGGCTGCATGAAGATGGCGCAGGAACATTACTGCAACGCCTGCTGGAGCGGGAATTACAAGATCCCGATCGATCAGCCGATGAGTAAGTTTAGTTTTGAGCGGGATCAGTTGCGGATGTTTTGACGAGTCGGGACGGAGTTCATATTCACATCAATATCACTTCCAGCTTTAATTGGCGACTATTCTCTTGTTTTTTTCTTCGTTGGCAGTACCATTGTTGTTCTTGGGGCGTTGGGTCCAAGAAAACCGCATTTCAGAAGTTGCGGAGCTGGGAGAAGCGAGAAAATGCTGACGAAAAGTTATTCTTCGCGGGTGACAATTGCGCTCGCATTAGGCGTATTTGGGGCCTTTGTATCGAAATCGCACGCGACGGTCCTCCTGGAGGACACGTTGACTGCGCCCGATGGAACCCTCTTTGAAAACCACGCCCCCGATATCGGAAACGGCGGGGCAAATTGGGTGGAATCGGCCGATAATAACACCGGCCCCCCCACGTTGTCGATCAACACTTCGTCCACGCCGGGCACGAATTTCGTCGAAACGCAAGGCTCTGAGCGAAAATACACGGCCACGTTTACCCAACCCCTGGCTGCGGGCCAAACGCTGACCGCCCAGGTGAACGCCTTGCAGACCGGCGGGAATTTTTTCGCGGGGCTTGCAGGATATTCCCTCGACGCAGGGGCCGGAAATGATGTGGCCTTCTTCGGACATGTGAACGGCACCGCCAGCGTCTGGTCACTGGCGCCCTCTGAGACAGCAGCAACGAACGTAACGGCAACCAGCGACGGCAATGACGTCCATGTTGCCACACTTACCTACGCCTATGACACTGGAGCGGCTACGCTTTCCCTCGACGGCACGCTGGTCGCCAGCGCCACCCTTGCGGCGCAGCAGCCGCTTGACCGCTTGTATTTCGATAACAACAACGGCGGCGACCTCCGATTTGGCGCGACGTCAACAACCCCCGCCTTCCTGGTAACCGCTACGCCGGAGCCAGCCTCAATCGGTCTGGCCGCATTTGCCGCCATCGGCCTTTTGGCGCGACGTCGGCGTATCTGATCCGCCGTCCGGCGAAACTGGCAAAGGATTAGAATGTGGCCGGCGGTGGCAACGCGCCACGCCTTTGGCGTCGGCGCGCGAACGAGGCGGGTAAGTCCACCGGATCAGGGTGGCGCATCGAAAATGGGCGGCGAGAAGATTCGGACAACCGAAAACCGAACCATCCCACGATTCCGCCTCAAACCCCCACCGGCAAGTACTGCGGTATCTTCATCAACTCTCCATCCTTTAGCGCTGAATGGTGGGCCACGATCCCCGCCACGCTCAGGTTCAGCGCCAATGACACATCCACCAGCGGCTGGCGATTCTGCAATATGGCCGTGACGAATTCGTTCATCAAATGCCCGTGCGACCCGCCATGCCCACCCGGCTGAACGCTCGGCGGCAATGGCGGGCAGGAAAGATCGGGAAGGTTCTTTTCCGCCCCTTCATACCGGCCCGTCCACATCGCCCCGCGCTCGCCGCGCACGCGGCCGACTTCATTTTCCGGGCCTTGCGTATCCCAACTGACCGCCATCCGCGACATCCCGCCTTCGCTGGTCCGAAACAACGCGATCTCCGTGGCGAATCGGTTCTGATACGCATTCGCCCCGGCGGCAAACGCCGGAAGAATGCTCGGCATCGCCAGACACGACACCTCGGTGAACGATCCACCGGTCACGCAAAGCTGATAGGCGTTGGAATGCGTCGGATAAAACTGCGGCGGAAGCCCAATCCGCCAACCTTTATACGAATCGATCGGCGTGGCCATGTAGTGGAAATATTCCCCTTCACTATAGATCAATTTCCCAAACGCCCCCGCGCGATACGCCAGCCGCATGGCGCAGCAATCGCCCCGAAAGGCGGAGGTCTCAAACATCATATAGTGCCTGCCGCCGGCCTTGACGGCCTGGTACAGCCGCTCGGCATCTTCCAGCGATCCAAACACCGCCGGCACCGCCGACGCGACATGCTTGCCGTGCTTCAGCACCTCGATGCAATGCTCGACATGATGCGGCGCATCGGTGGCGACGAACACCGCCTCGATGCTGTCGTCCTTCACCAATTCCTCGAGCGATGGATAGGTCTTCCCACACCGGCAGGCCCTGGCGAGGTTATCGCAGCGATCCTTGAACAAATCGCTCACCGCCACCACGCTGACATTCGGATGATCCTGAAATCCAAACTGTGCACCAAACTGGCACACGCCATACCCGACAATCCCCACCCGGATTTTCCGATCCGACACCACCTGCCAAACGCCCTTGGGCCGCTGTGCGCTCTTAACGCCCGCCTCGCCAAGCACCTTCGGGTCCCCTGCGGCCAGCGCAGTTGCGGGCTGGCCGACCAGATTCGCCCCCGCCGCCCCGGCAAACGAAGCCAGTGCCGTGCTCTTCAAAAACGACCGGCGTGTGGTGGAAAAAGCCATGCCGATGAACCATCCTTCCAGCCAAATTTCCCCGATGATAACGCTGCCAAAGCCAAAGCGGAACCCCATCGAACCCGCCGGCTCCGTTCGGCCGCGCATCATTGCGCATCATTTCGCGCCCCAAAATGGTGCGCACCATGGCCCATGTCCCGAAATGTCCCATTTTTTACGATTTTTCCTCAAAAATGGGACATTCGCGTCTCTTCAAAACCCCCAACCCCTTGCCGCCCAAATCCTTACGCCGGTTTGCCCAAAAACCGCCCGCCAAACCGATGAGACATTTGAGACATTGGTGGGACAAAAAATGTCCCATCGGCGTCCCATGTCCGTAGCGGTTGCCATATTCTAATTTCTAATTTAATGTGCGCGGCCGTAGAATAACCGACGCCAGGATGTTTCAAAGCCTCGTTCATAAAAAGCCAAATTTGACAATCCCTCCAGTTCGAGCTTCGTTCCACCAGAAAGGATTTGAACGGCCCCACCCCCTAACAACCCACCGAGAGCCGGGCAAGACTCAAGTATGCTTATTGCCATCTCAGTCTGGCTATCCGGTATGGGGATCGAAACGGTTGCCTCCCAGTCCTCAAAGGGCGGGCAGCAGAACCTGCTTCGGCAAACTATGCTCCCCAGCTCGTTGAATGAAGCGGCGAATATCTCTTTCCTTGATCGAGCCTTTAGATAGTACGCCCTTTAACATTTGCTCCACTCATAGCAACGCCCACCGGAAAACCCGTCAAGTTGATTCCCGCGAGATTACCCTGGTTCCACCGTGACGCAATCCGAGGAGGCGTTGTCAGATCGACAGCGTAACACCGGTTAATGCGGCCGCCCGCCCTGGCGAACGGGGCGAAAGGGCCGAAAGTCCTTCCAAGCGACAGTTTCATCGCCTGCTCCCGACAACAGCGGTGACTTTTGGTGCCGACACGCAAGAGCGGGATAATCGCGATTTCCTCGGCTGTACGTTTGAGTCCATGCCTCCGAAAATCCAATTTACACCCGCCGGCGCAGCCGATTCCTCGAATTTCCCCGGTCGGAAAGGTCCCTGCTGCGACCCAAACCCCTGATTCGGATCGACAAAATCCTCGCGCCTGTTTCCCAGACCCCATTCCTGCGCCATTGCCAAATAGTCCTCCGCCGATGCCGGGTCGTACAACAGAAATCCCGGCTGCCGCTGGCAGCGGTCGGTTTCCATGAGTTCCCGGAAGGCATAGCCATCGCTGGCGCCGTTGACAAGCGCCGACTGCGTTGTGAGCATATCTCCATTGCGATCCGTCAATCGACGAAAACCGCTTTCGCCGCCGTTTCCGGTCCAGAGCAATGGACGGCGAAGGTGCGATCGCTTCTGGACACTTGCCGTTCCGCAAGAGCCGCCGGCCGAAAAAAGGAGATGAAAACGCGGAAACCGGACCCGTCCCGCTTTGCGTTTTCGTCCCGCTTTGCGTTTTTTCCATCCACCAGCCGCGTGTAACGTAGACGGACGCCTCCTGCTCTGTCTCGACCTGCCGCGTACAAAGCTATTTGCGCCATAGCACATTAGGGACGTGGTCGTCGATCTCGCTGCGTAGCTGGGAGATCTCCAGTGCATTGTTCGTTCCGATATCCCCGCTTTGGTCCGGTAATTGAAATCGCGTATTAATGCCTATCACAACCCCGTCGCTGGTGACCAACGGGCCGCCGGAGTTTCCGTGGCGAATCACCGCTTCGTGCTGAACCCACGTCTGACCATCGGCATCCTTGACGGTTCGGCTCACAACTCCCTTCGTCAAAGTAAATGCGAAATCCCGGGGGTTAAACTGCTCCTTTACATCGGTCGGCGCGTGGTTGATGCCCTGTTTATCTTCCCACTGCTCGACCTGCTTCTTCAGCGCCTCTGTGTCTGATAGCGGATTCATCGCGACCCCGGGAAATCCAATTGCAAAAACGTCCTCGCTGCGCGCGGAAGGCGGGGTTGCGGAAAGAACGAATGAGGGCTGGTCCTTTCGGTCGATGTGAATGATGGCCATGTCAAAGTGCGCGCTCACAAAGACAATGTCAGCAACGTATTTCTTCCCATCAAGAAATACCCAGACTTTGGGATCGATCACGACCAGCTTGTCTTTGAGCATTTTTTCTCGCCAGGCTTTCGCGTTGATCAACTCCGAAGTATCTTTAACCACATGCCTGTTGGTAAGGAAATACCCGTCGGGTGAAACGGCAAAGCAAGAACCGGCGCCGGACCAATCCTCGACGCTCTTGCCGTCGGGCGCGATGAGATGATATCCACAGACCGTGAACCCCACGGCTTGCGAAACACCCGGTTCATCATTCACGGTGCGAATGAGCGGCCGCCCCTCAAATGCTAATGCGAGCGGATTTTTTGCTGAGTGCTTGTATAACAGGACGCCTACGACGATGGCGATGACCGCGACGATTGCGGCCGAGGCGGCGATGAACCGCGGCCACATGGAACGGCGCGCCGCGCCGGCAGGCGGGAAGGCGCCTGTCAGTGGCGCAAAGGAAACCGCTGGGACAGACGCCGCATCCCCCTCGGCCCATACCAAATTGCTCGCTTCAATCTGGCCCGAACGCGCCAGGTGCTGTAACTCTGGCAGTGGAAGAGGGCCGATCGTATTACCGTCTTTTTGACAGTAGTATTTTGGTCCGGGAATCGGCGGGACAACCGTTGCAACTTGTCGCGCCGGGATCGCGCTCGGTACAGGCGGAAATAACGACTCAATTTGGGCTGCCGCTTGCCACGTGATTCGATTAATTGACAGTTCGTCGAGGCGCGACACCGTGCCGCGCCGCACCAATTTTTCCAGCATCGGAAGGTCAAACGGCCCGGTTATCTTTCCCTTGGCTCTTACGTAGAACGGCCCGTCACTCATGCGAATTCTCCCAGCTCGACCTTAATGCTTTCCATAGAACAGCAGAACGTATACAAGCGCGCCGATCGCGGCCGCCACGGCGATCACCAGCACCATTGCCACCATATGTTGGCGGAATTTCTCCTGCTTCTGTTCTCGCTCCAGCGCCGTGAGTTTGCGCTGATACTCCCGTTCCAACTCCTCGGGCAGACCCATCTGAAATGCTGCCGCCCGGCGATAACGCTGCCGCAAATCTTCGCTGGCGGCGTTTAAATCGATCCCCGCCGCCAGTTCGTCACAGGCAGCTCGGAAGCTCCGATCCTGCTGGCGCCCAGCGGCCAGTTGTTCGAGCCACTGGCTTAACGGCAGATATTCCGCAAGCAGGTCCGCGGGAACAGGCACCTTGGCAGTTGTGACGATCCGGCCCCACTCCGCGGCCACCCGCTTGCACTCTTCGGGGTTCATCGCCGATAGCGCCTCTTGGATTCGCGGAACAAGTCCCCGCAACTGACCAATCGCCTCCGTCTGATGGAGAGCGGTCGAAGCTGTCGCAAGCGCCTGTTTAAGCGCTTCGGGCACCGGTGTCCGCCATGGTTCGGCCATGACCTCGTTGAGCAGACGATCGATCCAGGAAAGATCGCCGGCCTTGATGGCGGCGGCGGTTTCGCTTTTGAGTATCGAGAACCGTGCCTGCTCGAATTGGCCGACGTCCTCACCCCAACAGGCCGAAACCGGATCGAGTTCGGCAAGCTTTCGCAAAACCGATAAGCGATCCGCCAGCGGCGCGTTGGTTAGAGCAAGCAAACGGTGCTTTACCAAAAGCGGCTCGATGGGAACTTGTTCCGCATAAGCTTCATTCAGGCTTTTTGCCGAATCCAGCTTGACGCGCACGGGTCGTGACACGCCGTAAGTAGCGCACGTCGTCTCCCACGCGCCAAGTTCGGCAAAATCGAGGCTGGAAGCAAGATCAATAAGGGATGGCGCGCAGTCAGCGTATTGAATCGCCTCAGCCCGAAGGCCCTGCCTCAAAAAGTCGGCGCAGCGGCGGAGCCGCGCATTCGCCTCTTTACAAAGCTCGGCATAATCCGTCGCCCATTGCGACAGTTCCGGCGTATGCGTCTGGTCGGCGCCGGCAAGGAAACTTCGGATGTTTTCAACGGTTTGTTTGGGATCGGGCATTTTTATCGCCGTTGGGAGTTGATTTCGCGCGCTTCAATGTCACGGTGCAGAGAACCATTTTCGTCGTCGAATTCCGCAACTGTACGGTAAATTCGGGCATCGAGATCATCGCTTTAACGGCTGCGTCTAGCTCGCTATGATCCTTTGACGCCTGCTCGTTATCGGCGATTGCTCTTGTCCGGGTGCGAACGACGGCTTCAGCATCTTGCTTATTCTTTTCTTGCAGTTTTTTATCATTGGTCTGTATCGCGAGGTGTTTTAACTCCATGTCAGCAGCGTCCGCTGTCGCCTGCGAATCAGCGATTTTCCTCGCAAGAGCTTTCAATTGCGTATTCTGGTCGGAGAGCATGTCGCCCGTTGACGTCAGGACCAAGCCGCCTTTCCCGGGCTTTCCGGGGGCCAGCACGAGATCAAAAGCGGCGAGCCGCGAAGCCTTATTCTGCGCTCGGATTGCGCGATCGTGGCAGTCTATCGACCAACCTTGTGGCGTCGATGGTATGAACGGCTCGACCTGCTCCAAAGAATTCTTCCATGCCACGTATGGTACCAGATTGTCACTCTCTGCTCCGGGCCCTAGTGCCATGGTGAACGTGCTGGGTCCGGTGTAAAGCGAACGACTCGCGAGTGTCTTGCCTTTACGAGCCACGACGATCTGCGAAAGTCTAAGCCAATCTCTGATTTCGGCGTGGTTCTCAAGTTGTTTCTGTCCGTCATCGGTCCATTTGAAAACGACCCTTCCGCCCTCGTAGAGAAGTTGGGCGAGTGGCTGGGGATCCCGGACAGGCCCTGATGGATCCACGAACGCGATGGCAACGTAATTTCCGGTTTTCCCATTGCTCAGTTTAAGCTCTTTGGGAGGCGCGTAAGAATTCAAATAAATTGCATCTGGCGCGCCCCCATCGTCGCCCGCCCAGATCTCATGCTCCGGCGAGAAGATCGACGCGGGGCTTCTAACAACTGCGGCGTCCAGGGCGGCTGCGACTTGTCTCTTGAGGTCGACGGCTTCCTTCGATAATCTCTTCTCTTCGCTATTCGATTGGCCGAGTGTCGCCGTCAGGGTTTTGACTTGACCCGCGAGACCGGCAATCTGTGTTTTTGCATCTGCAGTCGTTTTGTCGGCCTCCGTGATCGCGGCCTTGTGCGTTTGTTGCAGCCTCGCAAGTTCGCCCGTTTTTTGGTTGATCTGTGCTTTGAAAGCGTCGCGTTCGGCCTCTGCACTTTTCAACTTCGCGTTTGTCGCCGCCAGTTGTTGTGCACGCATCGCGTTTTCGGATGCATCTTGCGGCTGGGTTGTGGCCACATCGCGACCAGCTTTTTTCTCGCTTGTAACCGTTTGCTTACTTTTTTCCGCCTGGAATTCCCCGACGGCCCAAGCCGGTCGTTCGCTTCGGATATACCATAACATCCCGCCTACAAAAGCGATCGGCCACAGAATCGCGAACGCCCAAAAAAAGGCCGATGTGCCGCGTCGCGCCGGCGTTTCCGGCAATTTCTGGATTCTTGCTGGGGGGGCCGATGGTGGGACTGGCAGCCCATTAGCCAGTTGCGATTCTCCTGACGGCGGTTTTGCCACGTCCCAGTTCCGATCAGTCGGCGGTACGAATTCTTCGTGTTCCTGAGCGGGTGTTATGTCGAAAGTTCCCGCCTCGTTCGATGGCCAGCCGCCAGGGTTGGCTTGCGGTCCGATCAGCGTCCCGGTGCGCGCGGCGGCTGTATACGCCGTTTCGGGCGGTGGGCCTAAATCCTGCGTGAGGTCGAGAATCAGCCCGGATGTTGCGTGCCGGCTCGCCTCTGCCGCGGCCTTGGTTCCGGATACGCAGCATCGCAATGAACAGGACATCCCAGCAGGCAAATCGCTGAAGTACGTCGAGAAGGTCACTTGCCATCGCGCTGAAATGGGCATCAGCGCCATGGCTTCGCCCAGCAACGGTAGCATGTCCAGGCCGGGGGGATAAATGACGTAGGTAACCCGCGACGGGTCGCCACAGAGCGACTCGGCGAGAACGCCTGCCCATCCGGCATCACCGGCCGCGCTTTTCCAGCCCCCGCAAATTCTAGGTGGATTTATGCCGGGCGGAATCGACGGACCCCGAGGCAATACCTCCGGCTCTCCCTGCCATCCACCTCGAAGCAGATTTCCATGAAGCATGAGCCAGGCAGGCCCGGCATCTACTTGCTCGCTGGCGTCAAGAACAATGTGGTGGGCAAAACGATTCGACCGGTTGGAATAGTCAAAGCCGGCGTCGCATACGCGCGACAGGACGCTGAAAGTTTTTCCGCCCAGCGCCAGGCGCCAATGGGCGTAAGCGACCGGATTATTCGCAGCTCCTTTTTCCCCGGGAGGGACCAGCCAGCGATAACCACTCAAGAGAGTCAGCCGCTCCTCCAGAGTGGAAGACATTCCTGACGTCATGCCCACGGTGCAAAACCCGGAACTGCCCGCCTTGATGCCGCGTGGCGCGGACGTATTGAAAAGCTCCTGGCTCATGAATGGCTTGCCTTTATTGACGATCCGGGCGTGCGCGCGGGCACAGGTTAAATTGATCCGGCCGTCGTCGTTGCCTTCTTTGGCCGCACGCCGCCGATCAGATCGCGAGACCAGCGCGCGAAGATGTAGAGCATCGGGACGGTGATCCACTGAGGACGAATTCGGCCCGGGCGCACCCAGAATCCTTCTTTCCCCTCCTGCAATTCGGGCGAGCAGCCCAGCGCGCTGACCGGTACGTAAACCACATGCGAGCAAAAGTCTTCGGCGGCGGCTACGAATTCCGGAGCGATTTCCATCAATAGCCCGCGCACTTTCGTGGATACGGCTTCGATTCGGTCAAGGTCAACCCCATCGAGCACGCCGCCAGACACAGCGCCCTCAATGATTGGCTCGATCGAGATATCCAGATCGATTAGCGAACCCCACACGTCAGCTTTTGGAACGATCACCAACAGCGGACGATCATGCTTTTTTGTATTCGGCAGACCGTTGTATTGGCGGATCCTCGTGGCGGCTTCCACCAGAATTGTTTCCTGCCGGCGGGTAGGGCTCGTGCCGCCAAGCTGAGGGTCAGAGCTCGCGCCCTGGCAACGGGCGCGGAATCGTGGATCCTGGGTTGGATCGTAGAGGAACATCAATACCCGCGATTTGCTCAGATGCTGCGTAACCGGCGACGTGGTGGTGTCTTCCCCCGGACTGAAATGCTCGCCGGCGTTATCGTATAGGCAAACAACTCTTGACAGCCGCGCCGCAGCATCGGCGTTGGGATGACGTCCGGAGGGGCGAAGGGTGAACAAAAATGGCCGCGGCAGGCTGATAATCTGCTGCCCCAGCCGAATTTGGTCGTAGAGCAACTGGCCCACTGTGTCAGTTTTATCGAGCTTTACCGGTCGCTGATCATCAGCTTGAAGAAACAGCGTTTCCTCATACTGGTTGAGTGTCCTGTTTGACGAGGGATCGGCATCGTTGAACGTGATGCCAAAGTGCGCCGGAAGCAATCGGCGTAATTCCCAGGCCATTGCCGTCAGAAAATACGATTTCCCGCTGGCCGATACCCCGACGATGGAGGAGAAGAAGGGTTCAGAATCGATCAATGGCCGAGGAATCACCAGGTGACAGTGCGGACAAGCAAGGGCCTGGCATGACATCCCACGCGCATCGATGGCATGACCATCAATTCCAAATCGGCTCGGCCTGAATCGCAATTGGGCGTCGGGGCCGAGCACCTGGTCACCCATAAGGTCCGCGTGTTTTGCGATCCAAAGCAACTCTTCGGGCCGGAAGCGGTGCCAGCAGTGGGGGCAGGTGATCTTCGGCAGCAAAGCCGGAAAGTTCGCGGGCCGCGCGGCGTGCGCAGCGGAAGGGGATGGAGGTGCTGAATCTTGTGTGGTAATTGGCGGCATCTGTGCGCGTCCTTCCCCACGCGAGTCCAACCGGAGTCTACCGGTCATGTTTCCGTCTGGCAAGACGCATCGCCCGACCGGCCCGTTATTACGATCCTCGAATAAAACGGTCGAATAAAACGGGGACCGGTTTGATTAGGTTGGCGTACCGAGTCAAAACGGAGCTCATCATCGACGATTGCAGTGAATCCCGAAGCGACAATCCTCGGTCGCCAGCGGCGTCGTTTGCATCGGGTTGGATTCAATTGATTTGCCGGCGGTCATCAGATGGTCATTTTCCCGCGGCACGGATAAAGTATTGTCACCATTGCACTTAATCCATCATATGTGAAATGTCAAATGCTTGCTGCGCACGGTCGGAAAAACCGCGCATTTTCGTGCGCAATCGCGCGCTGGGTTGGGTTTTTGGCGTGGAAATGGGCTTTTGGTTGGGCATCGGTCGTAGAACCGTGCGCGCGGAAAAAGGAAACTAAATATTCAGCCTATTTTCGCGAATAGTGCGCGATGAAACCCGGAGGGAAACGAAAGGCGACGTCCGCCATTTTCGGGATGGGACCGTATACGGGGCAGTGATCGGCGTTATTCTTTCGCGGGCGTATATCCGGTCGTTAGTTCCGTCCCCTTATGCCGCCACTTGGGCTCTTTGTTGCAGGTGGTGTTGGTGAAGGTTCGCAGGGCGCGGATGGTGCGGCCATAGACGCCGATGGCGGTGGTGGAGAGTTTTGCGCCGGGGGGTTCCTGCATGAAGGGCATGAATTTGTCGGGGAAGCCGGGCATGGTGCAGCCGATGCAGATGCCGCCGACGTTGGGGCAGCCGCCGATGCCGGCCATCCAGCCGCGTTTGGGGACGTTGCAATTGACCACCGGTCCCCAGCAGCCGATTTTTACCAGGCACTTGGGCGAGCCATATTCCGTGGTGAATTCGCCCTGTTCGTAGAACCCGGCCCGGTCGCAGCCTTCGTGAACCGTGGCGCCAAAAAGCCATTTGGGGCGGAGGGCCTCATCCAGCGGAATCATCGGGGCGTGGCCGGCGGCCTGGTAGAGCAAATAGAGCAGCGTTTCCATGAAATTGTCCGGCTGAACGGGGCAGCCGGGCACGTTCACGATCGGGATGCCTGCTTTGGATTTCCAATCCCAACCGAGATAGTCGGCCAGGCCCATTGCGCCGGTGGGGTTTCCCGCCATGGCGTGGATGCCGCCGTAGGTGGCGCAGGTGCCAATGGCGATCACCGCCAGCGCCTTGGGCGTGAGGCGGTCGATCCACTGGCAGGTGGTGATCGGCTGTCCGGTGGTTTTGTCAGTGCCATATGCGGCCCAATAACCTTCGGGCTTGATGGCTTCGTTGGGAATCGAACCTTCGATGACGAGGACGAACGGCTCCAACTCGCCGCGCACCGCGCGGTGAAAGAAGTCCATGAACTCGTCGCCGTTTTCGTAGGCCAGCACCGGATTGTGAAGATGGACCTTGGGCAGTCCGGGAATCAGGCCCAGGACCACATCCTCCACGCTGGGCTGACTGGCGGCGGTAATGGAAACCGAATCGCCGTCGCAGCTAAGGCCGGCGGTGATCCACAGGACGTGGATTTCGGCCACGGCCGGTGGCTTTTGAGTTTTGCGGCCGTAAGGGACCGGCGGCGACTGTGAAACGTCCGATAGGTTTGCCATCGCAATTCCTTTTGGTATTGGCTGGGGGGATGGTAGATCGGCAGGCGATCCTCTGCCACCCCCGATGTCATGGTTTGGATGAAAAATTGAAGAAATTGTGAACCGCGCCAAAATATGACATTTATCAGGTCGACTTCATTCAGAGGGGAACTTTAATCTCCGATTAAACGGAAGAATCGTTGGATTTGGCGCGGGCTGTCGCTGAATTGGCGTTGGGAAGTGCGGGCGGGCTGAAATCTGTTTAAGCCGCCTTGCGCGTTCTCAGTGCGATTTTCATTGAAAAGCGATGGCAATCGCAAACTGGAAACTCGGGCATGGAAGAGTCGTTGGCAACACTACTGGAGCGGCAACAGGCGTGGGCCGTCTTACAAGAGATGGCCGCCGGCGGAATTGCCGCTGCGCTTCCAAATGAAGCGCCGGGCGCTTCGGGGAAAAATAGCGATGCCGCCCGGCTCGCCGCCAACGGTTGGCAGCCGGATCTGCGCTATCGTTCGCTGATTGAGAAACTGCCCTGCGTCACATTCATCGCGGCACTCGATGACACTGTCGAGGAACTGTACATCAGCCCGCAGATCGAAACCCTGCTCGGATACACGCAAAAGGAATGGCTGGAAAACCCGCTGCTTTGGTATCGCCAGTTACATCCGGATGACAAGGAGGCGTGGGTTGCGGAGTTTGCCCGGACCTGCTCGATGGGAACGCCGTTCCGCGTCGAATATCGGATGATTGCCCGCGACGGCCGCGTGGTCTGGGTGCAGGGGCAATGCCAGGTCATTCGCGACGACAACGGCCAGCCGATGTTTCTGCAGGGGATTGCCTTTGACATCACCACGCTGAAGGAAGCGGCCGACGTTCAGGAAGCGCGCATCGCGGCGGAAATGGCCAACAAGGCCAAGAGCGAATTCCTCGCCCGCATGAGCCATGAGATTCGCACGCCGCTCAACGGCGTGGTCGGGATGATCGACCTGCTGCGCGGAACGCACATGAGCGAAGGGCAGATGCGCTACACGCAACTGGCCCAGGAAGCCGCCGACTCGCTGCTCAACGTTATCAACGACATCCTCGATTTTTCCAAGATCGAAGCCGGGAAGGTGGAGATCGAAGCGACCGAATTCGATTTCCACAAGCTGCTGGAAGACCTGACCGAGCTGCTGGCGCCGGTGGCGGCGAAGAAAAAGCTGGCGCTGACGTGCGTGCTTCGTCCCGAGGTGCCGTGGCGCGCCGTGGGAGATCCCAATCGCATCCGCCAGGTGCTCACCAATCTCGTCAACAATGCACTGAAGTTCACGCCCAACGGCTCGGTCAATTTGCGGGCGGCGCTGGAAAGCCGCTCGCCGACTGCGTCGGTGGTGCGGGTTGAAGTTGAGGACACGGGAATTGGAATTCCGCCGGAGCGGCTGGATCGGCTGTTCAAGAGTTTCTCGCAGGTGGATTCCTCGACAACGCGAAAGTTTGGTGGCACCGGCCTTGGGCTGGTTATCTCCAAGCAGCTCGTCGAATTAATGGGCGGGGAAATTGGAATCAAGAGCGAAGTAGGGCGCGGCACAACGTTCTGGTTCACCTTGAAATTGAAGCGTGCCGCCGGCGGCGATGTGCCGGAGACTTTCGCCGGGGTGGCTGAGGCGCTGAGCGCCGTGCGCGTGCTGGTGGTGGAGTCGGAGCCGCGTCATCGAAAGCTGCTGGCCGACCAGATCGAAGGGCGGCTGTCGCGCTCGAGCCAGGCCGTCAGCATCGAAGGGGCGATGAAGGAATTGCGCCGGGCGGCGGCGGAGCGAATGCCATTTTCCGTGGCGCTGCTTCCTTTTGGCGGGGCGGACGCGATGGCGCTGGTGGCGGCGGTGCAGGCCGACGCGGCCGTGCGCAATACGAAACTCATCGCCGTGATGGACATCGATGACCGGACGGATGAAAGCGCGATCAGGAGCCGCGGGTTTGTGGCGCAGCTTCACCGCCCGCTGCTGCAATCGCGGTTGATGGATGCGATTGCGTCGGTCACCATCGACCGCAAGGGCGAGGCTGCCGAGCGCGAGCACCAGCCCGTCGTCGAGCAGATCACCGACCTCAAAGGGCTGCATTTCCTGGTTGCCGAAGACAACGAGATGAATCAGTTCGTGACGCAGGAAACGTTGCGGCGGGTGAATTGCACGTGCGAGATCGTGGGAGACGGCGCGCTGGCCGTCGAGGCATCGCAGGCGCGGCCCTTCACCGCGGTGCTGATGGATTGCCAGATGCCGGGCATGGATGGCCTGGAAGCCACGCGGCGCATCCGCGAGATCGAAGCGGCGGGGGGGAACAAGAAGCATATTCCGGTCATCGCCCTGACCGCCGAGGCCATCCAGGGCGATCGCGAGCGATGCATTGCGTCCGGCATGGACGGCTACGTGACCAAGCCGATCAACCCGAAGGAATTGTTCGCCGCCATCCGCTCGATTGTGCCGGCGAAAATAGCGGACGGCGAGAACCGGCCCGCGGCGACGTCCGCGCCGTTGCCCGCCAAACCCGCCGCGCCGGTCTCCCAGTCCGCCGCGCCGGCGGAGCCAATCCATTGCGATGAGCCCTCTGACCAGGCGCCCATCGATATTGAATCCCTGCTGATTCGATGCATGAAAGACGCAGCATTTGCCAAGCGCACGCTGGAGAAGTTTGACCGGCGGGCCAGCGAGGACGTCGAATTGATCCGCAAGGGAATTGCCGCCGGCGATTTGGAAGGCGCGACGCGGATGGCGCGGAACCTCAATTCCGTGGCCAGCCAGGTATCCGCCGCCGCCCTGGGAAAAATCGCCTGGGAGATCGAGCAGGCCGGCGCAAGGCACGATGCAACATTTGCGCTGGAGCAACTGGAGCGGCTTGCCCGCGAGGCGAAGCGTTGTTCGGCATTTATTCCACAGGCAATCGACCAGATGGCACGGAGGCCCGGGGCGGAAACGAGGAATTTTGAATGCGGAACGAAGAACGAGGAGCCCAAACGCTGACGTTTTTCGTTTCCCCGAGGCCGGCCGATGTTCCCAATACGAGGTGAGTGACCATGCAGTCTGTTGATACCCGCATCCTGATCGTCGATGACGACGATTTTGCACTGGATATTCTCGAAGCCACCGTCACGCGCATGGGATACTCCGTCGTTGCGGCGCGCAATGGTGAAGAGGCGCTGGCGATCCTGCGGCAGGGTGACATTCACCTCATGGTGACCGACTGGGACATGCCGGTGATGAACGGGATCGACCTGTGCCGCGCGGTTCGCCGCGAAGACATGGCCGGGTATGTTTACATCATCATGCTGACCGGCCGCGAGGGTCCCAAGCAGCGGCTGGAAGGGCTGTGCGCGGGCGCTGACGATTTCATCAACAAGCCGGTCGATCCTGAAGAATTGCTGATTTGCCTGAAGACCGCCAGCCGGATTTTGTCGCTGGAGACGCGCGATCTGGCGCTTTTCGCGATGGCAAAGCTGGCCGAAAGCCGCGACTCCGAAACCGGCGCGCACATCGAACGCGTGCAGAGTTATACCCGGCTGATCGCGCAGAACCTGGCCCAGGAAGTGCGGCATCAATATGGCGTCGATGAGGGATATATCCGCCTTCTGCACCAGACAAGCCCGTTGCACGATCTGGGAAAAGTTGCCATCCCCGATGCGATTCTTCTGAAGCCGGGCAAGCTCACCGCGGATGAATTCGAGGTGATGAAAACGCATACGATCATTGGGGCGCAGACGCTGGATGCGGCGTTGCAGCGATTTCCCAACGCACAGTTCTTGCAGATTGCCCGCGAGATCGCCGAGTCGCATCATGAAAAGTTTGACGGCTCGGGATATCCCCGGGGCCTGGCCGGCGAGCAGATTCCGCTGTGCGGGCGGATCGTGGCGGTGGCCGATGTGTATGACGCCCTCACCAGCCGCCGGGTTTACAAGGATGCGATGTCGCACGCTTCGGCGCTGGAGATTATTCGCCGCGACTGCGGAAGCCATTTCGATCCGGAGGTGGTCGACGCATTTTTCCGGGCTGAAAAGCAGATCATTGCCGTGCATGAGCGCTTTGCCGACGAGACCAGGGTCGATGAGGAACTGGCGCTTCCGCCGGCTCCTCCACCACAGCAGCGCGAGCACGGCATCTGCAAAATCCTGGTCGCCGAGGATGATCCGGTGCTGCTGGCAAAGCTGACGGAGCTGCTCTCGGCCACCGGCGCGCCGATCATCGCGCGGGAAAATGGCGCCGATGCGCTGGCCGCTATGCTCGAGCATAATCCGCGCATCATCGTTTCCGACTGGGTGATGCCGGGAATGGACGGCGTGCAACTTTGCCGCAAGGTTCGCGAGCGCGACGCGGCTGCGCCGGTGCATTTCATCATGCTCACCGCCCACACCGACACCAGCCGATTGCTCGACGCCTACGAGGCTGGCATTAATGATTTCGTTTCCAAGCCGTTCAATCCCGAGGAGCTCTTGGCGCGGGTTCGCGCCGGATTGCGCTCGACGAAACTGCACGATGAGCTGGCGAGAAAGGCCGCCGGATCGCAAGCCATGAACGCGCAGCTTGCCATCATGAACAGCCGCCTCGAACGCCTCTCCATCACCGACGAATTGACGGGATTATTCAATCGCCGTCATGCGATGACCCGGCTGGATGAGCAGTGGGCGCTGGTTGATCGTTATGGCCGGCCGCTGACGATCGCGATGGTCGACATCGACCACTTCAAGCGCATCAACGATGCCTATGGACACGATGCGGGGGATTCGGTGCTTCGGCGGGTCGCGGGAATGTTGCGCGACCAGACGCGCGGAACCGACGCGGTTTGCCGGGTGGGCGGCGAGGAATTCCTCGTCATGTTTCCCGCGCAGACGTCGCAGGAAGCGTTTATCTGCATCGACCGTTTCCGCCGGGCGGTGGCGGCCAATCCGTTTGATATTGGGAAGTCGCAGATTCAAGTGACGATCAGCGCCGGCATCGCGATGCGGAGCCGGCAGATGCTTCACGTTCCGGATTTGCTGAAGGCGTCTGATGAAGCGCTCTATGCCGCCAAGCGCGCGGGCCGGAACACGACGATTGTGTCCGCCGAAGGTGAAGGCCGCACCCCCGAAGCCGCGCCGGCAAAGACGGAAGACGGCGCGCCGGTGAATTATGCCGCCGTGCTCGAGCGCTGCGGCGGCGATCCGACTTTCGCGGCGGCGATCACGGAAAAGTTCCGCAAGCATGCCATCGAGGAGGTGGGAAAAATCGAACAGGCGCATCGCGAAGGAAACGCCGACCAGCTTCGCCGCTCGGCACACACCGCCAAGAGCATGTGCGCTTATATGTCGGTGGACCGAGCCTCGAAGCTGGCCAATGAGATCGAAGACCTGGGCCGGGTTGCCCGGCTCGACGACGTCTCGGCGCTGCTCATCCGCCTGCGGCAGGAAGTGGAAATGGCGATTGAATGGATCGACAAGAATGAGCCTGCCGCTCAGGCCGCGGCGCGGGGCTGAACGGGTGGAATCCCGGGAATACGGTCGCGCGATTTGCGGCCACGGATCTTGCCTGTACTTGCAGGGGCGTCGATCCTCAACGGTATCTCGCGATATCTTGTTTTCTGAACAAGATTCCCGCCAGACGACGAGCGGCACAAATCTCCGTATCACGGGCGTCTCGCCCGTGTCCTCTTTGAATTAGTGTTCCTACTAACAAAATGCTGGCGAATGTCATCCTGAGGTACTCCGAAGGATCTTGCTTTTTCGAGAGTATTGGCAAGATCCTTCGGAGTACCTCAGGATGACGATTGCGCTCCCAACTT
The DNA here is from genome assembly GCA_035695715.1 of Tepidisphaeraceae bacterium. Classification (GTDB taxonomy): domain Bacteria; phylum Planctomycetota; class Phycisphaerae; order Tepidisphaerales; family Tepidisphaeraceae; genus RYN-428. Next base: position 19,464 of record DASRRM010000324.1, read on the forward strand.
ATTTTGTTAGGGACGCTCAGCTCAGCTACTGGAAACGTGGCACAAGTCGTTCGCCGTTCGCTTCCAAATCGCCCCTCGTTCCGCAACGCCCCCATCCTCCGGAAGTAAACTCAGTTGCGGCGATTCTTCCGTCCGCGCCCGATCTCCTTGGAGGCTTCCGCATGACATTCCGGATGATTCTTGTTGGGCTCATCGGCGCGCTCGTTTGTACTGTCACATCGTTCGCCGCCGATTCTGAAAAGCCCGCGCTTCGGCTCATCACGTCCTTTGAAGATAAGAATCCTTTTGAGGGCGGTAGCGTTGTGGCCGAGCATGCCACCGATGGCGCACACGCCCTGCGAATCGACAAGGGTTTTGCGGCAATGGACGGCCATCAGGATTGGTCGGGATACGATTACCTGAAAGTCGATCTCTATACCGAAGCAGACAAGCCGCTGCCGCTGTATATCGAAATTCGCGATGCGAAAACCGATGGATATTGGACGCGGGTGAATTATTCGACGATCGTCGCGCCGGGAAAAAGCACGCTGGTCATTCCGCTGGCGCAGCTTTACGTCGGCGAAAAAGCCCGGCCGGGGCGAAATCTGTTGCTGAACCAGATCACGCGCTTTGTCATCAGCCCCGGTGATGCGCCCGCCGCGCCGCTGTTTATCGACAACCTTCGCCTGGAGCGCGATGTCGACACGCAGGCAAAAATCTTCGACGGCTTGCACGCGTTTTCCTGCGGCCCGAGATCCGGCCCGCTGATGCCCGGCTTTATCCGCATCGACCCTTCCACGCTTTACACAAAAGAGCGCGGCTATGGCTTGAATCACGCCCAGATCTGGCGGGCCGTCGATTCGCTGCAGCCCGAGCCGCTCTATCAGAATTGCCTGTGCATCCAGAGCGGCGGCATTGCCGTTGATCTGCCCAACGGCAGATATCATGTCTTTGTAAACATCGACAATCCCTCGTTTTTCTGGGGGGAATATCAGTCATACCGCCATCGCGCCATCCTGGCGCAGGGGAAGCCGGTGGTGGATGAATCGATGACGTTCGATTCGCTGAAGCAGAAATACTTCCGGCACTGGGATACCGAGGATGTGCCGACGGACGATACATTCGACAAATACCAGAAGACCTATTTCCATGAGAAGGAATTCGACGTCGACGTGGCTGATGGGCAATTGAAGCTGGATTTCCGCGGCGATATTTGGGCGTGCAGCGTGTCGGCAATCGTAATTTATCCCGATGCAAAGGCCGACCAGGGAAAAGCGTTTCTCGATTACGTGGTGAAGAAGCGCCGATTTTTCTTCGACAACTATTTTCATCGCGTTTTGCGTAAGGCAACCGGCGATCCGCTGACGCTGACCGCCGCGGACACGCAGCGCGGGTATGTCGTTTTCGCGCGCGATTACATGCAGGATGTTTATGACAACGACACGCCAAAAAAAGCCGAGACGGGCGCAGCCGTGAAAGGCTCGGCGTTTGCCGGGCAATATGAGCCGCTGACCGTCAGCCTCTGCCCGCTGATCGACCTGGGAACGACGACGGCGACGATCAGCGACCTGAATGGCCCGGGGAAAATTCCATCGCAGGATATTGCCGTCGGCTATGTCTCCTATCGCATCACGCGCGTGACGGCGGAGGGTTCGGTTTACACCATTGCGCCGCGGTTGGTGATTCCGCGACCGGCCATCGCGGTGAACAAGGGAATCACCCGCCGGTTCTGGCTGACGGTCCACACGCCTGCTGATGCTAAGCCGGGTGTTTATAAGGGGACAATTACGCTGACGAGCGAGCATGGACAGACCGGCACAGTGCCGGTGGAATTTCGCGTTTATCCCGGCACGCTCGATCCGCTGGATATTCCCGCCGGGCCGTTCAGTCATGAGATCGGCATTCCCTGGGATGGCAGCGACCCGGCCACCGTCGCATGGAATCAGTCGATGGAGGAAAAAAGTTTGCGGAAGCTGCATGAATATGGGTTCACGTCATTCACCGGCATGCCGCAGGTGCGCTATTTGGGGTTCAAGGATGGAAAGCCGCAGTTCGATTTCAGCGAAGGCGATCGGCAGATGAAATTGGCGCGCGAGTGCGGCTTCACCATGCCGATCGTGACGTACATCGGCCTGCCGGGGTTGAATCTGTATTTCAAAGAGGAAGCGGCCATGAAAGCGGCCGGGTTTTCCGATTATCCGAAGTTCATCAAGGCGATCTTTAGCGCTATTCAGGCGCATGCCGACGCGGCCAACTGGCTTCCGGTTTATTGGAATATTGCGGATGAGCCGGTGGGGGATGATGTGACGCGTTCGGCCGAAAATGCCGAGGCATATCACGCCGCCTTTGGCAAAGGCCCGCCCTGGTTCACCGGCGCAACCAGCTTTGATTCGGGAAAGGGCGACGACCCCCATTTCCGTCTTGCCAAAGCGCTCACCGCCCCGAGCCTCAACAGCCATAGCGAGCAATCCATCCGCATGATCCAGCAGGCCGGCGGCGCGTGGGGCTTTTACAACGGCGGAAACCGCTGGACCTACGGCATCTATATGTACAAAGCCGCCAAGCAATTCGACATGAAATTCCGCCTCAGTTGGCACTGGAACGCCACGGCCGGCGATCCCTACTACGCGCTGGACTGCCGCGAGGACGACTACGCCTGGTGCAACGCCAACGCCGATGGCGAACTGATTCCCTCCGTTTCCTTCGAGCGCGACATGCGCGGCGGAGTCGATGATTACCGCACGATGCTAACCCTGGCGCGCCTGGCGAAAGAAAAGCACGATGATGCCGCCCGGAAATTGATCGACGACCGCCTGGCGAGTTTCAAACTCGGCCAGCGCGAGCATGACGAAATTTTCCCAATCGCCGACTGGCGCGCATTCCGCGATAAGATGTCGGCGGAAATCGCCCGGCTGCGAACGGCGGGATAGGGTGGGTCATTGGAGCGACGAATGGTTGCGGGAAGACGAACTTTGCTTTGGGTCACGATGATTTGGTCGCTGATTGTCGGTTCGGCGATTATCATCGAAACTTCGATTATGCTTGCGGAGGCGCGAACGACTTCTTTTGCAAAGACTTCCGGAACCCTCGATTCGATTGAGATGACCGATGACACTGACCCGAACTTCGGATTTGTGTACCACTATCAGGCGTACGGACGGCAGTTGGAGGGCAGGCGCGTGGTGCCTGTAAAAATCTACGCAAGCGATGCGTGGGTTAATAAAATGTTCAGCCGATTCCCAATCGGGTCGCATCCCGCCGTGTATTACAATCCGTCCATTCCGGCGCAATCGGTGTTGATTGCGGGGATCCAACCGGAGGATTTGCGCCTGGCGCTGCTGATTTCGCCATTTGCTCTGGTGATGCTCGTGCTATGGCTAAGACTGATTTTCTCGTTCCGCAATCGGGACTGAGATGCTGAAACCGCGTAGGGTGGGCGTACCCGCCCACCATTTTGCGTGGCGCTCGCATCAATGGTGGGCGGGTACGCCCATCCTACGCGTCGCGCCAAGCCCTGGTTGCGGCGAGCCTTCTTGCCGCGGTTAGGGTAGGGTCCGCACCGCGGACCATCGCTATTGCGACAGGAAAAGCGGTCCGCGGTGCGGACCCTACGAAGTCTCGAAGGGTCCAATCGCGCAAGGTCATTTTAGAACGGTTATTGGTGTTAAGGTCGTCCGACGATGAAGCGTCTATTCTTCGCGAGCCTAACGGTACTTTCGTTGTTATTGTGCCTGGCGGCGTGCGCGTTGTGGTGGAGCAGCTATAGCACTGACAGAGCGATGAACTATTTCGCTGGGCCAAGGTGGACCGGCGCGTATACGCGCGAAGGCAGGCTGTATGTCTCCAGCAGAAACGGCGAAGACGGTTCAAGGCGCGGATGGATCATGAACGAGCAGAGAATCGAAGATCGCGATGCGATGTTCCTGGTCGATTCTCATTTCCGCTGGCAGATGCTCGGTTTTGCGGCTGATCGTCAGCAGCCGCCTGGTTTTGACGACGATGTGATGCAATGGGATGTGCGGATCCCATTCTGGATGCTTGTTTTATTGCTGGGAATCATGCCGGCGCTATTCGTGTGTCGGCGCTTCCGGCGTCGCCTGCGAAGTGGTTTCTGTATCCAGTGCGGCTACGACCTTCGGGCGTCGCGAGAGCGTTGTCCGGAATGCGGTCACCCGCGTCGAGTGTGATGCTTGATTATTGGAAAGGGTTTGTCTACCCCACCGTGAAATAGCGACGCCACTGCAAAAATACGATCGGGAGAGAGAACTATGAAACATCTTCAAATAAAAGCCCTGCTTCTTATATCGACCGCGATTGTCGGCGCCGCGGCTCATGCCGACGATTGGAAACCCATCCCGCGTGTCCTGCCTCCGGTTGGCATGAAGCTCCCTGAAGCGCAGCAGCAGGAAATCCAATCGGCTGAGAAAGCGCTGGCTGCGCGCATCGCGCCTGTAACGGCAGATCCCGACGGCTTGCTTCCCGACATCGAGCTTTATGACAAGGCCATTCGTTTTGCCCTGGTAAACGGCGAGTTCTATTCCGCCAAAGATGTTCCCGTCGCGACGGCGCTGATTGCCACCGCCAACAAACGCCTCGATGAACTCGCGCAGAATCAACATCCCTGGACCACCCAGCACGGCCAATTCGTTCGCGGCTATCGGTCTGTCATCGATGATTCCGTGCAACCCTATGGCCTGGAAATTCCGGCGGATCTCGATCTTTCCAAACCTGTCCCCCTTTATGTGTGGCTGCATGGCCGGGGAGATTCGGATACCGATTTGCATTTCATCCGCGGCCGCGAGGGGCACAAGGGGCAGATTCAGCCCGCCGGGGCGATTGTGCTGCACGCATTTGGGCGGCAATGTCTGGGGTTTAAATCCGCGGGGGAAACCGATGTTTTTGAAGCGATTAATTCCGTCGAGAATCGATATAAAATCGATCCGGATCGGGTGGTATTGATGGGGTTTTCCATGGGCGGGGCGGGGGCGTGGCATCTGGGCGCGCACTATGCCGATCAGTTCTGCGCGGTGCATGCGGGGGCGGGGTTTGTGGATGTGGCGAAGTATCAGAAGATCAAGCCGGATGATTATCCGGTGTGGTATGAGCAGAAATTGTGGGGCGTTTACGATGTGCCGGACTATACACGCAATTTGTTCAACACCACGATGGTGGCCTATGGCGGTGAGATCGATCCGCAGCGTGCATCCAGCGAAATCATGGCCGAGGAATTCAAGAAAGAGGGACACGAGCTCGTTCGGCTGGTCGGGCCGAAAATGCCGCACAAATATGACCCGGCTTCCCTCGCCGAGATCATGCGGCGGATGAACGACGCCGTGCAAAAAGGCCGCGACCGCTTTCCGAAGAAGCTTTCATTGCAAACGCGCACATTACGCTACAACCACATGTTCTGGGCCGAACTGACCGGCCTCGGCGAGCATTGGCTCGACAGCCGGCTTGATGCGGAGGTGCCGGATGATTCGCATATCGTCGTCACGACGAAAAATGCCGAGCGGCTGAAGCTGAGCAGCCCATGGCCCTTTCGACAGGCTCAGGGCGGGCCCTTTCCACAGGCTCAGGGCGGGCCCGGCGCTGATGGTCCCGATCGCCAGATTGAAGTTCGCATCGACGGCTCGCCGGTGATGGTAGCCCTGTCGGCTTTGCGATCCGGCAAAGCCGAATTCATCAAAACCCCGGCGGGTTGGGATCACCTCGCCGCCGCGGATTCGCCGGAAGTTTTGCGCAAGCGCCACGGCTTGCAGGGACCAATTGACGATGCCTTTATGGAAGGCTTTCTCGTCGTGACGCCGAGCGGCTCGGCTTCCAGCCCGGCGGTGCAGAAGTGGGTGGATTTCGAGCTGGCCCACTTCCAATCGCGCTGGCGCGAAGTATTTCGCGGCGAATTGCGGATGAAAAAGGACACCGAGGTGACGCCGGACGATATCGCCAAATATCATCTCGTGCTGTGGGGTGATGCCAAATCGAATCGGCTGATCGCGCAGACACTCGGCAAATTGCCGTTGGTCTGGACGGACAAGGAGCTCTCGGTTGGCGGGAAAAAGTTCGACGTGGCGAAGGATGTGCCGCTGATGATTTATCCCAACCCGCTGAACCCCGCGAAGTATGTAGTGTTAAACAGCGGCCCCACTTTCCGCGAGGCGAGCGATCACACGAATTCGTTGCAAAACCCCAAGCTGCCGGATTGGGCGGTCATTGAAATCACCCATCAGCCGACTGCCAAGGCTGCCGGGGAAGTGGAGGATGCCGGATTTTTCGATGAGCATTGGCAGGTGAAGGGGAAGTGAGTACGAGGTGGCACGGGCGGCCCGCCCGTGTCTTTAATTCGAAACACGGGCGAGCCGCCCGTGCCACGCAATTCGGAAGCAAATGCGTTGTAGGGTGGGCGTACTCGCCCACCGTGTCACCCGCGGACAAAAGCTTTGGACGAGTAGCGCTCGCGGACACAAGACCGGAAAGATTGGAAGCAAGAAGTGAATAAGATAATCGCCTTCTTTGTCGCATTAATGTTCATCGCCGGCACCTCATCGGCTCAGGACGTCCACGTCTCGCCCACCGGCGACGACAGCGCCGCCGGCACGGCCGCCGCGCCTTTTCGTTCCATCGCCCGGGCGCGCGATGAGCTGCGCAAGAATCCCAAAGACAAACATGTCATCCTTCACGGCGGCACCTATTATCTCGACGATTCCCTCGTCTTCAGCCCAGGCGACAGCGGCATCTACGAAGGCGCTGCCGGCGAAAATGCCATCATCAGCGGCGGCCGGCGGCTCGAGTTGAAATGGACGCCATACAAAAATGGAATCTTCCAGTCCCAGGTGCCCGGCGTGAAAGAGGGAAAGCTGGACTTCGACCAGCTTTTCGCGAATGGCGACATGCAGCATCTGGCGCGATATCCGAATTACGACCCCAAGGCCCAGCATTACAACGGCGTTGCCGCCGACTGCCTCAGCCCTGCGCGCATCAAGACCTGGGCGCATCCGGAGACCGCCATCCTTCACGCATTGCACGGCAACGAATGGGGTGATCTGCATTATCGCGTCACCGGCGTCGACGCCAAAGGCAATGCGATCCTGGAAGGCGGCTGGCAAAACAACCGCGCCAGCGGGCCGCACGCGTCGATTCGCTTCGTGGAAAATGTCTTCGAGGAACTCGACGCCCCCGGCGAATGGTTCCTCGATAAATCAACCGGCATTCTTTATTTCATGCCCCCGACGGGAATGGATCTCGATAAAACCATTATCGAAGTTTCCCGGCTGAAACACCTGATCGAAATTCGCGGCTCATCACAAAAACCCGCCGCTGATATCACGTTCAGCCATCTCACCTTCACCCACGCCAAGCGCACCTTCATTGAAAAATATGAGCCGCTTTTGCGAACCGACTGGGCCATCTATCGCGGCGGCGCGATTCTGCTCGATGGAACCAAAAATATCTCGATCGACGATTGCGATTTCGTGAACCTCGGCGGCAATGCGCTCTTCGTCAACGGCTATAACCGCAACGCCTCCATCGCGCATTGTAAATTCGAGAACATCGGCGCCAGCGCCGTTTGCTTTGTCGGACTTACCTCCGCCGTCCGCTCGCCAACGTCGTGGGCGCACGATGACGATTGGGCAACGGTTGACCACACGCCCGGCCCGGCCACCGAAGATTATCCCGCCGACTGCACGGTTGCCGATTGCCTGATTCATCACATCGGCACGGTCGAAAAGCAGATCGCCGGCGTTGAAATCGATATGGCCCGGCGCATCACTGTCGATCATTGCTCCATCTACGATTGTCCCCGCGCTGCCATCAATATCGGCGACGGATGCTGGGGCGGACATGTGATAGAAAATTGCGATGTCTTCGATACCGTGAAGGAAACCGGCGATCATGGCTCGTTCAATTCCTGGGGCCGCGATCGCTATTGGCAGATTCACCCGCCCGCCGGCAAGAGCTTCGAGGACCTCGTTCGCGAAAATCCCACGCTTCCGGAATGGGATTGTGTTGAGCCGATCACGTTGCGAAACACCCGCTGGCGCTGCGACCACGGCTGGGACATCGACCTGGACGATGGCTCATCCAATTACCGCATTTACAACAACCTGTGCCTGCACGGCGGCATCAAAAATCGCGAGGGGTTCGATCGCAAAGTCTATAACAACATTATGATCGATAATTCCTTCCACCCGCATGTCTGGTTTGCCAATAACCGCGGCTCGTTCGAGCATAACATCGTCATGCAAGGTTATAAGCCGATCGGCATTTCCCACTGGGGCGACGACATCAATCATAACTTTTTCGCTAATCCGAAGGATTTGCTCGAAGCGCAGCAGAAGTATCACACCGATGCCGACAGCGCAGCCGGGGATCCGATGTTCATCGACCCGGCCCACGGCGATTATCGCGTGAAGGACGATTCACCCGCCCTTAAAGTCGGCTTCAAGAATTTCCCGATGGACGAATTCGGCGTCACCAGCCAACGCCTCAAGAACCAGGCCAAAACCGCCCTCACGATGTCAGCGGCCGAAGCAGCCAGGTAAAGGACAATGCTGAGGCGCGTTTCTGACAAGGGAGCTGATTCATTGTTCGGAGGTCGAATTTGCCGGCGCGATTCTCTTGTGCAGCGCAAGCAGTTCCTCTTCGATACAAGCCGCAATCACCGGCGCTTTCAGGGCGTTGGTGCCCATAGTGTTGACGCGGTGAACCAGCATGCTGATCGACAGGACGATCGCGCGCACGCGCGCTTCGCTGACGCTGGCGGCAAGGTCGGCCTTCAGCCGGTCGATCTGCTTTCGCCAGCGGACTTCGTCGGGGACCACATCATTTTGCTTCAAGATGCGCAGCGCCCACCATGTCATCCGCGCGTCTTCCCCGGCGGGCATGTCGTCGAGATCAATCGGCTCGCCCATGCCGGGAAGATTGTCGAATTTCCCTTGGCGCATGGCCTCTTCGATCTGCCGATCGGCGAGGCGGCGCATCGTGCCTTCAATGTCAATGTCTTTAAGGCCCATGGGCGGATTATAGGGCGCGGTTCGGTTTCTGCAGCGGCAGTGTCAAAGAGTTGGACCACGGATTGCACGGATGCGCACGGATAAGAAAAACCCGGTCTTCCCATCCGTGTATATCCGTGCAATCCGTGGTCCAACCTCTTCGGCGTTTCGGGCAATCAATCAATGAGCGATTTCAAGCAATTACAGGCAGCAGGCGCATCACGATGGGCAGACCCCTGTGGCTATGCTCGAAATGACCTTGCGCGATTCGTGTAGGGTCCGCACCGCGGACGACTACGTTTGAGACGGAAGAACTGCGTCAAAGAGTTGGACAACGGATTGAACGGATGCGCACGGATAAGAAAAACCCGGTCTTCCCATCCGTGTATATCCGTGCAATCCGTGGTTCAACCTCTTCGGCGTTTCGGGCAATCAATCAATCGGCGATTCGAAGATTTGCAGGCGGCAGGCGCATCAGACCAGACCGCCGGAACATCACCAGCGTGACTGTGCTCCAAGTTTTAATTTATCACTGCGCTACACTTGATATGAGCCAGTATTCTTTGCACCTTCCCACCGGCGGCTGCTTTTTGCGTGACCGTGATCCAGACGGTGCGCTTACCGGCTTTACGATAGGTGTGCGTGCCGGTGATGGTGATGACGTTGGAGGCATCGGCGATGACGCCGGCGGAGTGGGTGCCGTCGCCCCAGGAAATGGTTGCCATGCGCGTGACACCGGCGGCAGCGGCGGGCGCCGGGAAGGATGCGATGGGGGCGGTGAAGGAAACGCCGTGCATTGTCGTGAACGGGATTCCGCCGGTGTTGATAACCGCAACCCCATGGCCTTTGCCGGCAACAACCCGTGCGGCCGATTCGATCGCGGGCAGATGCAGCGGATAAAGGGTGGACGGCTTGCCGTTCACGTCCAGGGCCTGGGTCACATCCACACTGATCGAATAATTGCCCGCCATCGCGTAGGCGTGGGAGCCTTTGACGGCGATCGACTTTGATTTTCCGCCGACGAACGTGGCGGCGGAGGTCGTGCCGTCGCCCCAGTTGATGATGCCACTGAGGCCGGTCGTTCCGCCGGTGACTCCCTTCAGTTGGCCGATGTTGCCGGTGAACATCTGGTTGGCCAGTGCGTGGGGCGCGATACCGATCGGCTTCACTTTTTCGCCAAGGGCCGGGTTACTGGCGATGGCGCTGGCCGTCGCGTCGCCGCTGCCTGAACTGCCTGCGCCGCTGGCGGTGGGGGTCGCAACGCCGGTAGAGGCGTTGGAGAGGAAGATCGGCAGCCAGCGAAACGGGCTGTCGACGATGATCTGGCCATACGCTGCCGCGACGATGCCCGCGTCGCCGCCTCGCAGGCGGTCGTCGGATATTTGCACGGCGAAATGGTAAAGGCCGGAGCTGGTGAAGCTGCTTGTTGTGGAGACGGTGAAGCCGCCGTTGCCGTTAGGTGTGATGACGCCGGCGCTGGGGGTGTTGGAGAGCGTGAAGTACCAGTCGCGGATGCCGGGATCATTCCAGACGATGTTCGCGTGAAGATGACTGAGGTCGGCGTTGGGGTCGGTGAGGGAAAAGCTGGCGACATCGCCGGTGAAGGGGGCGGTGCTGGTGGCTTGGACGCTGTAGCCGGTGCCATTGGCCACGCCGCCGGCGGCGGTTGCGGTGCTGGTTGCCGTTGCGCCGTATCCGCCGAAGGGGAAGGCGATGGCGGTGGAACTGCCGGAACTGCCGCCGCCCCCGGATACGGGCGTGGGGGCATGAATGATAATGGGCGGCGAAGAGACGTCGGTTGAGCCGGGGACAGTGGTGCCGGTGCTGACGCCGCCGGTTGCAGTCGTCGGCGTCCCGCCAAGGACGGGCGTGCCCATTGGTGGCAGCTCTCCGACGATCGGCGTCACCGGGCCGACGATCGGCCCGCCGGGGTAAATTCCCGCGGCAAACGGCGAAAGCATCGTGCTAACAGTGTAGCTTCCGCTGTCGGCGTAGCGGTTGGAGCCGGTGATATCGAACCCGCCCTGGCTGTTGAGCGAAATTGTTCCGGCGGTGTCGTGGCCGTCGCCCCAGTCGATGGTTGCGGAATATTGCGAGAGCGAATTTACGGCCACGCCGCTGAAGGTCGCGACGGTTCCGCTGAAAAGCTGGCCGGCGGTGGTGGAAATATTGACTCCGACGCCTGTTGCGGCGGGGGCCGCGACGCTGACGCTGCTTTGTGCGGTGGCGGTTCGCGTGGTGTCGCGCGTGTCGGTGATGTTGACGGTTACATTGTCATAGCCCAGCGTCCAGTCGTTGGTTGCCGTCACGTCGTACATGCCGTTTCCCGTGGCGGCAATGGCGCCTGGGAGCGTGGTTCCATCGGCCAGCGTGACCGTCGCAGTGAAGTCAGATGCGCTGGAACTCGGCGAAAAATCGGTGAACGACGCAAACGTGCTGGTCGTCGAAACGCCGGCCGTGACGCTGACGGTATCGCCGCTGGCCAGCAGTGCGTCAGACAGATCGATCGTACCGACATCGGGGTTGTAGGAATCGATATACCAGAGCGTGCCATCGGGACTTTGCGAGAGATCGTTCATCTGGATCGCGTCGCCGTTCACGGCTGCGCTGGCGGGCAGGGAGAATTCGCTCATTGCGCCGGCGGTGCTGATGATGCCAAGTTGATTGTCGCCCCAGGTGGTGAAATAAAGATTGCCGTCGCTTGCGGCGCGAAGGGAATTGATCCCCTGGCCGTTAGGAATGGAATAGGCCGTGACGACACCGGCGGTGGTCACTTGATCGATGCTGCCATCGTCATTGCCGACCCAGAGGTTCCCGTCCGGTCCGGGGGCCAGCGCATCGGGACTGGCCGGCAGCGGAAATGACGTGACATCCCCCGAAGGCGTAATGCGCGCGATTACGCCGTTGCCGTCACTGTCCTCGGCGATGAACCAGACATTCCCATCCGCGCCCAAAACGATCCCATCGCCATCGCTTACATCCAGATTATTCAGCGAGAATTCCTTCACCGCGCCAGCCGGCGTGATCCGCCCGATCGCGTTGTTGTTGCTCTCGGCAAACCACAGATTCCCATCCCCGCCCACCGTGATGCCAACCGGCTCGCAGTCGGTGGTTGGCGTTTTGAATTCGGTGATGACGCCGGCCGTGGTGATTTCACCGATGCGGTTCACGCCGGTTTCAGTGAACCAGAGATTCCCGTTAGGCCCAACGACAATATCCGACGGCTCCGGATCATCCGGTCCCACATCGCCCGATCCATCATCCAACGGCGCGTTATGCACCGGCAGCGAAAACTCCGTCACCGCGCCGCCTGGCATCACTTTGCCAATCGCGTTGTTTGTCGGGTCGGTAAACCACTCGTTCCCATCCGGGGCGGCAATGATATGAGCCGTCGACCCATCCCAATCACTCGCATCGGCGTTTGGAATCGTGTAGGGCGTCACCACGGCCGATAATAATTGCCGCGGCTCAAGGCGTTCGACTATTCCGAAGGCAGACGCGACAAGATTTGGCCGGCGGCTACGGACGAGTTTTTCCGCTGTGCGTTTCGTCGACATGGTAGATCCTCGGAAGCGTGAAATGAGCCAGCGAACGATTGGTCAGTCGCAGCCGCATTATACAATCTTCCACTCAGATCCGGCAGTCCATCTGTACCTCCCCGCGTCGACGGTAAGTCGACTCCGGTGTAGAATCCCTTCCGATGATTGTACCGTTCCGCCACGATGGCTATCTCCCGGAGGGATTGCACTTGGCTGAAGAAGCCGAGGTCACGTTTCGCTTCGGCTCTCATACGCCGCGCCGCCGGCGTCTCGTGCTTCGGCTGCGTCGTTGGGTGGAGTTGGCGAAACAAATCGGGGCCGGCCGTCTGCTGGTCGACGGCAGTTTCGTCACCTCCAAGCCCGATCCCGACGACATCGATGCCGTCGTGCTGCTCCCGACCGATTTTCAATCGCAGGTGGAGCAACAGCGCGATGTCGCATTGGAATTGGAGCAAATGCTACTCACCCGCAGCCCCGAGGAACTTTTCGCCGCCGAAGATGACGCGGATTGGAACGCCTGGGTCGAGTTTTTCAGCCGCACGCGCGAACTCGACCGCCGCCGTAAAGGCCTTGTGGAGATCGTCCTATGATTGCGACCCCGATCGAATACGAAAAAGCCCAGGAAGAGCTTCAAGACCTCACCGAACGACTTCGCCAATTGCAGCAGACGCATCCCGCCGGCTCAAAAGGCTTCACCAAAGCCGGCGTTCGCAAGATGATTGCCCGCCTGCACGAGGAACTGGCCGTCTACGAAGGCAGCGCCGAGATGCGGCATCCGGATGCGAAGTAAGTGAGATTGGTCGAGCGTTCATCACTTCTTCACGCTTGCCGGGTCGACCATTTCCACATGCCCGTCGGCGTAGCCGACGGCGATCTTCGCCGGCGTGGCGATCCCGGCGGGAAACGTTTCGACAAGGATAATGATTTTGTCGGGATTCTTATTCAGGTCGGCTGGCTTGGTGTAGGCAAAGGTCGAGCCGCGGGGGGTCGTCTGCATCTTCGCCAGGATTTCCGGGCTTCCGAGATATTTTGCCGTGTCTTCCAGCGTTTCGGGAAATTTGCCGCCATTGTCGGCAGCGTATCCGAGGCATCCAATGAGAAGTTGCTTCGCATTGTTTGCCGTAACAACCGCCGCTGAGGGCGAGGCTGGGCCATTGCCCATTCCAAAAATCGCCAGCACCTTCGGCATGTTTTGCAGCAGGGTTTTGTCGACGGTGAATTCCACGGTGCCGGCATCGCCTCCGACGGACGAGGCCATGCTGATCTTCTGATCCTTCAGCAATTCGAGCAGTTCCTTTTCCTTCTCCGGGGGCATGCCGGCCATATCGCCGCCTGGACCGGTCAATGCAACGGCCAGCTTTCCCAAATCGAGCCACGCCGATGCAACTTTGCTGATCGGCCCTTCGTCCTTGGCCGCCAGCAGCTTGTGAATGTAGCGGTATTGGTTGGGGCAGATGGTTGCATAAACATCATCCCCTTTTTGCACGATGTCGACGTACATTTGCGGCTTGCCGTTATCCATCCCGACCAGCCGCAGCACTCGCACGCCATCGCTTTGATAGGTGATCAGATCGAAGCTGGTGGTCGGATCAAGTGTCTTCATCAGCACATTGAACTGGTTGACAAGCTTTTGTAACTCGGCCGGCACATCGGTCGGCTTGGACCGGTGCTGCACAACGTAAATGACCGGATCGCCGCCAATCATTTCCACGCCGACCGACATTGCGGTCGGATCGAGGTAAAGCGCGACGGCGCCGGTGATCAGGTCGGCAACCTGCTGCTTCTGGGCGTCGCTCAGGGGTTTGCCGTTGTTATTCTTCGGATCCTGCGCGGATTTAATCAGCCCGGCTGTCCGGTCCTTCAGCCCGAAAGATGCTTCGGCCATGGTGATGCCAACATCCACGCGGCCAAGTATTCCGGGCGGCATTCCCGGGCGGTTGGCGGCGGTGACCGGCGGCAGCGTGGTGGGCGAAGTGGTGAACGCCAGCCGAAGTCCCTTGTCGCCATTGTCCAGCGCCATGTTGAGGCGATTGGCCGTGTCGATGCTTCTCATCATCGGCGCCATCGCCTCAAGCTTGTCCGGATCGCCCCCGGCAAGCCCGCCAATCATGCCATGCAACTGCTTCCATTGATCCGGCATGTTTTCGCGGGCGGCTTTCACATCGAGCGAAACCCGCACCAGCGCATCGCCGCCTTTCACCGAATCGCCGATCGCTCCAATGTTGACGATGGCAACCGCGCCCGGCGTGGGACTGAACAGCAGATAATCCGCCGTCCGGCGAAGCTCGATCCCATTCAGCAACACCGTATCCGCACGATCCGCCACCGGCTTGGCACCCTGCGCCTTGAGCAGATCCAGCGTGGCGGCGGCAGGTTTCACCGGAAGCACGACCACGAAGGCGTTGGTCGGGTCCTTGGTATCCGGCCCGCCCACGATGGCAACGCCGATCGGCTGATCGGTTGCCAACCCTCCCTTGCCGACAAAGGGAAACTGGCCTTCGATGCCGTCGGCGCTGGCGCTGGGTGGCAGGTCGATGCCGATCATTTTCGCGAAGGCGGCCAGGGCATCGATCGACTTCCCGGCGGCGAATCCCACCTGGGTCAGCATCGGCTTGGGGGCATCCTCGGCCCGCGCTGCCGAGGCGGGGAGGAAGAGAGTTGCCATCGAAAGTGCGAGTGTGCCGCAGAGGGCGCGGATGAAATGGCGCATTATTTTTCTCCTGGGATTTCGATATTTAGATGCGAATGACCTTCCCGAACAAGCCCGAAAGGGGACAAACCGGAATTGAAATTATCCGCCACGCCAGAGTCCGCCACAACTGTAAAGTGTCAAATTTTCAATAGAATTGCCCGGCCATGGCCATCCGCGGCGTAAATTCTCCTCATACAAGGGATTATTGCAGGCCTGTCGCGCGACAAAGGAGGGGCATGAATCGCGTTTTTATTGACGGATCAACCTCCAGCGCAACCACACGTGTGGGAAATCTGGAAGAAAACGCCCCAACTGACCCAGGACCGGTTCAGCAGAAATAAATGGAGCCGTCAGGCGTTTGAATCCATAACGGCTGATGTGATATTAACTAAATGACCGTGCAAGCAGCGCCCCAGCCCGGCAAATCGGCCGTTGATAGCGACGAATCGCTCATGGAGCGGTTGCGTCACGGAGATGCCGTGGCGGGCGATGTGCTCGTGAAGCGGTATTATCCGGCCCTGGTCCGGTATCTCCAGCGGCTGGTAGGCAAGGAGGTGGCCGAGGAATTGCTACAGCAAACCTGGCTGAGCGTCCTCGATCATGCCGATAAATTTGACCCCCAAACCGGGGGCGGCGGGTTTAAAGCGTGGCTCTTTCGGATAGCGACCAATAAAGCCAACGACCATTGGCGCTCACGCGGAAGAGAAAAGGCCGCTTATGCCGGTTTGAAGCTGGTAAGTGATGAGGAAGCCCCCCATGCCGGGCATCGCGTCGAAGGGACCGAACAGGAACAAAAGCTGACCAAGGCCATCGCCCAGCTTCCGGAATTGCAGCGACAGGTGTTGATGCTGAGGTATTACAGCGATATGAAGTTCGTGGAAATCGCCGAATTGCTCGGGTGCCCATTGAATACGGCTTTGGGCCGGGTGCATAAGGCGATGATCCGGTTGAAGGAATTGATGGCCGATTAGATTTACCCGCGGTGAAAGTTTGTGATAGACTGATCCGATCAAATCTGGAAGGTCGCAATCGTGTTGCAGGAACTAAATAAAGAATCGCAGCTTCTTCTTTACGTCGCCGACGAACTGTCGCCACGCGATCGGGCGGACGTCGATGCGCTGTTGGCGGCTGATCCGCTCTTCCAGGCCGATCTTGATCGCCTTGAAGCAACAATTGGCTCGTTCGATGCGGGGATGGCGGAACTTGATGAAATGCCGCTGCCCAGCGAAGCATCGGCAATTCGCAACATCGGCCAGTTGATGCGTCAACGGCTGACAGAGCAGGCAGTGCGAGGCGCTGACGCAGCCCCGGCAGTTCAGCCGCGGATGAAATATCCCTGGTGGGCGTATCCGGCAGTAGGGGCGGCGGTGGTGCTGATCTGCTTCGTGAGTTGGTGGGGCAATCGGCCCGACCAGCCGCTGAAGTTGCCGTCCGACGGGGGCAACCGTATTGCGGTGCATCCCGGGCCGCTGCCCGGTCCGACGGCAGATGACGGCTCGCGGCTTGCTGACGAAATTCAGCGTAATTTCGAGGCGTCTAATCCGACCCAGCCGGCCAAGAGCGTTGCCTCACTGGATGCGGCTGAAAATCAAATCGCCGAGTTATCCCGGGCACAAACCGACTTCAGTTTCCCCGATGGTAATGAATAATGATGGGCGCGCTTTTTAGTACATCCCGAATTCGCCGACTGACGGTGCTGGCCATTTGTGCTGCTCCGGTGGTGCTGGCGTTCCAGCGTGCCGGCCAGCAGTCCGCGCCGCCGCCGCCGCCGGCAACTCAGGTCGATGTGTCGGATTTTGAGCTTGCCCAGGTGGGTATCTTCGATCGCCCGCGCGACAAAGCCGATGCCGAACGCCAGCGCGCGATGCATCCCGGGCGGGTATCGGAAGAGGAATGGGCGGCGGCCAAGGCATTTCTGGAAGTGCATTCGCGCAATCGGGTCAGGCTGATCGACGAAAAAATATCCGGAGAACCGCGCGAGGGGCTCAAACGTTTTCTCGTCAATAAATGGCACAGCATCATGCAGCTCCAGAGCCAGTCGCCCGAACTCTACAAGACCAAAGTCCGTGAGGTGGAGCTGGACGATCTCATTTTCGGCGATTGCCTGGACCTCAAGCAAGGACAAGGAAACGCCAAGGAAATACAGGCAAAACTGAACGCGCGAATCACCGAGCTTTTCAATCTCGGCCTGACCGAGCGCAAGCAGCGGATGAAGCTCGTGGAGAATTCGCTGGTCGAACAGAAAAAGTCGCTGGAAAACGATGAGCACGACAAAGCCCGCCTGATTCAGCAACAGTATGAGCTTGTCCTCGCCCACGGCGTTGAAGGCGCCCGTTTGGACAATCACCGCCCCGGCAAATCCAAGCCCAGCGCCAGCACCACGCCAAGCAGCCCCGGCGAAGAGAAATAGCCGTCCGAAAGACGAATAAAACGCCGCAAGAAAACAGTTCTGCAACGTTGGGGATTTCGCCATTCGAATTTCTTCGTTCTCCGTTCCTCGTTTGTTCTTCATTCGTCATTCGGATTTCGTCATTCCCCATTCCCCCTCCTTGCTCCTCCCCGCTCCCTGCCGTACGCTTAACTGATGCTTGATAAGTCCTTTGCCAACTGGTGGCTTGCGCGGGTTGGGCCGTTTCGGGACGTGCCGCCGGAGAAATTATCCGCCGAGCGCGAGGCGATGGCGCGCCAGGGGGAATACAACCAGAACTATGGCGAATTCCTCAAAGACGCCGTTTTCCCCGCCGTCGATGTTCTCGTGCAGATGCTGACCAAGAACGGCATCGTGCATCGCGTCAGCACCTGGGGCAACCAGCTTTCGCTGCGCGTGCATCTGGCCTGGCGGTGGGGCGAATTGGTGGTGATGCAAAGCCACGAGGACGCCGTCACGTTTGAACATCACATCATTACTGAAGGCGAAAAGCGTGGCGATGATTCGGCGGAGGACCATTCCCACCAATACGACCTCCGCGACCGCCTGCCGCGAACGATGGCGTCGGGCGAGCTGCAATTTTTCCTGACGCGATTGGCGCTGGATTTGGTTGAGCCGGACCCCGAGCCGGAAATTCCGCCGGGAGAGACGCCGCCGGGGTGAAGGCGGCATTGGCATGGGCTGTCCGTGGCCTGGACGCGCGGGACGCCTAGGGATTGATCTAAATGGAATTGCGCGATTAGGCGCTTCGAATTTTCGTAGGGTCCGCACTGCGGACCGCGTTTTTCTATCTCAAACGTAATGGTCCGCGGTGCGGACCCTACACGAATCGCGCAAGATCATTTCGCGCGCGCAGGGTATCCCATCGCGCAGGCGGGCCAAGGAGCCACGTCGTATCAGGCGACTACGACCTTCCCCTCGATTCCTTCGATTCCCCGCATCGCGCCGCGCGTGTCGACGATCAACTTTGCATGCTCGCCGATCATCCGCCAGTCGTAGGAACTGTGATGCGTTGAGATCAGCACGCAGTCGTAACTCGCCAGCGAATCCGACGTCAGCTCTACGCTGCTCATTTGCAAATCGTGCTTGCGCATGCGGTGGGTTTTGGGAACGTGAGGGTCGTTGTAGTCGACATCAGCGCCGAGCTTTTCCAGTCGCTCGATCAACTCGAAGCTCGGGCTTTCGCGCACGTCATCCACGTCCGGCTTATATGCCAGGCCCAGCACCAGAATCTTCGCGCGATTCACCGCCAGCCCGCGGTCGTTGAGCGCCAGGGCCAATCGGCCGACCACATACTCCGGCATCGAACGATTCACTTCGCCGGCCAGCTCGATAAACCGCGTGGAAAGGCCAACTTCGCGCGCCTTCCAAGTGAGGTAATACGGGTCGATCGGAATGCAGTGCCCGCCGAGTCCCGGGCCGGGATAAAAGGCCTGAAACCCGAACGGCTTGGTCGCGGCGGCGGCGATGACTTCCCAGATGTCGATGCCCATGGCCGTCAGCACCGTCTTCATTTCGTTCACCAGGGCGATGTTGACGGCGCGGTAAACGTTTTCCAGGATTTTCGCCGCCTCGGCCACCTCGGCGGTCGACACCAAAATGACCTGCGCGATCGCCTGACGATAGAGTGCCGCGGCGAGCTCGCCGCTGAGCGGGTCGACGCCGCCGACAAGCTTGGCGATGGTCTGCGTGTTGTGGTCTTTGCGGCCGGGGTCTTCGCGCTCGGGCGAATAGGCCAGGTAAAAATCCTCGCCACATTTTAAGCCGATCGATTCCAATCGCGGCAGCATGATTTCCCGCGTCGTTCGCGGATAGGTGCTTGATTCCAGCACCACAAGCTGCCCCTTGCGCAGGGTTTTGGCGATGTCGTCGGCGCACTTTTTCACGAAAGACAAGTCCGGCTCCAGATGCTTTCCCAGCGGCGTCGGCACGCAACTGATGACCACATCCGCCTCGGCCAGCCGGGCAAAATCCGCCGTCGCGCCAAAGCGCGGCGAAGCCGACATATCGGCCAGGTAATCCTCGCCCAGATGCTTAAGATAATTTCGCCCCGCGTGCAGCGCATCGATCTTGGCCGGGTCGATGTCGAACCCGAGGACCGAAAACCCGGCTTGAAAAAACGCCCGAAGCAAAGGAAGCCCGACGTAGCCAAGCCCGATAACGCCGACGATGGCGGAGTGGTCGTCAATCTTTTTTTGCAGGGAATTGCTGGTGATGTTGGTCCTGGCCGTCTTGTCCATGTTGCACTTTGCTCCGCTGAAATGCCCGGGCTGTGTCTGTATTGGAGGATTATATCAGGATTTAGAGCGTTTCTCAGATCGATGTGGATATCCTTGAAAGACGATGGCGGCCTTCGCGCACCGGCATCCCGTCCATCCACATTTATTCTTTCTGCGGCTGCCTGGCCGCCACCGGCTTGGCGTCGAATTCCGTCAAAATCAACCCCAGCCGCACGACTTGCGTCGGCGTGGGCCGCACTTGCATGGGGCATTGGCGGGCGTAATCGGCGGGCGACATGCGCAGCACAAAGCGCCGGCCGGGCGTGTGGAAGAATTGCGGCGTCCATGTCGCCACCAGCCCCTCGGCCTCGCCCGGGGTCAGGCCGTACGCCAGCAGCATCTGGCGAAAGCGCTGAATCACCGCCTCGCCTTTGAGCGGCAGCTCGCCGGTGACGTCGGCGGATGTCTTTGCGTCGACGACCATGTGAATCGCGCTCAGGCCCTCGCCCCGGCAATCGATGTACATCCCCTCATATTCCGGCAAGCCGGGAATCTGCCGGGCGGGCATTGGCTCGAACTGATTTTGCACCGGCGGCTTTGAACGATCCCGCGAATTGTCCCCTTTCTCCACCGGCTCGGCGGCAAAGCGCAATTGCGTCCCATCCAGCGACACGGCCATGGGAATTTTGCTCCTGGTCGGCCCATCGTAATACAAAAATCGCTCCGCCTCCCCGCGGTTGGCAAGCCAACTGCTGGGCACCTGCCGCAATCGCGACCACCACGCGAATTTCGCGTCGGCAGGGACTGTGGGCGGCGTCATCCATGGAAGTTGGGTGGGGGCGATGATGAGGCTTTGCCAGCGAAGGCCGAGGCTGTAGATGAGAGCCCCGTCCTGCCAGTCGGATTCATGACGGCGATGACCGGGAAGGAGCCACGGATACCCTTCGCGGCAATCGGGTAGCGGCTTAATCGGCGGATTCACGAACTCGTCCGGCTGTGTTGACGGAGGGGACGGATTCCGCCAGGCCAGCGGATTGATCGGCTCCGTCTGCTCGTCGGTGCCGGATGTTTCCATCGCGAAGTCGTCGGGCTTGGGATAGGCGAACCACGGCCTCCCTTGCCGGATATGCACCTCTACGTCCGCAGCCAGCGGTAGGTTGCTCGTCAAATGCACGATGGGTTTGAACACCGCTGACGGATACAAAAAATAATCGCCGAAGCTTCCAGTCCGGTTTCCGGTGCGGTGAACGAACGGCGGAATCTCATCAAGAATCGATTTCGCCAGCGCAAGGTGTGCGTTGTTGTCGATCCACACGCCCCATTCGGCCACGCGGAGCTGGTAATTCGCCGGCGGCCAAATGACCAATGCCCGAGCCGCCGCTTCGCGCTCGGACGCCGAAGCGCCTTGGAGCATCATGCGTTGAAGGATCGGGCGAACCGCTGCATCTACGGCGATGGGCGGGTCGTCGAGCAACTCATGCTGGGCATCGCTTTGCCATGCGGAGGGGTTCTCGTGTGCCGGAGACAGCAAATTCGCCAGATTTATCGGCGAAGGCGCAAGCAGCGCGGTTGGAGGAGCGATCCAGAAACCGCCCGGCAAAGCGATGGAGTAGCTGGGATGCCGCAGGATTCCGACGGCGTCCGCCGCCGCGGCGCGAACTTCGGAACGCGAATCCTGAAGCCGGGCGATCAAGAAGTCGGCCGTGGATGGATCGCGGATTAGCCCGATCAGCCGAAGCTCCGTGGCCAAAAGCTGCGGGTTATTTTCCCGTCCGGCGGCGCGAAGCAGTGCCGGCAATGCGGCTTTTCCGCTGCTTTCGATCAGGATTTTCAATGCCGCCTGCCGCTGCGGCGCCGTTGGCCCGTCGGAGACAAAATTGCCGATCACCAGCGCTCCCTGCGCCGCGGTGAGTTGAAAAAGCGGGTTTCCCGACGCATCTATTGGATATTCAAAACCCCAATTCAAAGACACCCTGGGCCTTTCCACCAAAACCCGCGCCATCCACCGCCTTCCGATGCGCTGCTGCCAGCCAAACGCCATTGAGGTGATCGAGACGATCAGCGCCAACTCCAGCGCCATCCGTCGGCGGCGCACCGCCGGCCGCGCATGAAATGCCCGCCGGGCCACGCGCGGAACCAATAGCCGGGCAAGCTGCCGGCCCGTGAACAACGCCAGGAAAACAATCCACAGCCCGGCGGAGACAAAAAAGACCCAATCCGGCGTGGTCAATGGTCCGGGTATCTGCGTCGGCCAGCGCAATTCATCGCGGAAAACCTGCCAAGGCTCTGGTTGCAAATGCAGGCGGTTGCTTAGATACAGCAGGCCAGTTGTCCCAAGCACCGCCAGCAGAACCACCGGCCAGCCGATCGGTTTTAGAAGCTTGCGTTGCCACGCTCGCAGCGGCCTGCCGACGCTCATGGTGCGCGGGTCGTTCGGATCAAACGCCCGTCCGCATTCGGGGCAGCGGTTGGCCGAGAGGTCGCGGAGCATGTATCCGCAGCCGAGGCAAAACGTGGCGCGATCATTCCCGGGCGGTAACTTTTGAGCGGCCATGAATCACCTCGCCAATGAGTGAACGCTATGTTCGCTGGATTCGGTGGAATGATAACCGATTGCGAAAGGAGGAGGAGCGATGCGGGCGAGAATCGGGGTTAGATGGGACGATTCCGCGCGAAACGATCCGGGCCGGCGCTGCGCTTGACCCGGCTTGGAGATGAAGTGATCGTCCGCGCGTCCGCTAAGATTGATGTC
>DASRRM010000325.1:0-24005 GCA_035695715.1 Tepidisphaeraceae bacterium
AAACCGAT
Organism: Tepidisphaeraceae bacterium; assembly: GCA_035695715.1. Lineage (GTDB taxonomy): Bacteria > Planctomycetota > Phycisphaerae > Tepidisphaerales > Tepidisphaeraceae > RYN-428. Next base: position 9 of record DASRRM010000325.1, read on the forward strand.
GGGACATTTGAGACCCGGTTGGGACAAAAAATGTCCCATCGGCGTCCCATCCGCCCGGCGCGTACTCTCATCCCGGCGTGCTCCCAACAAAATGAAATGAACGCCAAGACGCCAGGAACGCCAAGGTCGGAAATAAGAGAACAAAGGCTATTGAATCCATGGCGACTTTCCCAGGCGTCCTCGGCGTCTTGGTGTTCAGGAATTGAACCACGGATTTCACGGATCGCACAGATAAGAAGGACCAAAGAGGTCCCGTCCCCGTCCCATCTTTTCCCATCCGTGTAATCCGTGAAATCCGTGGTCAAATTCTTCCTACTAACGCAGCCGCCCAACCCACGATAGTAAACGTTGCACGCTCCCCGCCGATTTTTCTACTCTCCCGGCGTGTCACTATTTTTCGTTCCACTTTTTCCTGAAGGAGTCGCCATGAGCGATACGATTTCTCTTTCGCAGACCCTGCACGCCATGCTGGCCGCCCACGCTGGGGCTATTGCCGCTGGAAACGCTGCGCCGGCCGAGCAGGCTGTCGCGCCGGACGAGGATGCTTTGGAAACCCCCGCCGACGCCACCCCGGCGGTGGAAATGCTCCGCACGCAGCAGCAATACGCGCTGGAAGACCTGATGGCGGGCAAGACCTACACCGAAGCCGCCTCGACGGCCGGCGTCAATCGCCGAACGCTTTTCCGCTGGGTGAACCACGACCCGGCCTTCCGCGCCGCCCTGGAAGCCTGGCGTCAGCGTGCCGCCCGCACGGCCGAGGACCGCCTGACCCAGGCCGCCGATGCCGCCGCGGCCACGTTGTCGTCGGCCGCCACGCGTGACTTCCGCGCCGCCGCGATCCTGCTAAAAGGCCGCGGCCTGCTCCCGGGCCCCAAGCGTCAATTTAAGCCCCTGGAAAAATCGCCGCTGGCCCTAAGCATCCCCCCCGGCAAACGCCGGGATTTCGAGATTCGCCTGCGGGAGCTGATTTTGTCTTTTAGAGACGAGCCGGCCGAGGTTGCGCCGGTTAATGCGGAGGTGCCGCGGATTGAAAGTGCGCCGGCGCCGGTGCTGGAGGAAGTGCGTGTCGAATGAGAACAGGACGCAATTGGTAAGCGGTTTTGGAAGATGATGGTTCACGCCGGGAACGGGCGACAGCGAGGGCCCGGATTCCGCAGCGCCGCGGATGCTGATCGCAGCATCGCGGTGGCGCGGTCGAATCCGGGGCCTCGCTTACAGCTCGTACCCGGCGTGATCTCTCCGATGCACAGGGATAAGTGGAAACGGTCGGAATCCCGGTCGAACCGCGCGCTCCACGCCCCGATTTTTGGGGATGTTGCTTCAAGCCGGGTCAAGCGCAGCGCCGGCCCGGATCCGTCTGCGCAACGCGCATGGAACATCAGCGACCCGTCCCCTTGCGATGCGGTCGCTTCGGTCTTTCCCGATTGAATTGCCCCTCCCGTGACTGATCCCGAAACGACCAGGTCCAAGCGCGCTCCACGCCCCGATTTTCGGGTGTTACTTCAAGCCGGGTCAAGCGCAGCGCCGGCCCGGATCCGTCTGCGCAATGCGCGTGGAACATCACCCACCCGTCCCCTTGCGATGCGGTCGCTTCGCTCTTACCCGATTGAATTTCCCCTCGCGTGACTGATCCCGAAACGATCACGTCCAAGCGCGCTCCACGCCCCGACTTTTGGGGTGTCGCTTCAAGCCGGGTCAAGCGCAGCGCCGGCCCGGATCCGTCTGCGCAACGCCCGTGGAACATCACCGACCCGTCCCCTTTCGATGCGATCGCTTCGGTCTCACCCGGTTGAATTTCCCCTCGCGCGAATGATCCCGAAACGACCAGGTCCAGGCAGTCGGCCCCTGCTCATAGATGATGTAATCATGCCCAGACTCGCAATGCTTTTTGTCCATCACCGGCTTAAACTTCCCACCTTCGCCCCAAACGCCTCCGGGAATGGATTCGCAGACCATCCGTGATGACGTTCGTTTCGCTTCCCCGATGATTTTCTTGACCTCGGATATTTCGTGAGGCGCCTCAAGCAGCGCGTGAAGGTGTACTTTTGCGACAGCCATCGCAAGGACAAGATACCCTTGCAGCTCCAATTCGCGTAAGAACGCGCGTCCGATGATCGCGCGTTTCTCCTCGGGAATATGTACTTCAGTTCGCGATCGCTTCTTGTGAAATTCGTGTAAGCCCTCGTGCTCCTGCGGTGGTGGTGGATTTTTGTAATCGCCGCTGGAATGAATGCGGTGCTTTCGGCTGCGAAAGCCTCTTTTGTCACCGTGCAACCAGCTTGATTTTGTGCTGATGATCACGTGACGCCACAAGAATCCGAAACGGGGCATTCGGGGATTGTCCGGTTGGAGATGATCGGGGTCAAGAGAAAATTCAGGGCGGTGGTGAGGGGCGATGATCGCGAAAGGATCCGGGCCGGCGCTGCGCTTGACCCGGCTTGAAGTAAATTCCGGCGCGAATGGCGTTTCAATTCTCCGAGGCAACGAAGAAGTGGAAAACATCGCTGCACGTCGCAGCCTGATGCGCGTGATCCGGCGCCAGTTTCAATACCACCCGCTTTGACCCATCGAAACGCCAAAGTTCCAGAACCCCCCGCGCAATTGAAGAGCGGATGGATGAAAAGCCTCCGGCGACCATTTCCTGACCGGCTGGAGGATGAAGCAACGCAGGAGTGCGACCCGAGCGTCAGACCGGCTGCCGACGGCGGCTTCTCGGCGGCACGCGCGAAGGCCACAGCGTCTTTCTACGGTCCCTGCAGAAGCCGCAGTAGGCTTGGCGGAAGGGCAAGACGCGTCCATTCTGCCGCGTTACTCAGGCGCGTCCGCCGTCGACGGAAGCAGTCCGTTAGGACGCCAAATGCACGGTCAATTGCGTCGCGGGGACCTTTCAGCTCGGAGGCGATTTTTAGAATCATTGCCTCTGCATTTTCATCGAACAATTGGATCTCCGAGATCATTTGCAGAAGCAGGTATAGATCAGCCGGTCTTTCTCGCACAAGTTCGAGGATCTTAGATTCCCACCCGGTGCATGCGAATACATCCGGTCCGAGTCGGGCCATTTGGAGCACGAGGCCTGATATCATAAGGTCGAGCGGCATCGTGAGGGGATTTATCGTCACCCCCGGTAGGGCGTACTTATGCCGACGGGTACATTGCAAGGCAAGGATTCGTGCGACTCCGTGTAATTGCGGGTTCAAGTTAAACCAATTCGAAAGCCGATCGGCCTCGCCGTCCGAAAGGAATGGCACGTTGAGCCTTGGGTGGCGACCAAGGGAATCGACCCACCTGGTGAGTTCGTCGGAATCTGGAAGCTTCCCCAGGGCAAGGCGGAACAATCCCGAGGGAATCCAGTCGTCAGCAAAAGTGCAGAAACCGCGAAGGAAATCGATCGAAATCGGAGGCTTGATCGCCTTCGGCTCGATGCGGTCGGCACTCAGAGCGAGCTTTATGCAATGGTCAAGCCACGCGTTGCATCGCTCGCCGATCGAAAGGTGCCTGAGTTCCAGAATCGCGTTTATGAAGCCCTCACGGGCCGGAGATTCTCCAGGAGGGCGCACGTATCTGAGCGATATCGGGAATCCAATCAAGCCTATCTCGGCGTCTATCGGCCATCGATTATCTTCCATATACAAGATATCATCGCGCGAAATGCCGACGGTCCGAAATCTTTGCTCCGCGCGGCTCCAGCTATCGTAATCCCCGAACCTCCCAATCCCGGCGAGTTTTTCGGCTTCCTTGAGCTCATCCACGCTTGCCAACCCTTTTACGACCGCGGCCACGGGCCACGGAAGAGCCTTTGAATAGGCCTTGGCGTCGCCAAGGGCATCAGCGTCAAGCAGCCGCGACAAGTAGGCGCTTAGCGTCGACTTAGAGGGTGCGGCGACGAATTCGTCGAGCAGCTTAAGTGGCAGCCACCCGGAATGGCCATGCGGGAGATTCCTCACTCCGCCGAGGCGGCCGAGGTTGAAAATGGAATACATCGATAAAGAGGCACCCGGGCTCCCAGCCTGTTCGTAGCCGAGCTGGAACCGCACGTCAAATCGACCGCCTATGTGAATGTCTAAGGAAGCGTACGCGACGGCGACATCCCACCATGCAGGGCGGATGGACGGCGGGACGTTCGCGTACCACCATCGTGAGGATAGTCGGCCGAATGCGTGACGAGGTGGCGCATTTAGAACCGACGCGACGAGCTTTGGAATTAGCCATTCACGGGCCAGCGGTGCCGATGGCAACCGAGATATTTCTAAAACCTGCAGGGGGTCGCTCGGCCAGAATCTCTGCGCGAGTTGCTTCGCACCAGCGTCCCGAAGACGCGGCAGAACGGCCAATAGCACCGTCCACGCGCTTAATTGTTCCTGGAAATCGGCAATTTGTAAATCGCTTTCCAAGCGTGTCAGAAATCTCTCGTAGGAATCGGCATCACAAAATCGGCTCAGCCGGATTTGGACCTCCGAGGCCGGGAGATCTATCACGGTCAATGCCCGCGCGATCAGCAAATCGCGATAAATTGGGGCGCGTGCCGCCATACCATCTTCCAGCAGTTCAAGCGCCAGTACCGAGCCCGAACGGAGGAGACGCGCACCTTCGCCCCCCAACGATGCGTTCATTTTCTCGCAGATCGTGCAGATGCTGTCGCGACGCTTCTGTTCTGCGAAACAACGACCCGCTCCGAAAAGAAACACATTCCGCCACGACATCACCGGCGCGATTGCTTCGAGACGTATTTGTACCTCTTCATTTCCGCCCTCGCCCTCGAACAACGATTGCGCGGCCATAAACTCCCTTAGCGACGTTATTTCAAAGCCGACGTGCCCCTCCTGCACTCCGACGAGGAACACGAGCCTATTCTCGGCTGCATCGAGAATTCGCTCGCGAAGGCTGTTTCGTGATTCGCCTTTGAAGCCCTCCTCAATCAGCTGGTCATCGACAATCTGGGAAAGCCTCGCCCGATCTAGCTTTGCTTCGCTTCCTCCGCTGCTCTCAGATTGGACCTGAAGCAATAACGCGACGCGACCGTGAATAATGTCAATATTTTTCTCGTAATCCCTCAACAGCTGTGCTGCAGGAATCGGACGTTGCTTTTCACGCCGATAGATCGTTCTATAATATTCGTCAAACAGGCGCCAGCGGTCTTGAGGGGGGATTCCACCATGTTCAATGACGGTAAACATGATGGTGACCTGAAGCGGGCTGCGCATTAATCTCGCTGTTGTTTGGTGGGTGGTCGCCTCTCGAACTTTGGTTAAGATATCCACCTGCCGCGGTCGGTCCTCCGGGAATTTTGTTTCGGCGAGCCGTTCCGCGTAGCCCATCGCATCCCGGACCGAAAGCGGCACGAGCCATAAGTGTCGATAATAATTCGGAGAAAAATCGCCATTATATCCTTGAGGGCGCGTAGTCGCGATGACTAGAAGGTCTGCGCCGCAGGCGGCAGCTTCCGTCCAAAAATCATCTATTTCTCGCAGAACCGAATCCCGATTACTCGATGCTGGAACCTCATCCAACCCATCAAGGACAAGCAGCCATGGGTAGCTGCGCATCCACTCCCGAAAGTCATCCGGCGAAATCTTTCGGTCGGTCCGAGAACTGATTCTATTCACAAAGAAAGATAAAAGGGATAGCGGTCGGTCGGGCGGGCTCGCGCTTAAGGCGGCGGCATACTCATTCAGGACAACCCGTATAGGAAAGCGACGAGATTTGGGGAGAACAATTTTCTGCTTCGCGCATGCGTCACAAAACTGCGATAATTGATCGCGAACTTGCGCCGACAGCAGTGTCGCCTTTCGTCCCGCCAGTAAAGCAGCACGAAATAGTTGGCAGATAAACTGCCCCACGGTTGTTTTCCCTTGGCCGGGCCCTCCAACAAGCACGATCTGGCCCACCGCGTCACCGGCGGCGGTTTCCTCGTCAGCAACCATGAGCGCCGCGCGGGATTCGGGATCCAATCGTTCCTTGGCAGCCCGGACGGCGTATGCAGCAAACATTAGGGGCGGATCGTCGCTGTCTTCGGAGAGGGGCTCCAAGAGCTGAGAATCGGACACCGGGACATCAACGAAGACGCCTGCCAGCCGGATTTTTTCGTCGTTGGTTTGTCCGGCCTGTTCCAACTGCGCGTACTGATCCGCCGCAAATTCCTTGGCGAGAAAACTGTGGATTGTCTCGACAAAATCCGGCTGCTTCGGCTTCAGCCACTGCATGACCGATGCAAGCACGTCTCCTGGGGTAATCCACGCCGTATATGCTCGCCGCACTGCCTCGTCAGAGTCAATTAGGGCACACAATTGGTGATAATCCCAAACGACATGATCCTTGATCGGCACACCGCTATGGTACTTTGCGACCAATGCGGCAACTTTGTCCTTGACTCCGACCAGCGCATTTGACGATGCAGAAACATTCGTAGCAATGATGTAATAATCAGGTTTGGCGCGCTTGCTTCTCTTCCGCTTAAAAGCTTTCAGCTCTTCCTCGACGCGCTTTAGCAACCAAATCCCGTCCAGAGCGGAGTTGCGCGGATTTTGCAGAAATTTTGCCTGAACTACGCAGTACCCATTCCAGTTGTCACGCGCCGCATTCACGCGGATACTACCGGTATAGGAAGCTTCTCGGCCACCGTCTGGACCATCACCAAAGACTTTAAGCCCGGGGCCAAAGACTTTAACGCATAGCGCCTGCACCATTTTTTCGAATGAGCGAGATGAAAGGCCGGAGAAGTCGTAGTCGGGCATGAAATGCTACTTTTGTCGGTAACTCACCACAAACCTCCTACCATGATTCCACCTGTCCGGCAAATTCGCCTAGCGTTAAACCAAATAGCATACGACTTAGGGAATCGCAAAAACGGCGAACCGTCGTCAAGTATTATCGCGCGTTTGGGAGCCAGTACCTGCACCGTGTTATTCGCGAGTCAATGCTGTGGGCAAACAGCAATGTAGCGGGAAAAAACAGGGGGCGTCACGCTCGACGCCGCTGGTGCTATCTCGTCGCGACTGGACTTGACTCGTCGAGGTCCGCTGCGGCGATCGGCTTGCGTGTCGGCAGTCGGGAAAAAAACAGACGACGTCACGCTGGACGTCGCGCGTGCTGAATTGCCGCGACCTCCGCGACGGCGAAACGGGTTTACCATGAAGCCTCACCAACACCATTGCTGGTTGCCCCTGAAAGCGATAAATCTCGGGGTTTGGTGCGGAGCCCCAAGATTGCTTTGTGCGGCGGTCCAGCCCTGTTCCGCTGATTTGCGATGCCACGCGACCGCCTCTTGCGAACGCTCCGCACCAACATCATCATAACCCAATGCAAACGATCTTCGACGCGGCGGGCGGCATTGAAGGACTTAGGAATCTTGCCCGGGCCTGGCATCGGCGGGTCATGGATGACGAGGTGGTGGCTCATGCCTTCAGCCATGGCTTTCATCCCGAGCACGAGATTCGGCTTGCGGCTTATTGGGCCGAGGCGCTGGGAGGTCCCAAGGCATATTCCATGGCTTACGGCAACGAGACCGTCGTCGTCAAGATTCAAAGTGGCAATGGAGAACACGATGAAATGGATCGCCGGGCGATTGTCTGCTTCGAGCAGGCATTGGTCGATGTCGGCCTGAGCGACGAGATTGTTCGTCGGGCATTGCTCGACTACTTCGCGTGGGCCACCACGACCACGATGTCGCGCTACGGCCAATCCGCCGATGATGTGCCCGAAGGCCTGACGATTCCGCGATGGTCATGGGATGGCCTGCAGCACTGAGGCTGTGCCCCAAACCCCGAGATTTTGCGCATGCGGGCAACCAGCAGTATCTGTCGGGAAAAAAGGCAGGCGGCGTCATGCTGGACGCCGCCCGTTATCATTTGGACGCCGCGATGGTGGCCCTACGGCGTGGAATCTTTGTCTTTACCCCTTTTGCTTTTCGGCTTTGCGCGGCCGGTTTCCCAGTCGGTTTCGCGGAGGATTTCTTCTGCAAGCGGGCGAGCGTGATGCTCGATCCAGCGGAGTAAATCGGACCGTCCGCGGGCACTGAGCCTTTTCTTGTAAAGGTTGCCGAAGTAGATAATTTCATTGGCCCTGCTTGGCCCGCAGTTTCGCCACCGTTTTCTGAACCAGGTCGGCGGGAATTGCGAAGGTGCAGACGCGGTCGTAGCGGGCGATGTTGATGCCGATGGTCTGGCCGTGGAGGTTGATCACCGGGCCGCCGCATTGGTCCGACCAGATGGCGCAATCGGTTTGAATCGCCATGGGGAAATTCGTGCGGCGTTTGCTGAGCTTGCCGTCGGCGAAGTTGTCCGCCTCGCCCACGCTGGCGTTGGTCTGGGTGTTCGATTTTGCTTCGCCGATGAGCAGTTTCAGTTCCAGTTCCTTGTCGCCGCGGCGGATTTTCAGGGTGAGGGTTTGCCCGGCCCTGGCGAGTTTGGTTTTGGCGATGAAGTCGTTGGAATTTGAAACAGGGGTTCCATCGAGTTCCAGAACCTTGTCGCCGACCGCCACGCCCGCTGCCGCCGCCGGCATTCCGGGCATTATTTCGCCGATGACGCAGTTGGCATTGGAAAATCCAACGCCGAGCCGGATTTTATGTTCGCCCAGGAAGTGGTTGAACTTTTCCGGAATCGGCCGGGCCGGCAGCGACACCACGCCCACCTCCGGCTGATCCGGATCGGCCGTCGGCGACGCGAGCCATTCGCCCAGCGGCGCGTCGGCGGCGAATTTCACCGCCGACAGGTCGTGCGCTTCGATCTTCAGGAGTGCCAGATCGGTGGCATTGTCCTTCCCGATCAACTTCGGCTGGTAGGTTTTTCCGCTGGGCAGAAGCACCATCGGATGCTCGGGAAGATCGCTGGCCTTGGTGACGATCCATCCGTCGGGGTCAACGATCGTGCCCAAAAGCACCGTTTTGTCGCCCGCGCGGATCTCCACGAAGCAGTCGCCCGCCGCGTCCAGCGCGGGCGAGAACAACGCCAGCGTTTGCAGCGACGATTTGCTGACTTCCTTGCCAAGCCGGGCCGATTGCAGCGGGATTCCCGCCTTGGAGGCAATCTCCTCATCCGACAGCCCCATCGCCTTGAGATCATTCTGATCGGTCGCGATATTCATGTGCCGCGACAGGAGATCGAACGACGATTTGTCCAGGATTCGACTCAGCAATTCATCGGAGATTTTGGCATTGGGAAATCGCCGCAGCAGCGATTTTTTAATCTGAGGGCCGATGATCGGGCGAAGCGCCAGGGGAATTCCCTTTTCGAGCTTCGCCGGCTGCGTTGTCGCGACTTTCGGCTTGGACCCGGCGGGCTGGGTTGTGGCAGAAGGTTGCGTCGTGGCCGGGGCCTTGGCGGCGTTGGCCGATGCCAACTCATTGGCTGGCCGTGTTGCGGGTCCGGCCCAGTTTGCGCGGCGGATTAATTTGTCCGACTGCTCCGGCGACAGCTTTATGGCCCGGCCGTTCTTCTTGGAATCGGCCAGAAGCTTCATTGCCTCGGGGTCCTTGAGGCCCGCCAGTTTTTCCACCGCTGCCTTCAGTCGATTCGTTGTTTCGCCCGCCTGGCGGCGCCGGCCTGGCTGAGGTCCGGCGTTGAGGTTGGCATCCGGATGCGCATTCATTTTCGCCAGCAGCCATTTCCACTGCCTCGCGAAAACGCCGATCGGAACGTGAACGCTCACATAGTCGCGCATGAGCGTTTCGGGGCCGGCGGTCATGATCCTGCTGTTGATTCCAATCACCCTTCCCGACAAATCAAACAGCGGCCCGCCGGAATCGCCCGGCTCCATGGCGCAGTTGGTCTGAATGGCGTTGGCCTCGTGGCCGGTGACGCGACCGAGCCGGATCGGCGGATTGCGGCCGATGACGATGCTTCCCGGATTTCCGGTAGCCAATACCCACTCGCCAAACCTGGCCGAATCCGCCGCCGCCATCGGCGCGAAAGGCCAGCCACCCTCGGGGGCCGCATCGGTGATGCGCACCATGCCGGTATCCACCAGGTGATCGATCCCCAGCGAAACGCCCTGCACCACGCGGCCGTCGGCGAAGCGGATGTTCAACGGGGTGCCCGGTTTTTGCGCGACATGGCCGGCGGTGAGGATCAACCCGTCGGCGGAAACCAGCACGCCGCTGCCGGAGAAAACGCCCGTCGTATTTCCATTTTGAATCGTCCCGACCAGGCCAACCGTTGTCGACACGCACTTGGGCGCGATGGCCATCGCTTCCGATTCGTAAGTGTTCGCCGAGGTGGCGATGACGCTCGGCCGATTGTCGGCCACCGGCTCCGCCCGGAGGCGGGTGAAGCCAAGCAGGGGCAAAATCGCGGCGGCACAAATCAGATGTCGTGTGGATGTTTTCATGGTCTTGCGTTTTTATACGAGTAAATGGCGTGGCATTGTCTCTTATTTCTCTTCTATCCGTGGATCGGCCTGGCGAAAATCCTGCCGGAAAAACAGGCTTCGCGGCGAATCCCGGCCCAGCGATTATTTATTAGACGAGTTGGCCGGCGAATTACAACAAAATTAGCCTCCTCAGCAGAATTTGTGGGCGAAGGGAGTCGTATCAGAAATCGAGTTTCGTTATGACTCCCGCCGCTTACTGTAATTGTCCTCCCGAGCGAGATTTGTCGACTCACGCATTTTTCCCCCCCTCGGGAAAACTCAACTTATTTCCACCGCCTGCCCGGGGAAAAATCGCCCGGCGATTTCACTTCCCGAAACCGCTCGCCTTTCGATGTAGTCCTGCGTTGGCGGCTTTCCGCCTTTGTTGGCGGTTATCCACTCCTCATCCGTCATGTCGGAGACTTTTACTTCCCATTCGATGTCGGGCAAGCCGTTGGCGGCGAGGCTTAGTTTGCGGAGGTTGGGCAGGCCGGTGCGGTTGCCCAGGGCTTGCATGCCTGCTTCGCCAAGGCGATTGCCGACGAGTTCCAAGGTTTGCAGCGAGGGCCAGCGGGCCGCGCCAAGCGCCGCTGCGCCGGCGGGGCCGATCTGGTTCATCGAGAGATTGATCTCACGCAGGTTGTCGAGATGGCGGGCGGCGGCCAGAATCGCGGCGACGGCGTCGGTGATTTGGGTGTGGGATAGATCCAGAGTTTGCAGGCCGGTGAATGCCGGGTGAGCGGCGAGTGTAGCGGCGACGGCCGGCGTGCAGGGGTAGCCGAACCTGAGGCGCTCCAATTTCGCACTGGTCGGAAAAGCGGGCGGCGTGGGCAGGTACAAACGCAGCGATGTGCTGGGCCATGTGTTCGGATTTCCCGGAGCCAGGACCAACTCGCGAAGACCCGCCAGCGCCGGGGCATCGAGCAGCATCGCCAAGGCGGCGTCGTTGAGCTTCCAGCCGCGAAGGCCCAGCACCTCGAGCTGTTGCAGGGGCCCGGCGGCAAGGACCGCCAGGGCATGGTTATCAAGCGAATCGGCACTGTCGATCCAAAGCTCGCGCACATCGCCGATGGCGGCGTGCGCGAGCACAAGGCCCATCGCCGCGAAATCGAGTTCGCGCTCGGGGAAATAGAGCATGGCCCGCGCATCGAGCGCTGCGAATCGCCGATCGATCTGGTCTTTGGGAAGCGGGAAGATCGGCGGCGGCGCCATGCGCTGCCGTCGCCGCTCGGCTTTCCATTGTTCCTTGTAGCTCATGACGGGAGTCTAAATAACCGTCGGCGATCCGCGTAGGGTCGGCGCCTAGGGTGTGAATTCTTGTGCGGCACGGGTGGGCCGTTGTTCGTACGATTCCACTCGGGCTGAATTCTACGATGTCCCGTGAATATATCCCTTCCCCCGAAAATACCCCAGCGCCTCCTCCACTCCCGCGAAAACCTTCGTCGCCGTTTCAGTAATAAATGGTGACGGGGTGCTTTTTCCCTTCCAGACTACATACACTTCCTTGCCGCCTTCGAATGCGTGGTGAAGCTCGCGCTCCACGCCGCTGCTGACGGCCGGCTTGCCGCTGGGGAGTTCGGGGATCAGGCTGACGATCATGTCGCTTTGGTCGACCATCTTGAAATCGCGGGCGTAGATTTGGCCGAGGATGTCGCTGCTGATTTGGGCGACGTCGGCGGTTTTTAATGTGACGGAGCCGTCCGCGGATTTTACCTCGATGGTCGTGCGGCCTTCGGACATGGCGCGCACGGCTTCCATGTGGATGGCGAATTCGTCGACGTCCGCTGGGTCGAAGCAGATCAGGTGCTCGTTCATGGCGCGCTTGAAGATTTCGATCTCGGCAAGGGTGTCGGGAAGGTCCATGACATGGGTCATGGGAAAGGAGAGATAAGCGCGCTTTCGCCAGGGCTCGAGAATCAGGCGGTAGATGGTTTGCGTGGTGGGCACGCCGCGACCGCGGCTGATCATGAAGAAATGGCCGTAGCCGCGGGTGGCGTTGGCGAGGATTTCGGTCGCCAGAAGTTCCTCCTCGCGCCAGACCATGATGTCTTTGAGCGTGTGATCCAATTCATGATCGCGCAGCAGGCGTTTGTGAACGCTTTCGACGTTGTCGACCAGCGTCAGGTACGCATCGGCCTTGAAAGCTTTCATCTGATCGAAATCGAACGCGGCAAATAAGCCATGCTTCCAGCGGAAGGTGGCGTGGGTGTTGACCAGCACATGCTCATGCTGCTCGGCGGTGCGGAGGATTTCCTTGAAGACCGATCGGCGCAGGGTGTTGAGGCGGCCGATGGGAATGTTCAGGATTCGGCCATCGGGGACATCAGGCGCTTCGTTATACATCATCTGCCCGACATGGCAGACGGCCAGGTCGATGCCATGGCGTTGCGCCTCGGCTTTGACCGCTTCCAGATAAGGCCCTTTATCGACGCCAACTTGTCCCGTCACAATCGCGCGCATTCATGCTCCCGTTGAGGCGGATTATTGTAGCGGGGAACGGGCGGCGGCGTGGGGCTTAACGCGGGATTTATATGGGGGTCGCAGGCAGGCGTCGAATGGGGTTGTGAAGTGCTCGATTCGTCATTCGTTATTCGTCATTCGGATTTCGCGGCGCGTCATTCGTCATTTCGATTTCTCGCCGGTATTCGCGCCCGGCTTCCTGACGTCTGCTGAAATCTTCACAATATCCTTGAAATTCTTGTGGCGTTTGAGGGCTTCTTCCCGGGCTTCTTTTTTGTTGCGGGCCTGGATGACGATGGTGAAGTCGCTGGGGCCGCCGCCTTCGGCGAAGATGGTGCCCGTGCCAATGTCGCCCGGCTTGGCGTCGGGGGCATCGGCGACATAGGTGGCGGCATATTTTCCCGGGCCGTCGCCCACCATGGTCGCCTGCTCGTCGGTCATTCCCTCGACCCAGGTATGTTGCCGGAGGGCGGCGGCGATTTTGGCGTCGACCGTGTGCGTTCCAAGATAAAATTCCAGCGGATCAACCTCGTACATAATGACCAGTGACAGCTTCTTGCCATCTCCTTCGATCGGCTTCACATCGACCTTCACCGCCTTGTCCGCATGCGCTTCAAGCTGCTTGCGCATGTTTTCCACGCGGGTGGCGTTCACCGTCTCGAAGACCAGCGCGGCCTTGCTGATACGCCCGTCCGTCAATCGAAAGGCCACAACATCCGCGCCCTCGGCGTTCAATACAAACCAGTCGCAGCCCAGGTCTTCGGTGCAACGCTTGGCCAGCAGCGCCTCGCTCTTTTTGGCGTTGAAAACACGGCCCAGTTCTTCGGGCTTTGCGCCCAAAATGACCGATGCATACGGAATTTTCGCGTGGAATTGATGCGCGCTGGGCGTGGGAAGGTCAACGCTGTCGGCTGAGAGGTGCGTTGGTGCGGGCGGCGGCGTGGCCGCGAACGTTGTTAATGTCGACGCCAGGAGAAACCCGCTGAGGAGGGATACGGCAATTTTGGAGTTCATTCAGATTATCCAAGCCAGGAGAAAGCGAGACGTCCGGCACTTTTGGCGTGGCGCCCTCGATAGTCTGCTGGAGATTACGCTTTGCTGGTGGTTTCGTTCATTCGTGACCGGCGGCGTCTGTTTCGCCGGGCCCTTCCCGAATAGCGCCCATTATATATCAGCCGCCTTGAAATCGTACTCCCCCAGTCCTATATTACCCCGGCATGCTCGTTCTTGGCAAAAAGACTGATTACGCGTTGATCAGCCTTGCCTGGCTGAGCGAGCATGACGGGCGCTATGTTTCCGCCCGCGAAATTGCCCAGGCTAATGGCCTGCCTTTGCCGGCTTTGATGCAGATTCTGAAAATCCTGCATCAAAACGGCGTGCTGAAAAGCACCCGCGGCGTCAAAGGCGGCTACCAGGTTGCGGCCTGCCTGGAATCGCTTTCGCTGCTTTCGCTTAGCCAGATGCTGACGGCGGCGGAGGGAGATCAGGCTGCTGAAAAGATGAATGAACATCCGGAGCATCAGTTGCCGCTCCAAGCGATGCGGCAAAAGCTGAGCCGGTTTTTGCAGGATGTGAGTGTTTCACAGGTGATTCGCCCTGGTCGGCGGATCGATGTGCCTATAGAAGATTTGCGTATCGCCGATCGACTTACTGTTTAAGGAGTATTGCCAATGTCCATTACGCTTACCGAACTGGCCGCCACCAAGATCAGGGAAATCATCAAGGAGCAGTCGCTTCCCGAAGCGGAAACCAAGCTGCGCGTGGCCGTCAAGGGCGGCGGCTGCAGCGGTTTCAGCTACATGCTCGACCTCACCGAAGAAGCCAAGGGCGAAAACGATGAGGAAATCGACAGCCAGGGCATCAAGGTTCTGGTCGACATGAAGAGCCTGCTCTATTTGAACGGCACCGAAATTGATTTCCGCGACGAGGTGATGGCCAGCGGATTCGTCTTCAAGAATCCCAACGCCACCAGCTCCTGCGGCTGCGGGAGCAGTTTCTCAGCTTGAGAACTGCTGAGTCCTGAGTGCTGAGTGCTGAGTAAGAAAAAAGGAAGTGCCGATGCTTAGTGCGGCGTGTATGGGTGTCTTTCACTCTGCACTCTGCACTCTGCATTCTGCACTTACTTCCCATGCCCACAGAAACCTCCGAAATCGAAACCCTCGCCAACCGCGAGTACAAGTGGGGGTTCATCACCGACATCGAGTCGGAGTCGGCCCCCATGGGCTTGAACGAGGAAATCGTCCGCTTCATTTCTCACAAAAAAGGTGAGCCGTCGTGGATGCTCGACTGGCGATTGCGCGCTTTTCGCCATTGGCTCACCATGCAAGAGCCGACCTGGGCGATGGTGCATTATCCGAAGATCGACTATCAGCAATCCGTCTACTACTCGGCCCCAAAGCCGAATCTGAAGAGCATGGATGAAGTCGATCCGGAGCTGCTCAAGACCTACGAAAAGCTCGGCATTCCCCTGGCCGAGCGCGCTGCCTTGGCGGGCGTGGCGGTGGATGCGGTGTTCGACAGCGTTTCGGTCACCACGACGTTCAAGAAATCGCTGGCGGAGAAGGGAATCATTTTCTGCTCCTTCGGCGAAGCGGTGCGTGAGCATCCGGAAATCGTGCAGAAATATATGGGGTCGGTGGTCCCCTACCGCGATAACTTTTTCGCCACGCTTAACTCGGCGGTTTTCACCGATGGGTCGTTTGTCTTTGTTCCCAAGGGCGTGAAATGCCCGATGGAACTGAGCACCTACTTCCGCATCAATGCCAAGAATACCGGACAGTTTGAGCGGACGCTGATCATCGCCGAGGAAGGCGCCAGCGTCAGCTATCTTGAAGGTTGCACCGCGCCGATGCGCGATGAGAATCAACTGCATGCGGCGGTTGTGGAACTGGTCGCGCTTGATGATGCCAACATCAAATATTCCACCGTGCAGAATTGGTACCCCGGCGACAAGGAAGGCAAAGGCGGCATCTACAACTTCGTCACCAAGCGCGGCGCATGCCGGGGACGCAATTCCAAAATCTCCTGGACGCAGGTGGAGACCGGGTCATCGATCACCTGGAAATACCCCAGTTGCATTTTGCAGGGCGATAATTCCGTCGGCGAGTTTTACTCCGTCGCGCTGGCTAACAACCGCCAGCAAGCCGACACCGGCACCAAGATGTACCACATCGGGAAAAATACGCGCAGCACGATTGTTTCCAAGGGCATCAGTGCCGGGCATGGGCAAAACACCTATCGCGGCCTGGTGAAAATCCTCAAGGGCGCAGCCAACAGCCGCAACTATACCCAATGTGATTCGCTGCTGCTCGGCGACAAGTGCGGCGCGCACACGATTCCCTACATTGAGGTCGGCAACACCACCAGCCGGGCCGAGCACGAGGCCTCGACCAGCAAGATCGGCGAAGACCAGTTGTTCTATTGCAAGACGCGGGGGATTTCGCTGGAAGATGCGGTGAGCATGATCGTGAATGGCTTCTGCAAGGAAGTATTGGCGGCGTTGCCGATGGAATTTGCGGTGGAAGCGCGGAAGTTGCTGGGGGTGAGTTTGGAAGGAAGCGTCGGTTGATGACAGGGAGCATCAATGGCGCGGCGATTTCAGATTGAATTGTCGAAAATATCGAAGCGCGACTTCGATGCGATTCGGGCTTTCGACCAGCGGCGAATTTCGGCTGCGGTGGATTCGAAGCTTTGCGTTGATCCGGACGTGGAAACACGCGACAAAAAGTGTTTGGGATCAGAGCCTGCAAACTTCTCGTACACCCCGCCGCTGTGGGAGCTACGGGTTGATGCGTTCCGGATTTTTTATGAGGTCGATCGCGACGGCGAAGTCGTTTACGTTCACGCGATTCGACAAAAACCCGCAAGTAAGACGACTGCGGAGGTGCTTAATGAAGCGGATGGCAATTGAAGAACTCGCGGAAAAACTCGATACCCTCATCAAGGTATCTCCGCACGAAAAAATTCTGCTGACGCGCAATGGACAACCGTTCGCATTCGTCTCCGACGCGACGAATTACGATTGGGAGGACATCGGCTACATGACCGATCCCGCCTTTTGGAAGGAGATTTCCGAGCGGCGGAAGGAAAAGGGCGGGATTCCGTGGGAGCAGGTGAAGGCGGAATTGGAGAAGAGAGAAAAGGCGGAAAGGGGTACGCCGCAGACGAGAAAGTCGAAAAGCAAGCGTACTCTTCCGGCTGCATAATCGCCTAGCCTAAACAGGTGAAAGGCTCGGTGGGAAAATGGGTACATGGGGACCTGGTGTGTATGAGAACGACATGGCCCTTGATTGGGTCGGCGATCTTGTCGCATCCGTGACCGAAGCGATTGAGAAGGACATCGATGAATTCGACGAAAGCAATGGCGATCAACTGCTGGCAGCGATCGATACCATAAGACTTCTCTGCGAGCATGGCCGCGGTGTACCGCCAAAGCCGGCGGACATAAGTAGGTGGGGGAGAGAATATGTTCGAGGTTGGCAGGCATACATAGTGAATCTTGATCCAAAGCCGGGTTTCATCGATGCTCGACGTGAAGTGATTGATCGCGTGTTGGAGCGATTGTCGGAGTTGGCAGAGGCTTTTTGGAAGCGACCATGACCATGGAGCGTATATGGCGAACTTTAAGCGAAGAAGGTCGAAAAGAATCGTCCGATGCACGCTATGTACGCCTTTTCGCTGGATGGGAAATTCCAAGCAAAAGCTAAAGGCGCGGGATCTATCAGCGAAAGAGTCGGCAGTAACCGCAATGCGCGAACTTACGTTTGAAACTTGATCGGAAATGACTGGAACTATGCCACTACTCGAAATTAAAAACCTCCACGCCCGCGTTGCCGCCCCTGGCGGGCGCGACATCCTTAAGGGCGTCAACCTCACCATCAACGCCGGGCAGGTTCATGCCATCATGGGCAAGAACGGGTCTGGCAAAAGCACGCTCGTGCAGGTATTGGCCGGTCGCGAGGCGTATGAGGTGACGCAGGGAGAGATCACCTTTAATGGACAAAACCTGCTCGAACTTTCCGTCGAGGAGCGGGCGCGCGAGGGCGTTTTTCTGGCGTTTCAATATCCAGTGGAAATTCCCGGCATCGGCACCAGCTACTTCCTCAAGGCCGCCGTCAACGCAGTTCGCGTGCATCATGGGCAAAAGGAACTGGAAGCCGTCGAGTTTCTGAAGCTGGTCAAGGAAAAGATGAAGCTGCTGAAGATGGACCCAAGCTTCATGAACCGGGCCATCAATGAAGGTTTCAGCGGCGGCGAGAAAAAGCGCAATGAAATCTTCCAGATGGCGGTCATGAACCCCCTTCTGGCGCTGATGGATGAAACCGATTCGGGTCTTGACGTCGATGCGTTGAAAACCGTGGCCGAGGGCGCTGCTTCATTGCGTCGGCCGGACAACGCTTTTCTGGTTGTCACCCATTACGAGCGTCTGTTAGAAACGATCGTGCCGGACTTCGTCCACATCATGCAGGATGGAAAAATCGTAATGACCGGCGGCCGCGAAATCGCGACCAAGGTCGACACCCAGCGCATGGGTTATGACTGGGTCGGAAAGGAAATCGCTTAAACATTCCGATTGCTTTAATGCGGAATTTCGACGTTCGGAGAACACGGTGGGATTGCAGGTAACGTTCATACTGGGAAATCGGCAAAACACTGAGATCGCCAGGGTCGGCCAGGATGGAAACAATTATCTGTTCCAAAGCAGTGAGAAATATCCACTGCTTTCGGAAATCGAGCCTGTTGATCCAGCTTGCTTCGGACCTGAAGATATGCCGGAGTTGATAGAGGAACTCAGGACGCTTTCGCTTGAATTGGACCGACGCGATGCCACGCAGCACATAGAGAGCATTATAGCGATTGCCGTACGGTGTAGAGATGAAGATGGAATGATGCTGATCGGAACCCCCTTTGGGGACGTTGATCGACGAAAACGGCATGCAAGCGCGAGCTTAAGACCGAACGCGACCGCGAAGGATTTGAAGGAATGACCCAGCTAGCCGACAAGAGCACCCACATGGCGAACTTCACGCGGCCCCCGGAGCCCGCCG
Organism: Tepidisphaeraceae bacterium; assembly: GCA_035695715.1. Taxonomy (GTDB): domain Bacteria; phylum Planctomycetota; class Phycisphaerae; order Tepidisphaerales; family Tepidisphaeraceae; genus RYN-428. Next base: position 18,860 of record DASRRM010000325.1, read on the forward strand.
GCATTCCCGCGCCGCCCTGGCTCCAAGCCCTCCGCAAAACCGGCATCGACCGCTTCGACCTCGTCGGCTTCCCCAACAAGCGCCAGGAGGAATGGCGTCAGACCGATGTGTCGGCCATCGCCCGCACCGCGTTCCGCCATTTGCCTGCCGGCGTTTGCGACTCCGCCGCCGCTCTGGCCCGCAAGTTTTCCTTCGGCAAAGACGCCGCCTGCGAATTGGTTTTCGTCAATGGCCATTTCGCCCGCGAGCTGTCCCATTACACACAGCTTCCGCACGGTGTTCGGGTGGATAATCTGACCGATGCACTGGCGGATGATCGCACGCCGCTCGTTGAGCAGCATTTGGGCCAATATGCTGATGTGGAGAAAAATCCGTTCGTCGCGTTGAACACCGGTTTCATTCGCGATGGAGCGCGCATTTATATTCCGCGCGGGGCGGTGGTCGCCAATCCGATTCACATGCTGTTCGTTTCATCGCCCGGCGATGGGCCGTCGGTTGCGCATCCGCGGCTTCTGGTGGTTGCCGACAACGCTTCGCAATGCACCGTCGTGGAAAGTTACGTCGGCGAAAGCGCGACGGCTTATTTCACCAACGCCGTCACCGAAATCGTGGCCGGCAGCGATGCCCTGATCGACCATTGCAAGCTTCAGCAGGAAGGACCGGAGGCATTCCACGTCGCCACCATGCAGGTGCATCTGGGCCGCGGCGCGAAATTCGTTTCCCACTCCGCCTCCATCGGCTCGCGCCTCACGCGCAACGACCTGAACGTCGTGCTGAATGGCGAAGGCGCTGACGCCACGCTCAATGGCCTGGTCCTGGCCGGCGGCCGCCAGCATATCGACAATCACACGCTGCTCGACCACGCCTATCCCAATTGCCCCAGCCACGAGCTGTATAAGCACGTGCTCAACGGCAAATCGGTTGCCGTGTTCAAGGGCAAAATCCTCGTTCGCCAACCCGCCCAGAAAACCGATTCCAAGCAGTCGAGCAAGGCGTTGATGCTCAGCGACGATGCGGTGATGAACTCGATGCCCGCGCTGGAAATTTATGCCGACGACGTGAAATGCACGCACGGCTCATCCACCGGCCCGGTGGACGAAGACCAGGTCTTCTACCTGCGCACCCGAGGCGTGGGCCTGGAAGCCGCGAGGCACCTGATGACCTACGCCTTCGCCGCCGACATCACCCGGCGAATTCGCGTTGAGCCGGTACGCCGCCGGCTGGAAGAATATATGGCCGGCCAGCACGGCTTGCCGCTGGATCTGCGGATCACGGATCTGGGCGCGCATGATGAAGCCGTGCGGCAACTGTGATTTGCAGAAATCCGAAGAGAAGCGGAGAAAACCACGAATCTGCGCGAATCGCTATGAATCTTCACAAATTATTTTGGAATGGTGGCCGCAACGGTTTCAGTTCATAGACGTGGCGAGAGCACGCAAAATTTCAAGTATGGACCCAATCCAGGAAATCCTCGAAACGGTACGGGCAATGCGCGCGACGCAAGTCGAATCGCGTCAAACTCAACTTGAGGCTGTCAGGAGAGTACGCCGATTTGTTCTATTCGGAGGGGTGTTTTTCGGGATTATCATCCTCGCCTATGTATTATGGTGCTGGTTCATCATAGCGCATGGCAAATGAAGCCATGCCGACAGTCGGAATTTGTCTCTCTCTCGATTCGTGAAGATTCGTGCAGGTTCGTGTCGATTCGTGGTTTTCCCCTCTCGGATTTCCCACTGCCGCAATGGCCATATAATCGAATACCTATGTCCTCCGGCCGCCCATCCTCGAACGGCTATCCCGCCAATGCCCACCCGGTTTTTGACGTCGATAAAGTCCGCGCTGATTTTCCTATTCTCCACACGCTTGCTCATGGCAAGCCGCTGGTTTATCTCGACAACGCCGCCACCACGCAAAAGCCGCGGGCGGTGATCGACCGGCTCGTGCGTTATTACGAAACCGAAAACGCCAACATCCATCGCGGCGTGTACGAGCTGAGCCAGAAGGCCACCAGTGCCTACGAATCAGCGCGCAACAAAGTTGCGCGATTCATTAATGCCCGTGAAGACCACGAACTCATCTTCACCCGCGGCACCACCGAGGCCATCAATCTCGTCGCCTCGACTTTCGCCCGCGCCAATCTCAAGCCCGGCGACGAGATCATCGTCTCGGCCATCGAGCATCATTCCAATATCGTTCCCTGGCAGATTGCCGCCGAGGCGACCGGTGCGAAAATTCGCGTCATTCCGATGAACGATGCGGGGGAATTGCAGTTGGATGAATATGCGAAGCTGCTCGGCAGCCGGACCAAAATCGTGGCCGTCAATCATGTCTCCAACGCGCTGGGGACGATCAACGATGTGCCGCGGATCATCGACCTGGCACACGGCGTCGGCGCGAAAGTGCTGATCGACGGCGCGCAGTGGGTCGCCCATCATCCCACCGATGTGCAGGCGCTCGGTTGCGATTTCTACTGCTTCTCCGGCCACAAGCTTTACGGCCCCACCGGCATTGGCGCGCTATGGGGAAAACGCGAACTGCTTGAGCAAATGCCCCCCTTCCAGGGCGGCGGTGACATGATCGAATCCGTCACGTTCGAGAAGACAACCTATGCAGGTCTTCCGAACAAGTTTGAAGCTGGCACGCCGGATATTTCCGGCGCGATTGGCCTTGGCGCCGCGATCGACTACGTCCTGTCCGTCGGCTTTGCGAATTTCATCCCCCACGAAGACGCCCTGCTGGCGCACGCCACGAAAAAACTTTCCGCCATCCCCGGCCTGCGCATCATCGGCACCGCCGCGAAGAAGGCCGGCGTGGTTTCCTTCATCATCGAAGATCCAAAAATCTCATCGCTGGACATCGGCATGCGGCTCGACCAGCAGGGCATCGCCGTCCGCACCGGGCATCACTGCTGCCAGCCGATCATGGATCGGCTGGCAATTAGTTCCACGACGCGGGCCAGCTTCGCGATGTATAACACGATCGGGGAGATCGATGCGCTGGCAGGGGCGCTCGGGCAGATCGTCGAGAAAGAGCGCGCTAAGCAGGCAAATGCCGGCCCGCCGCGCGACAGCGAGGTTGTGAGTTTCCCCGATGCGTCCGCGCCGTCGCCAGCGTTGGCGGCGGAGGAGATTTCAACTGAGCTGGACGAATTCGCGGAGATCTTCGGCGGCGCGATGGCCAAGACCGAATATCTGGAAAACGAGTTGTCGAAGAAGCTTTCGCCGATGCCTCAGGAAATGCGGATCGAAAGCTTGCGGGTGCAGGGTTGCATGAGCCGGGTTTATTTGCTCGCGCGATCGAAGCCCGGAGCGAGCGACCGCATCGAATTCATCGGCTGGTCCGATTCGTCCACCGTCAGCGGATTAATCGTCGTCTTGCAAAGGCTTTTCTCCGGCCAACGCGCCGCCGACGTGCTGGGGTTTGATATCGATGCGTTCTGGGAAAAGATCGAGCTGGGAAAAATTATCAGCGACAAGCGGCGCGTGGGATTGACGGGAATGATTCGGCGCATTCGCGCCAGTGCTGAAGCGCTGCTGCGCGGGGCGACGGTTAAGACGGATTGAGTGTTTATCTTCCGTCTGATAGCCCGGGGCGGAAGCCTGGGGATTAAATACGTCCGGGGGCTTCCGCCCACGGCTATCATGAGGAAGAAGGAATGATTTTGCAGAATGTCTGACGACTACCGATATCCTCATTCGCTTGTAAGCCTCCCCGTGCTTTCTACATCACCCGGAATCGGCGCGACTGCGCCGGCTCCGTCTCAATCCACCGCGCCGGAATCCGAAACGAGCGACATTTCTCCCGCCCCACCCGTCATCGACGAAAAGCTTCTTCGCGGCAAGGTCGTCGCCGCCCTCAGCGAGATTTACGATCCGGAAATCCCGGTGAACATTTACGAGTTGGGCCTGATCTATGACATCCGCGTCAATCCCGATCAATCCGTCCGCATCGTCATGACCCTGACCGCCCCGGCCTGCCCCGTGGCCGGGAGTTTGCCCGGCGAGGTGGAGAAAAAAGTCGAGGCCATTCCCGAGGTGAAAAGCGCTGAAGTGGAGCTGGTGTGGGAACCGGCGTGGAGCCGGGGTTTGATGTCGGAGGCGGCGCTGCTGACGCTGGGGATGCTGTGAGCGAGGAAGCTGGGCACACCGGGGACGAAGCAACAGCCGTTCATCGGCTCGACTACGGCCACGTTGCCTACCCAACTCATGACGCGTCGCCGGGAAAAATCGCGATCGGTGCCCCGCCTGCATTTATCTGCATGTTGTGGCAGCTTATCTGGGCCCCGGTTGTAGGGACATTCGTGTCCTTTGCCAGAATGGGTCACGCAAAGAGCCTTTTGATTGACGCCGGCGTATATCTCATTCCCGGGTTGCCGTCCATTCTCGCACTGGCCTACTTCGTTCGCGGATGGCGGTCGAAAAAGCGATATCGCTTTTCGGTGTTGACGCTGTTGGCAGTTGCCGGTGCGTTGGCTGTTTTGTTTTGTTTGTGCCGATATTGGTACGCCGAGGTATGGTGTGACCCCGGCGGCTATTGGGATGGCCCTTAGGCGGTCTGTTTCACGATTCATTCCATGAAACGCACGATTCTTTTTCTCTGCACCGGCAACTATTACCGCAGCCGATTTGCCGAGGAGCTTTTTAATCATCTGGCATTGGAACGCGGCCTGAATTGGCGCGCCACGTCCCGCGCCCTGGCAATCGAAAAGGGCAAATGGAACATCGGCCCGATTTCGCCGCACGCCCGCATCGCCCTTCAGCAGCGCAGTATTCCGCTTGCTGAGCCGCTGCGCGATCCGATCGGCTGTTGCGAGGGCGATCTCGTTTCGGCCGCCCGTATCATCGCGATGAAGGAAGCCGAGCATCGGCCGTATATCATCGAGCGTCACCCGGCCTGGGCCGACCGCGTCGAATATTGGCACGTGCATGATCTGGACCGCGCGTCGGCCGACGCGGCACTGGGAGATATCGAGGCGAAGGTTCGGGAATTGGTTGAATCGATTGGCGCCGATAGCACATGCGATTCGTAGGGTGGGCGTACTCGCCTCAAGTTGAGGGACATCTTTGTTACACTCTTGTAGTTGATAATGGACTGGAGGTCCATCAGTTACGAACCGGGAGTTGGCATGGATGTCACAAATGTTTCG
>DASRRM010000326.1:0-16393 GCA_035695715.1 Tepidisphaeraceae bacterium
ACTCCGGGAGTACCCTCCGTGCGCGGCTCATTGCCACCGGATACGACGACATTTGGTACGAACTAAAATGCGGATGTGACAAAGGTCTTTCTCTATGAACGAACGCCTCACCCTCGAATTTGACGGCGGAAGCCGCGGAAACCCCGGCCCGGCGGGCATCGGCGTGGTCATCCGCGCTGAAGATAACACGCCTGTCTATACCCTGGGCCGCTGCATTGGCCGGGCCACCAATAATGTTGCCGAATATCGCGCGCTCATCACCGCCATGGAAAAAGCCCTCGAGCTGGGCGCTCGGCGAATCATTATCCGCGGCGACAGTGAACTCATCATCAAGCAAATGACCGGCGTTTATCGCGTTAAACATCCCGACATGCGCACGCTTTACGTTGAGGCTCAAACCCTTTTCCATAAATTCGACGAGGCGACCATCACCCACAATCTGCGCCATAAGAATGAGCTGGCCGACAAGCTGGTGAACCTCGCCCTCGACCGCAAGCGCGATGTGACCGATGTCGACGAGACGGTCGGGCCTTCGCCGCTGGATGAGCCGTCGCCGGTGTCGCCAAATCCCGGCGATCGCTTCATCTGCCGCCGCTGCGGCTGCGAGGTTGAATTGCGCAAAGCCTCGTCGCTGCGCCCGCATCAGTTGAAGCCGTTCGTGTGCCAGTGCGGGGGGAAGATGGATGAGGGCGGCTGAGTTTCATTTACCAAATGTGTTGAACGCCAAGACGCCGGGAACGCCAGGTTTGGAAAGAAGAGAATAAACCGACTGTATTCTTGGCGATTTTCCCTTGGCGTCCTCGGCGTCTTGGCGTTCACTTGCAGTTTGTTGATAGCTCGCCGGTTCGCGAGCTCTGCCTTCCCGCCCTACGCAGGATTAGCTATTCCACGCTCACAAAAAACACCGCCCCCGTCGCAATAACGACCTGGTTCTCTCCCGGCTTTAACTCTGCCTTGACCGATTCGCGGCCGATGTGATAGCCGTGCTTCCAGTCGTTTTGGTAGATCTGTTTTCCGTTGAGCCAGATTTGTTGCAGCTCGCCGCCGGTGGTGAAGGTTACCGCCTTGGCCTTGTCACTCTTTATTATTGCAACGCCGAGATACTTCCCGCCGCCCGGCTGCTGGCGAAGCGAAACCGATGCGCCCAGCGTGCGGTAATCGTCCAGCCAGCGGTTGTTCGCGTCGAAATCGGGGATTGGCGTTGTCTCGGGAAGCGCAAGTTTCTGCCAACTGTCGTCGGGCTTTATTGTCGCGACGACTGCTTCGCTCAGCGGCGCATCCTTTGGGCCGAGGCGCTTGATGCGCCATTGCGGAATCACGCCGGGCACCGGCTCATTGCTGATATGGTCCGGCACAGCCACGTTGTCATACCCCATCGCATCCAGCACCGCCCGGGCGATCATCGTCTGCCCGTTCCAATTCGGATGCAGATCATCCGGCGCAAGCTGCCCGCGCCCCGCGGCGGCGTCCTGCTTCTGCCGCCGGTTGACCTCGGCAATCCGTAATCCATCCTCCTTCGCAATTTTCCGCAAAATCGTTTCGTACGCGTCCAAATTCGCCCGCCCCTTGGCCTGCTGCTTTGGTCCCAGCACATTCGGCGTCAGCAGAATCAGCGTGACCTTCTCCTTCTTCATCCGCCGGACGATCGCCCGTACATCGCGCTCGTATGCCTCGGGCGTCACGCCATGCAATGCATCATTCGCCCCGGCACTGAACGTCACCAGCGTTGGTTGATGGACCAGCACATCGCGATCGAGCCGCGCCAGCATCCCGGCGGCGGTGTCGCCGCCAATGCCGGCGTTAATCGCGATCATCTTCGGCAGCTTCGCCTGCGCAAAAGCATCGCGAACGAGCTGCGGGTAGGTGTTGCCATCGGTGATGGAATCGCCGAGGAAAACGGTGCGATGATAAATTTCCGGAGTGAGTTTCGCTTCCGACGGGGCATCGGCGGCGCAGGCTGTTGCTGCCAGCGCCAGTGAAAGAATCAGGGAAGAAATCGCTCGCAAGAAATGATCTCGCATGCAATGATTATGATGAGGTGGGCGGGATGTTGTCGCGCAAGAGAAAGGCCCGTTGATAGAGCGCCTGTCAAGTAAGGTGGCGATTGAAGTCACCACCCCGGCGGTGGCGCGGGGCGCGTTATCGACGTCGAGCGAGAAAACAGAGCTCACGACGGTGCTCAATGTCGACTGTGCCCGACCCATTCGACCGGAAACGCACAAGAGGTTTGACCACGGATTTCACGGATATACACGGATGGGAAGCAAACCGAGGGCTTTTTCCCATCCGTGCGCATCCGCGTAATCCGTGGTCAAATTTCCTTTTCGCGCGAAACACAGTGCCTCGCTGAAACTGACGCGGTCGGCTCAATGGATCGCGCAGCTTCAGCATAAAATCTTCTCAAGAAAACAATGGATGCTTCAGTCCCCCAATTCCGCCTCCCGCGATCCAGAATCATCGCCAACACGATCTGGACCGGCTTGCTCGCGCTGATCATCGCGGCGGTCTTGTATGGCGTCGGCAATGCCCTGCCGAAGTGGAAGCACACCAGCCGAAGCTCGACCGGTTCCCGCGTGTTTCGCGTGGGATTCGACGGCGTGGAACTGGAGTTCGGCCCGCCAAAGCCGACCATGACACTGAAGCCCAACAGCGACGACGATCCCAACGAAGGCTTGAATTTTCTCGGCCTAGAATGGCAGCACTACACCTTGGAATGGCGCAACGCTGCCGTCCGCTGGCGGACCACAACGCTTGGCTTTCCCTGGTGGCCGTTTGCGATGGTGTTTTTGATTCGCCCCATTTATCGCATGACATGCGCGGTCGATGAGCATCGCATCCTAACCGCCCGACGGAAGCGCGCCATGCTGATAGACCTGACCCACTGCGCCGTCTGCGGCTACGACCTTCGCGCCACGCCAAATCGCTGCCCGGAATGTGGAACGGTTCCGGCGGCGGTGGGTTGAGAATTCGCGATACTGTTGATAAATGCGCTGGCGATTCCCGGCCCCCGAACGGGGAACGCAAGCAACTGGGAATGAAGCTGATTCATACACATCTCCATAAGAACAGCGAGCCGGGCCACCCAACCTTACCACAAGTATTTTATATCGAGCGGCGATTTGCATTTGACCCCCGGCTTGCCGCGCGTTACCGTCACCCGTTGGTTCCTTTTCGTTCACCTTCTCTATCGTATCGGGGTCATCATGAAAACTTTATCATTTGCCGTGGCCGGTTGTGTTCTGGCACTCCTCAGTTTGCAGGCATCCGCGGCCATCGGCGTGGGCAGTTCCGTCAGCGATATTTCTTACACCTCCGCGCAAGGCGGGAAGGTCAACATCGGGGCGCTCAAGGGCAAGCTGGTGCTGATTGACTTTTGGGCGACGTGGTGCGTGCCATGCATGCATGAAGCCCCGCACATGGTGCAAATCAACCAAAAATATGCCAGCAAGGGCCTTGTTGTTCTGGGAATCAGCCTCGACCAGGACGCCGCCACCATGCTCGCCGGCGCAAAGGGCGCCGGCCTCACCTGGCCGCAGGTGATCGACGGCGGAAAATATTCGCAGATGTTCGGCGTGGACAGCATTCCCCGCACGTTCCTTGTCGGGCCGGACGGGAAGGTGCTCTGGACCGGACACCCCGCCAGCGGACTGGATGCGGCAATCGATGACGCGTTCAAAAACCATCCGCCGTTTTTGGTCGATCCGGCCATCGTCGCCGATGCCACGAAATTGCTCGAACAAGCCGAGGCGAAGATCGAGGCGAAGGATCCCAAGTCGGCCATGAAGCTGCTGAGCAAGGTTCCGCCCGCGGCCAAGCAGGATGAAACCTTCGCCGCCCGGCAGAAGGATGTGGAGAAGAAGCTGACCGACGCCGCCGAGGGAATGCTGGGCGAGGTTGAGCCGCTGGTGACGGCGGGGAATTATCCCGAGGCGATCAGCAAGCTGCGCGACTTGTCCGAAGGTCTGGCCGGTTCCCCGGCGGGCGCAAAGGCCAAGAAAGAGCTGGCCGACCTGATGACCAAGCCCGAGGCCAAGGCCGCTTTGGCCAAGGCCGACAAGGAAGCCCGTCAGAAGGACACCGAAGCCAAGGCCGCCGAGGCGCTGGCTGAGGCGACGAAGCTGCAAAGCGCCAGCCAGGACGCCCAGGCGTATGCGGCGTTCAAGTCCGTCGCCGCGACGTATGCGGGGACACCCTCCGGTGAGACTGCCGCGGCGCAGGTGAAGGCCTACGATGCCAAGGACCCGACGCTGGCGTCCAAGGCCGGCGAAGCCGCCGCCGCCGGCAAGGCGCGTGGGTTGCTAAGCCTGGCGGAAACCTACGAGCGCCAGGGCGACGTGGGAAAAGCCAGGGCGAAATACCAGAGCGTGATTGACGCCTTCCCGGGAACCAGCTACGCGAAGAAGGCCCAGGACCGGATCACGGCGCTGGCGGGGCAGTAGGGTTCATGAAACATAAGAGGCTGGAAATCCCGATTCAGACGCCGGTCCGTTCGCTTTGTTGGAATGGCGATCCGCTGAGCGACATCCAATAATGGTTTCGTGCGGCCGGCGGATGCTTCGTGCCGTGCGACAATCTTCCCCATCCAGTTTTGGCACTTCGAGGGCCGGCCTTTTTCGACTTGACTACTCGTGATCTATACGTCACAATACTGAACGTGTACTCGATCATGCACTACCAGACAAAAGAGGGGGTTGACGTCTTTGACTCTTGGCTCAACAGCCTGTCGGATACTATCGCCGTGGCACGGATCGCGGCGCGGATCGACCGACTGCAAGCCGGGAATTTCGGCGATCACAAGCCAGTAGCAACGAGCGTGTGGGAACTTCGGATCGATCATGGGCCAGGCTACCGCGTGTACTACGCGCTGGCCGGGCGGCGCGTCGTGTTGCTTTTATCCGGTGGTGACAAGCGGAAACAATCAGCAGACATACGACGGGCGATCGCCATGTGGAAGGACTATAACGAACGGGAAACCAAACCATGAAACAGAAAATACACCCGCGCAGTGTTCCTCATGATGCAACCGTTATTGAACGACTGAAAAGAGATCCCCTGTTCGCGTCTGAGTATCTCAAGGCGGCCATGGAGGACGAGGATGAACCCCAAGTGTTGCTAATCGCGCTTCGGCGAATCGCCGAGGCCCGCGGTGGCATCACGCAAGTTGCCAAAAGGGCCGGCATCGAACGCGAAAGTCTGCACCGCGCCCTGTCTGGCCACGGCAATCCCCGCTATTCGACGCTTTCAGCTGTCGCCAGGGCCGTCGGCCTGCGCCTGACGGTCGAGCCGGTGTGATTCGCGTTTCCAACTCCGATTCGCGGCGTGCAGCCCGCCGATTGCTCGAAACGACGAACATGGGATTGGCTGAAATATAACGTGCGAGGGCAGCGACGGCCAGCTATTGAGCCTTGGTGCCGAACCGTCAACGGGATACTACATGTGATGTTATTTTGCGGTGGGGGCTTCGACCTGCGCGGCGAGAAACGATATGAGCTCCTTGATGACCGGGGCTTTGCCTAAGAGTGCCAGGCGCGAAGGAGATAGCTCCTTCACAAAGTTTTCCAGAGTACGCTGCTTCCGTGAGGGTAAGAGTGCCGTTGCCACTGTCTTTGGTTCGAAGGCCTGCGATAAACCCGCGCATCTTTGTTTCAAAGCGCATCGTCTCCTTACACCTCGCTTGACGATCCCTCCCTCCATTCCTAAAGTATTTCGACAATCCAATGGACCGCCCGACCGGCGTTCCAGGGCGAGTTGAATCGCAGCTTGCGGCCCGTGTCCTGTGAACTTGCAGGACGCAAAACAGCTAAAGCGCGGCAGATGTTCTGCCTCGGGCCATGCCAATGATTGGGCATGGTTTTTTTGTTTGAAAAACCCAGTGGTTGTTACCTGGAGTGTTTTTCGTTCGACAGCAATCGCGGTGGTATTTTTGAATGTAAATGCACCTTACCAACATAACCTGCAACAGAGGAATCCCATGAACACCACCCAATCGCGCACCCCCGTCACCCAACTCAACACCGAGCAGATCAACCGTTACAAACGCCATCTCATCCTCCCCGAAGTCGGCATGGACGGTCAGAAAAAACTCCTCAACGCAAAAGTCCTCTGCATCGGCGCGGGCGGCCTTGGTTGCCCCATCTCGCTCTATCTGGCCGCCGCGGGGGTGGGCACCATTGGCCTGGCCGACGTCGACGTCGTCAGCCCCAGCAACCTCCAGCGTCAGGTCCTCTTCGGCGTCAAAGACATCGGCGAGCCGAAAGTCGAAGCAGCAGCCCGAAGGCTCAAGGACCTGAACCCCGACCTCAATCTCATCGAGCATCGCACGATTGTGAATAGCGAAAACGTGCTCGATCTAATCAAGGACTATGACATCATCATTGATGGCACCGATAATTTCCCCACCCGCTATTGCGTCAACGATGCCTGCGTCATCGCAAAGAAGCCCAACGTCTATGGCAGCATTTTCCGCTTCGAGGGAATGGTCACGGTTTTCGCCCCGCACCTGCAAAACCCCGACACCAAAGAGCCGGGACCCTGCTATCGCTGCATGTATCCCGAGCCGCCTGACCCCGGCTCCGTCCCCAGCTGCGCCGAGGGAGGCGTCCTCGGCGTCATCTGCGGCACCATCGGCAGCCTGCAAGCCAACGAAACCGTCAAGCTGATCCTCGGCCTGGGCCGCCCGGCCATCGGCCGCCTGCTCACCTACAGCAGCACCGACCTGGAATTCCGCACCTACAAACTCCGCCGCGACCCAACCTGCCCCGTCTGCGGCAATAATCCGACAATCACCAAGCCGGTCGATTACGAGCAATTCTGCGGCGTGCCCATCATCGACCCCAAGTCGCTTGAAGAAACCAAACAAGAGGCCCACAAAGCCAGAACAGGAGTGTCCGTGCCCGATCAAGCCAAGCCCGACCCAACGCTGGATGCCAAAGGTCTCCCGCCCGGCTATCCCTTCAAGCCCGATTGGGAAATCACCCCGCGCGAGGTAAAGGCATTGCAGGACAAGGGCGAAAAGTTCTTCTTCGTCGATTGCCGTCTGCCCAACGAATATCAAATTACTGCCATAGACGGCACCACCCTGATTCCCGTGCAACAGATCGCCCAGCGGATGAGCGAGCTGACGCCGCACAAGGACGAAAAGATCGTGGTGCACTGCAAATCCGGCGGCCGCTCGATGCAATTCACGCAGATCTTAAGGCAGCAGGGTTTTAGGGACGTAAAGAGCATGGCGGGAGGGATATTGTTGTGGAACAAGGATGTAAGGCCGGGGGGGCCGCAGTATTAGGAATTCTTAACGCCGGGCGTGGTCACTTCAGTGACCATGTGACCATGTCTGCGCCACTCAACATCTATGTGGACAGAATTGATCCATGTGCTGCGCCAAGACTGATGCGACGAGAATTGCTATAATCCCCCCATGACCACCACCGGCTTGACATATCCCCACATCGAAAAGACCGACGGGCAGCCTGCGAGGCTTCAGCGCGTGCCGCGCGTTCGCGTCGCGCAAATCGCGATGGATTACATTGCGCACGGTTGGTCAGCGGATGAAATGTGCCGTCAGCACACGTATTTGAATCCCTCCGAGGTACACGCGGCGCTCGGATACTACTTCGATCACCAGGACGAAATCGACGAAGAAATTCGCCAGGAATCCGCGGAGTATGAGGCGCTCATGAAGCAAAAGCCTCGGTCGGCGTTCTTCCTGCGGATGCGTTCAACGCGATCGTGAACTGCTCGCTCAGTGCTGAATGAATCGCGAAATCGCAAGCGACGAATTGCGGCTTTCGCGCGCAGGTGCGTTTGACGTCGCTTCCATGATTATCGCATACCACATCATCCTCAGCGGATATGGTACGTGGTTATCCAACGACCTTCGCGGGAGCGGTTCGGAGCAGACGCGGAAAGAGGAATTGGATGCGCTCGGTCCGGTCCATCAGGGACGTCAGCACATTCAACCGCCCATGCAGCAGATCCGTGCGTTTTTTCGCGAGGCCGAACCGTTGTTGGATTTTCCGGTGTTGTGGTTCAGTGCCGGCCAAAGGGAAGCTATCGCGAGGGGAATCGAAATCGCGGTTGCAAAAAATTGCTACACGGTTTTCGCGTTCGCGATTTGTGGGAATCATAGTCATGCCATCGTGCGCAGGCATCGCCACACGGATATTCAGATTCGCGATGCCCTCGCCAACTCCGCGCGACAATCGCTTATCGAATCTGGCCTCCTTGTCGATCCAACACGTCCCGTCTGGTCGAGTCGACCGTATGCTGTCTATTTGAATCGCCCCGAGGAGGTCGTGTCTCGAATCAACTATGTCGTGGGGAATCCCGAAAAGGAAGGTCTGCCCCGGCAGACCTGCGATTTCGTGAAACCTTACGATGGATGGAACCCGCCTGGAATTATTCGACCGCGGTAGATGAGAATTGCACGCTCGCGCGAATGCCGTCCGTCGTCGCTTGCGATTTCGCGATTTCGCGGTTGGCGCTCGGTGCCGCTGTTTCCGCACATCCGCTGTTTAAGCCAGCGCCGCAACCTGCGCCGGCGCGGGTTTCCAATCCAACCCACAACCCGCTTCTGACGACATTCACACCCGCAACCCGCAACAAAGTCTTACTCAACCCCCCGACGGCGTTCGGTAAAATGCTCCGATCACGATTCACGGTGAGTCGGAAAAGTATGGGTCGAAGAATTCTATTCCTTTCCATACCAGCACTTGCGGGTCAAAAATACGACATTTTTCGCTATAGAGTGAGAGGACGAATAAATGTGAGGACTGAAATGCAACTCGCAGCCCGGAGATGCAAACGGCATGGGTCGAAAAATTCTATTCCCGCCCGCATCAGTACTTACGGATCAAGAATACGACATTTTTCATTATATAGTGAGGGGACAAGTAAATGGCAACCATCAAGCTCGACTACCTGACACCCAGGCAACGCAAAGCGTGGCAGATGCGATACCACTGGGGCTGGCGGGTCCAAAAGATCGCGATCGAAATGGGCATCAAACACAATAGTGTGTGTGAATTGCTGCTTCGTGCCGAGCAAAAAGCCGGCCTGCCCCGGCGAACCGTGCGCGTCCGCATGATTCGCACACAGCCCCGCACCGTTCGCGGACAACAACTGTCCGGCGTTTACAACTATTAGCCGACCCCCCCAATCACACCTCCTCCCGAAGCGCAGGCGGCGCGGCGAAGAACGCCAACTCGCAAGTAGCAGGGTCTCAATTTCACGCATATTGCGTACGCCCTTTTGCATACTTGCATTTGCCCGTTCCTTCGTCCGCGCCGCCCGGCGGAGGGGAGAGGTCAGAGGTCAGAGATCAGAAGTCAGACGAATGAATGACGAATGGCAAATGACAGACGCAAAATGGCGGAAAGCAATCTGCCATGTAGCTTTGGTGATGCGGCCATTCGGATTTGATTCGTCATTCGGATTTCGTCATTCGTCATTCCTAACCCACTGCCTCCGCACAGTTTTACCCCACCCATATGTCCACTTTCATCCAGGGAATCTCCCGCGTTTTGAATTGCCCCAAGGTTCACATCAGCGCCGCGGCGTTGGTGACCACCTGGTTTGCCGTGCATTACGCGGTCGTCGATCTTCCGCCGACGCAGCGGGCGGCGCTTTGGGTCGCCTTCATCGGCGCGGTGGCCGTCGTTTTGCGCGAAATCATCAACGCCTGGGCCGAGGAAGACGTGGCGGCGGCGGGGAGCGGGACGGGGAGTGGAAAGGACACGGAAACACGGAGACGCGGTGACACGGAGACAGAACAGGACGCGACGGCTCCAGCGAACGCCTCACAGGTCTTAATCCGCGCCTCCTCCGACTCCGTCCCAATCCTCGCATCTTCCGCGCCCGCATCCGCGCCTTCAACGGCTGTCCCCGCGTCTCCGAGTCTCCGCATCCCCGCGTCCGATTCCGTCCCCACGTCTTCTTCCCCCGTGTCCTCTTCCACACAACCAACCCTCACAAGGAGCACCGACATGCCCAAACGTACCACGCTTCCCATTGCTTTGATCGGCTTTACGCTGATTACACTTTTCACTGGCGGATGCCAGACCTCCCCGGAGCTGACGGCTTATCGCGAAGGCCTGCATCAGGTGGATGAGCCGTTGTATCAGGCGCATCTGCTGTTGCTGAACGACGCCATCAAGGCGAATTTGCGAACGGCGGCCGACTTGCAGGTGGTGCAGCAGGGGATCAACGCCGCCGAGGCGCTGTACCAGCAATCGCAAGCCACGGCGGCGGCGGGAACGGTTCCCGCGACCGCTCCGGCTCCGATTGCGACGGGAAGGATTTCCGCGACCGCTCCTGCTCCCGCTGCAATACAACCGTGAAAGGAATCAGAATGAACATGGATAGACAGGATGAACAGGATGATGAGAGCATTGACTCAGCCCGATTTTTATCCTGTGCATCCTGTCCATCCATGTTGAAATCTTCCGCAAGCGCGAGACGGGCGTTGCCCGCGCATGACGATTCCGTAACGCGTTCCCGACACCGTCGCAGTTGCGGCCGCCCCGGCGACCGGGCCTTACCGCTAAAGCGGCGGCACCGCGCAATCTCACCGCGCGTTGCGTCGAACTGCCCATCGTTTTAATCTTGATATTCCCAATTCTTCGTTCCTCGTTCCTCGTTTCTCGCCCCTCGTTCCACTCCCCCTTACCCCGAGGTATTTCCCATGGGACAATTAGCCAAAGATTGGACGCAGCTCAAGACCATCATCCGCCAGAAGGACGATGCCCTCGATCGCCAGACGGCTCAAATCGCCGACCTGCAAAAGCAACTGACCGCTCACCAGCAGCAGGCCCTGGATAACGATGACCTGACGGCCGTCGCCGAGCTTCGCAAGACGGTGGCGACCAACGCCGCCGCGGAGACGCCGCCCAGTGCGCCGCCAGCCACGGCGCCTGCGCCGGCCGTTGCACACCCGGTCGTCGCGCCGCACGCTGTCGACGTGGCGACGTTTACCAAGTAACGATGTGTCACCTTTACTGAAAACGCCGGTTCTGAGGTACGCCGAAGAGCCGGGTCGATCGCGCGAAGGATCCGACCCAACCAGGCCAACTCCCATGCAAATACAAATCCCCGCCGCCGATTTGAAATCGGTCATGACTTCACTCTTCACCAGCGCGCTGGCGTCGGAGCAGCAGCTTGCCGCCTCGGCCCAGGCGCAAATCCAGACCCTGGTCAACGAGCTGTATCCGCTGGTGGTCAGTGAAACGCAGGCGATCCTCACCGCCACCAACCCCGCCATCCCGCAGGCTTACCTGGCGATATTGCAAGGCGTCGTCGCCGCGGCCATCGCCAAGCTGGGCCTGGCCGCTTTGGCGCAACAGCGCGACATTTTGGCGTCGTCGCTGCAAACGGGAATTCAGATTCTGGCGATGGTGTTAAAGGCCGCGGTGGTATAGGCGCGGGCGGATGAAATCGGAATGACGACACGATGGGCAATAGAATGACGAATGGCGAAATCCGAATGACGAATCAAATCCCAATGCCCCATGACGAATGACCAAAGACCGGCCCAACGGACTTTCGTCATTCATCATTCGAACTTGATTCGTCATTCGGATTTCGTCATTACCGCAGCACTCAGCATTCAATGCGCTACCCCAAAATCTCCGTAGGGTCCGCACCGCGGACCGCGTGTTTCCATCTCAAACGTGATGGTCCGCGGTGCGGACCCTACGCGAATCGCGCAGCCCGCTTCATGGATGAGAACGAGCCTTGGGAAAATGGAGATGCGCGATGCGATTGCGCGGTGCCGCCGCTTTAGCGGTACGGCCCGGTCGCCGAAAGGCGACCGTGTTTCGCGCACTCCCAGAAGTAACCAGAATCTCTTCGGACTCCCCGCGACGCTTCAGAATCCGAACCCTCGGAACTCAATGCGCTATCTCAAAGACAACTGGCCCCACCTGCTCCTGACGATCCTCGGCAGCGCCATCTCCACGGCGTTTGCCCTGGGTTTCGCCTGGGCGCTGGTGGGCAGCCGAATTGCCAACGCCGAGCGCCGGCTCGATGAAATCGAAGCTGCCCACGTGCAGGAAACGCGCTGGCAGGTGGTGCAAAATACCGCCAACATAACGGCCATCGAAAACGACCAGCGCCGCACCGAAGCCGACGTGGCCCAGATCAACACGCGCCTCGGCGTGATCGAAGCCAAGCTCGACGCGATCGCCGAGACGCTGAAGAATAAGTGAAGAGTGAAGAGTGCAGAATGAAGAGCGGAAGAATAAAAGTGGCACGGGCGGCCCGCCCGTGAGTTGCGGTACGCCGCAACGTTCGATTCGTACCCGGATCGAAATCACCCGGAGCGTAGCGATATTTGCGAGAACGCAGCACCGATGCTTATCGCGTGCTGGCAAGAGCTGCAACCGCAACGGAATACCGTCGCTCACGGGCGGCCGCGCGGGCCGCCCGGGCCACGTTTATGCGATCTTCCCTGTCCGGACGGGAACCGCACCGCACTCGGGGCAACGGCCAACGGTCGCACGCAAGTCGTAGCCGCAGGCCAGGCAAAGCCCATTGATGCGGCGGTATCTAATGATGGACCTCCTGCGATGGCTGCGAAAGTGAAAGTATGGAATCGGTGCCGACAGGATAGCGAGGAACCATAGCGGGAATATGACGGTTGTGCACGTGGAGACACTGCGGCCGCCCGGGAAGCTGACAAGTTCGCCGCGTGACAGCTCAAAACCAAGATGCCTGCTACGGAACCTCCACGTGAAAACCGGCTTGAATTGTGGCGGGCCGGAGTAGAAGAAAAGACACTTGCCGAATTCGATGCTGATTGCCCGGTGATAGACGCCAATGTCCTGACCAATATCGAAATCCGAGTTTGCCGCCAGCGCGGCGATGGACCCGGCGCACACGGCCAGCGACATCACAGACACAATGAGCAACAGGCGACGTAGCATCGGCCGCCATTGTACAGGCGTTCGTTCAATTCGTGCAGGTCCGCACCGAGACTGAGAAGGTATTCATGCCACTATGATGACCGAAACAAGGTCGCAGATAGTTATTTTCCAGCAATATTGAGACAAAAATTAACTATCTGCGACACATTTCACATCGCGATGGTTTCAGACGACGTCCTTAGCTCGGGCGGATACCGTCGCGCGTCGCAACATGCCTTTTGGTCAATCGTTCGCAATCCGTTTCCTGCAGATTCCAAGACTCCTCAACCCCTTACCGGATTTCAATCATGAGCCAGACTCCTTCCACGCTCCTTGCTCCCGCAGTCTCGGCATATCCAAAGTACGCCGGCGTCCTCAATGCCCTGGGCGCTCTCATCACCCTGGATCCAGCCGCCGTCGCACCGGCCTCGACGCCTGCGCCGGCCCCGACGCCCGTTTCAGCCCCAACGCCCGCGCCGCCGTCGACTCCGACACCATCGCCCGCGCCTATTCCCGCGCCAACAACGGCCAACCCTTCCACCCTCAGCGTCATCGCCGGCCGGGCCATCGCGCTGGCGGGGGATGGCACCGTCTGCACCTTCGACTTCGGCGACACCGCCGACGAATTCAACGCCCTTCGCGGCTACAACGCCGCCCATGTGTATGACAAGCCCGGCACCTACGTCGCGAAGGTGACGCCATCGGGAAAAGCCGCCGTGGCGACGACGGTGACGGTAACCGCCGACACCCGGCCCACCATCACGCTGGCTCCCACCGACGATCTGACGGCGGCGCTGGGCAAACTGAAAGCGCCCACCATCGTACTGCTTCCGCGCGGCGCTACGTACAACCTCAAAGCGCCAGCCAACATCAGCCTCGATGGAATCACGCTTCGCGCGATGCCGGCAACATCAGCCTCCGCGCCTGCCCCGCGCATCTGCCGCCTCGCGGCTGCCGGGGTTTTCAGCACGCTGGTCATCGGCGGCGCTGACATCAGCATCGAAGGCATCGAGTTCGACAGCGATCAGCCGCTCAAGCCCGCGCCGGCCGTCAATGGCAAGGTCAGCGTCTATGCCCTGAACATCATGGGCCAGAATCTGCTCGTGCGCAACTGCAACTTCCGCAACGTGGATGATGCATTGCATTGCGAGCCGCAGGCGCGCGGGCTGGTGGCGATCGACTGCACCTTCACCGACGAGCTGCGCTCGTGTGCGGCGTACCTCGACGCCATGCAAAATGTGACACTTCTCGGCCTCAAAGCCGCCGGCTCGGTCTGCGAGCACATCATCCGCCTGGAAGGCGCGCAAAACGTGCTGGTAAGCGGCTGCGACATCGACAACAAAGACGGCAAGGAAACCATCGCCATCCGCATGGGCACGAACGTGTCGATTGCCGGCAACACCCTCCGCGCCTGGGCCAGAATCAGCGAAGGCACGGCGGCCGCCCCCAGCGTCTATTGCAAAAACATTCTCTTCGCGACCAATCATTTCGCCGGCCTGCGTCCGGATGGTCCCTGGCTGCAAATCAACCCCGGCAGCCAGAAAGTGCTAATCGACGCCAACACGTTTGATGTCGATGCGACGCAAGTAGCCATCGCCGTTCAAGCGCCGGTGACGGCGCTGACGCTGACAAACAACGAGCTGTCGCGGGTGAACGGCGCGACGAGCAGCCGAGCGCTGGTCGATCCGTTCGGCAATCCGGGGTTTGTGGAAACGGGAACGACGACGGGGTGATGCGGCGCGAAAATGGCAAACGCGGAAGCCGCCACGGATGAACATCGATCAGAGTGATCCACGAATGAACACGAATGGCCACGAATGGGAAGAGAAGAAAGCCGCGGTTACCATTCTTCCATGCGCCGCCGGCTCTTCACTGCATTATCATTGCTCTCGCTCGCGTTGAGCGTCACGCTGTGCGTGAAGTGGATTCGGAGCAATAATCCGAAGCTTACTCTCCGCGAGTCATACTGGTTTACGGTTGCCGGATACCGGGTTTATTCGCATCGCGGGCATATCTATGGAGGTCGTGTTCTTGTTGTTACGTATATCAATCAGGACAGCTACGAGGCCACGTTGCTAACGTCCGCGCAGAAGAAAAAGAAGATGGAAGAGGAGGTTCTTGTAGAAACCCCATCCATCCCGTGGATCACCACCCGCGTACTGACCTATCTGCGCCCAAACCGCATTGGCCTGGCGCGCAGACACGGATCAATCGGTGAGGTGTCAAGCCTCGGAGGGCCGCCGCTCGTCATGTCAACTTTAGAGTGGACAGCCTGGGCGATCCCATATTGGCTGCCCGTGCTGACCACCGGCCTTTTGCCTGCGTTCATGCTTTTGCAACGGCTAAGAACAAGACGCCGATCGAGAACCGGCCATTGCCCCACCTGCGGCTACGACCTCCGCGCCACGCCGGGAAGATGCCCGGAATGTGGAACCGTGGCGCAAATCCGAATGACGAAGCCGCAAGCGAATGACGAATGACGAAATCCGAATGACGAATCAATGACCAATGACCAATGACCAATGACAACGCCCGGCGTTCCCATTCGGCCATTCGTCATTCGGATTTCATTCGTCATTCGTCATTCGTCATTCAGATTTTTCCTCCCCACTCTGCACTCTGCATTCTTCACTCTTCATTTACAACACCCCATGAACCTCTACCCCACCACCATCCTCGCCGATTCCCCGCTTGCATACTTCCGCCTCGGCGAGCTTACCGGCACTTCCGCCGCCGACAGCAGCGGCAATTCCAACACCGGCGCCTACACCGGCGGGTTTTCCCTGGGCCGGGCCGGGGCGGTTGCGGGGGAAAATGATCCGGCTGCCGCGTTTGACGGCACCGGGTATGTCGCGTCTTCGCTGACGCGCTCTTCGCCGCTTTCGGTGGAGGCCTGGGTGAATCCCGCCTCGTTTGCCGCGGTGGAAAGCTGCATCCTCGGCGGAATCTTTACCATCTATACCGCGAACAAATTCACCGTCGGCGGGGCCAACAACCTCACCACGTTCATCGTGCCCGCCGGGCAATGGTCGCACCTGGCCGCCACCTGGGACGGCACCACGATTCTTGCCTACGCCAACGGCGCGCTGGTCGCCACCATCACCGGCGACACGCTGGATTACACCACCGGCGGCGCTGGCTTTCGCATCGGCGGGCGCGTCGATGTCAGCGGAAATCCGAGCTACAGTTTCATCGGCGCGATAGACGAAGTGGCGATTTATCCCGCGGTGCTTTCTGCCACGCGCATCCTTGCCCATTACAACGCCGGGATTGTGCAAGCCGCCGCGCGGCCGGTGATCCGGCCGCGGGGGGCGAGGAATGCGTAAACGCGTTGGATTGATGATGAATGGGAATTGATTTGGGTCCGTCTGAAAATATACGTTGCAGATTGTCTCGATAGACGCCCAAGTCCGTGCCCCCTTACTCCAAACACGCCGGTTCTGAGGTACTCCGAAGAGCCGGGTCTTTCCCGGTGAAACCCGGCTCTTCGGAGT
>DASRRM010000327.1:0-1853 GCA_035695715.1 Tepidisphaeraceae bacterium
TCCTGAGCGGGATCGTCGTCTTCGCGCTGGCAATCATGTCGCACCTTCTGTCCAGGCGAAACGCCCACATCTAATCGACGCACCGACCTCGGAATTCCCTGCTAGCCGTGGGCGGAAGCCCCGGGGCTTCCGCCCACGGCTATGATGGCTTTGAGCGATGCTCTTAGGCCTCGCGCACGGATAACTTGACCATTTTATCGATTCGGCTCTGATGGTGAAATGGATGCCATTGCGTTGACCGAAGGGATTCGGCGGAAGTTCGATTGCTTGCGTCCGTCGATGAATGAACGGGTGCGGCGGCATTGGGCGGGAGCCGAGGCGATGGGGTTGGCGCGCGGTGGGATTTCCATCGTATCCCGCGCAACGGGCCTGTCGCGAAACACCATTCGCGTCGGCATCGCGGAACTCAAATCGCAAGGGGATGGGGAGCCGGCTTTGCCCCTGCCACGCGTTCGCCGGGCGGGCGGCGGCGGCAAGCCTCTGGAACAAATCGATCCGACTCTCATGTTGGCGTTGGAGGAACTGGTGGCTCCCGAGACGCGGGGCGATCCGATGTCGCCGTTGCGATGGACGCTCAAGAGCACCTACCAACTGGCCAGGATCCTGACCTCTCAAGGTCATCCGGTGTCGGCGCGGACCGTGGCGGCCATGCTCAAGGCATCGGACTACAGTTTGCAAGGCAATTCCAAGACGCGTGAAGGTTCAAACCATGAGCACCGCGACGCGCAGTTCCGCCACATCAATGCCAGCGTGACGGCGATGCAGTCGCGTGGCCAGCCGGTGGTCTCGGTCGATGCCAAAAAGAAGGAGTTGGTCGGGGATTTCAAGAATAACGGCAAGGAATGGCAACCCAAAGGCCGACCCGAGGAGGTGCGGGTTTACGACTTCATCGACAAGGCCCCGGACAAGGGACGGGTAACGCCTTACGGCGTGTATGACTTGACGGCCAACGAAGGTTGGGTCAGCGTGGGCACCGATCACGACACGGCCCGCTTCGCGGCGCAGACGATCCTGAAATGGTGGCGCGAGATGGGCCAGTTACGTTACCCCGAAGCCGCTGAACTTCTGATCACTGCCGATGGCGGAGGCTCCAACTCCAGCCGTTGTCGGCTTTGGAAAATCGCCTTGCAGGAATTGGCTGACGCGACGGGCTTGGTATTGAACGTCTGTCACTTTCCCCCGGGTACAAGCAAGTGGAACAAGATCGAGCATCGGTTGTTCTGCCATGTCACGCAGAACTGGCGTGGCAGGCCGCTGGTGAGCCACGATCTGATTGTTAAACTGATTGGAGCCACGACTACGTCGAGCGGGCTGAAAGTGAAAGCCGCACTCGACACCGACCGCTACCAGAGCGGCATCAAGGTGAGCGACGAAGAACTCGACGCGGTCAAAATCACCCGGGAAGCGTTCCACGGCGAATGGAATTATTCAATTCGCCCGAACACGCCAATTGGATAGGTTATCCGTGCGCGCGACCTTAGCGGGTTTTCCGATTGCGCCGCGCGCCGACGAGAACGACGACGCCGGTGAGGGCGAGGAGCGTTACCAGATCGAAGGGAAATCCCGCCTGCTGGGCGACGGGCGGACGGCTGTTGGGCGCGCCGGTAAAGGGATTGCTGCCGTAGCTGGCGGACGTGGCGACGCTGTTGGCGCCGATGTATCCGCCGGTGACGAAGAGCCGGTCGCCCAGCCGTTGCACGATCACGCCTTCCAAGGGCCGGGGGAGCGGCGGGAGCAGCGCCCACACATTGGTTGCGGGGTCGTATTCGACGATGTTCGCGGTGGCCTGAAAGTTGTCGTTCTGCCCGCCGGCGATGATCACGCGGCCGTTCAATGCGAACGTGCCGGACTCG
>DASRRM010000328.1:0-29326 GCA_035695715.1 Tepidisphaeraceae bacterium
AAGCGGTCCCGGGACCGCTTACTCCGGGAGTACCCTTCGTGCGCGGCTCGTTCGGCCCTGCGTACCGCGCAGGGTGCTTGCATCACGAGCCATCCACGTTAAAAACGACGGGGATTTTGTTCCGCGCGATGCAGACACAACGTTACAAGCTGAAAGTCGCCTATCGCGGAACGCGGTATCATGGCTGGCAGGCGCAGCCTGCCATCGAAACCTGGAAGGGAGAACCGCCGCCGCCCGGCGAGGGAATTCCCACCATCCAGGGCGCGCTGCAAAAGGCGATTGCCGCCGTTGTGCGGCATCCGGTTGATGTGGTCGGGTCATCCCGCACCGATTCGGGCGTGCATGCCAAGGGGCAGATCGTTCACTTCGACACCCACCTGACGCAGATTCCTCCCGAGGGGCTTCGGCGTGGGATCAACAGCGCCCTTCCGCCGGATATCCTGGTGCGGAAGGTGGATGCCGTGCCCGATTATTTCGACGCCATCACCTGCGCCAGCCGCAAGCGCTACCAGTATTATCTTTGGAATGCCGAGGACCGCGAAGTCTTTTCCAACGACCTGGCGTGGCACCGCTGGCATCGGCTCGATGCCGACGCGATGTCAGCGGCGGGGGCGCACCTGGTCGGCGAGCACGACTTCGCCAGCTTCTGCCGGCCGGGGCACGGGCGCGAAAATACCGTTCGTACCGTTTATGCGTGCGAGGTCAGCTTTCGCCCGCCAAGGGTGGTCATCAGCGTCGAGGGGAGCGGCTTTTTGTGGAACATGGTGCGGATCATTGTCGGCACGCTGGTTCAGGTGGGCGTGGGAAGATTTACGCCCGATGATATGTTGCAGATGCTGGCGGCCAAGGACCGCACGGCTGGCGGCCCGACCGCGCCGCCCCACGGATTGTATTTGCAATGGATTAAAACGCGCACGCCGGAGGAAATGATTGCCGTCGCCGCGGCTCGGTTTCAGCGGAGTCAACTGGCACGGGACAAGTCTGCGGCAGGAATTGTTTCCAGCGCGGGCCAACAGGATGAAATCATCCCGCCGATTGCGAATTTTACCGCTTTCCCGCCTGGAAAATCGGGTATATAATTTGGGTAACTAAACGTGACGTGATTACCGCGGCCACGTGGCCCCGGCATCCAAAACACTCTCCCCCGAAAGGCTCGCGACCCTAAAGCGAGGACGGCATGGACGTAACTACCGCGCCTCACCGCCACCAAGAGCCAAAGCCCGCGCCCGATTCACGCCCCCTTGCTTCCCTCGCCCCCGTCCAGCGCACATCGCCCCTGCGCCACGGCATCATGATGGGCCTGGCAACGACGGCTTCGGTGGCACTTTCCTTTTGCTGCATGCTTTCAGTGGCAAGCCGGTTGGGGCCAAGTCACCGGTTCCTCAATATCGTCCTTGGATGCGTCTCGGTTTTGGCCGGTGCGTATGTGGGACTGCGCTCATGGCAGGCGCAAAAGGCGCCTCGCCCGCTTTCGCACGGGCGCTGCCCCGATTGCGGTCGGGAACTCGCGGCGGGCGATACTGCCTGCTCCCTCTGTGGCCGCAAAGTTGGCGCGAATCCCGACGACGCCTGAGCCAGCCATCCGCATAGCTTTCATCACGACAAACTCCCTCTCGAATTTCGCGCCCCGGCTAGCGTCCCAATACCAAATCCCAACTCCGTGTGCTTTAAGCGGGTGCCCAACGCCGACAAGCAGGCGTTCGTGACGCGGCCGCCCTGGCCGGCTTGGCCAGATTTTCGTTTGCGTGCGATTTTCCCGTCCGCTAAGATTCGCGCGGGTCAGATCACTTTCCGGGCACACGGGGAAATTCACATGACAGTTCTCACGCACGCGGACTTGCCGGCACCAACGCTTCCGCCTTTGCCCCCGGTTTCCGGGCGGATGGGCCGTCGCGAAATTCTCGAGTCGCTTGACGTCACTGTTCCGCGATCGGCTGTTTCGAGCGGATATGGCCTCGCATTGGGCCTGCTGGCGGTTTGGTTGACTTTAATACCGTTGGTCTATTTGGCGCTATTGGGGTTCCTGGCTTATCTGGTCGTCTGGCATCTGATTCAATCCGTCGTCACGTTGTCCGATGGGCCCTTCTTCGTGTTTCACGTGCCGATGGCATTTCTTGGCGGGCTGCTGCTGCTGTTCCTGATCAAGCCGGTCTTTTTCCGCAAGCGCGTCAAGGAAAACCAGGTCATCACCCTCAGCGAAAGCGAGGAGCCGTTGCTGTTTGAATATGTGCGCAAGCTGTGTGCGGCCACCGGTTCGCGCCCGCCGGCGAAGATCGAGGTGGATTGCGACGCCAATGCCCACGCCCGACTTGGCCGCGGGCTGTTCAGCATCTTCGGCGGAGACCTGGTGCTTCGCATCGGCCTGCCGTTGGCGGCGGAATTATCGCTGCGGCAGTTCACCGGCGTTTTGGCACACGAGTTCGGCCACTTTAACCAGCGTCATGGCATGAGCGCCTCATATCTCATCCGCCGGCTCACCGTCTTTTTCGCTCACATCGTCTTCCAGCGCGACAAGCTCGATGAACGCCTGGGGCGCCATCGCCGGTCTCCCAATGTGCTTCGCCAGGGTTTTTATTGGCTGATGGTCGGTCCGATCGAAGCGGCGCGAGGCGTGCTCTGGCTGATGCTGATCATCGGCGAGTTGCTCACCTGCGGCGTCCTCCGCCGCATGGAATACGACGCCGACCGCATGGAAGCCCTCGTTGCCGGCACCGGGGATTTTATCCGCACCAGCGAATCACTGGCGTTTCTGCAACTGGCCGGCCGCCTGGCCCGCGCCGACCTGGCCGAGACCTGGGAGGACAAGCGGCTTGCCGACGACCTGCCGGGCCTGGTCGCCATCAATGCCCGGCATCTTGCCGAAACGCGCCGGGATTTATTCCAGCGGATCACGCGGGAAAAAACCCGCTGGTTCGACACGCATCCCAGCGACGCCGACCGGGTGCGGCACGTCGAGCGGATTGCCTGCCAGCCGCTGCTGCACTGCGACGCCCCGGCGGGGCAGGTCTTCGCCGATTTCGGCGCGCTGTGCCGCCGGACCACGCAGGCGTTCTATAAGGGCCTGCTCGGCGTCGAAGCAAACACCGCTCAGATGATTCCCACTCCCGCGCTGGCCGACCAGCGCATCGCCCAGCGCAAGGCGTATCGCACGTTGCGGCGGTTTCTGCGCGGGCACGTCATCCCGATGCAGCCGGTCTTTCCTAATTCCCTTGCCGACAGTCCGGTGGAAAACCTTGAGGAAGGGCTGTCGGCATTGCAGCGCACGCGGGAGACGATGCTTCGCGCCGCCGGGGATGTGGGTGAAGGCATCGCCACGTTTCAGTCCGATGCGGCAACGCTTGCCACCGCGCGGGCGCAGATGACGCTGTGCGGGCTTTTCGCGATGACGCCCCGGGCCGGGCGAATCCGCGCCCGCGCTGCCAGCACTCTGCATCGCACTGAGCCGGTCCACGGAAAGACCCGGCAGCGATACCAGGTTTTTGCCGTCAGCGCCCGCGCCCGCCTGACCACCGCCCTGCGCCTGCTGCATACCGATGGCCTGCCCTTCCCCCGGGCAGGCGGCGGGGAAAATTATCTGGCGGCCGCGCGCAGCCGTACCTCGCAGTTGATCCTCGTCTGCCAGGCCCTTGAGCCGCTGATCGCGCCGATGAACCGGCTTGGCGAACTGGCGATCACCATCCGGGTGCTTGCGCCGTCGCACAATTCCCGCCAGCCATATCCGGCCCTGATTCAGCAGATTCTTCGCGCCACGCACGAGGCGGTGGAAATCCTTCGCGATGCATGGCGGCAACTTTCTACCGTCCCATTTCCCTTCGCACACGCAACGGCAGGGGTCTCGGTTGGAACGGTTCTTGTCCCCAATTTTCCCGATGCACGCGATGCGGCGGATACGCACAAGGCGGCGGTCATCGCCGTCGATGCGTTTTGCCTGCTCGTCGTACGCACGCTGGCGGAACTCACGCAGCATGCCGAAAAGGTGGAGGAGGCGGCGAATCTTGAAGTGATGCCGGAGCTTGACGATGCGCGCGACAACCCGGATCGCTCGCGGCAGCAGGCGTGGAAATACTGGCTGAGTTACGGCGCGCGGGCGGCGGCGGGGGTGGCGATGTTTGCCGGGCTGGTCTGGCTCAGCCTCAACCCGCCGGTCTTGCCGGCAATGCCCTGGGATGACGGGCAATCGCCTGCCGGTTACCAACCCAATTCGTTTCACGTTCCGTTCACGCCGGCGCCGGCTTATCCATCAGGCTCATCCCCATTCGGTAGCAATGCAAACCGATACGGTCCGGGCGCGCCGAACAATCCGGTGCATCCCGGCGGCCCGGCGCAACCAGGAATGCCGATGCGTCCGGGAATGCCAATGCGCCCCGGCGCTCCGCGCATGCCCGGTTACAATCGCGGGTCGAACCCGCAGCCTGGTGCGCCCGGCTACCGACCCTATCAGCCGCAATCCCCCTCGCGCTATTCCCCCAGCCCCTGGGGCGGAGGCGGCGCGGGCGGGGGCGGAGGTGGTCGCTCGGGAGGTGGTGGCGGAGGTCACCGATAACCTGCGCAATTCCTTGATAGCCCAGGCCGGAAGGCCGCGGAGTACCTGACACACGACCTTGTCCGTCCCGCACGCACGTCGGAACGAACCGCGCACGTATGAGCACTCGCGAAGCAAGCGGTTTCGGGACCGCTTTCTACGGGAGTACCCTTCGTGCGCGGCTCGTTGCTTGCTTTGGACCGGACATTTTTCAGCCGCGGGCGTATCAGAGTCACGATCGCAAAGAAACGCCACCAACGTGAAAAATGCTATAGGACACGCAACCGATGAGCGGCTGCTTCCTTCGTCCCCCGACGCGTTTCAGCCAAAACAAAAAAACGCGATCCGAAATTTGCGGGCTAACCGGCCACCAGGGCCGGCCATGCGGGACTACAAATCCCGCCCCGCAATTTTTCGGATCGCGCTGGCGTCAAATACAACTGACGGCTGGCTAAATTACTTCACGAAATCCTTCAGCGCCTTGAGAGGGCGCACCTTGATCTGGCGGCTGGCGGCCTTGGCCTTGAACATCTTTTCCGTCTTGGTGAACGGGTCGATGCCCATGCGCGCCTTGGTGGCGGGCTTGTTCTTGACGGTGATCTTCATCAGGCCCGGGACAGCGAAAACGCCCGGCCCTTTCTTGCCGACCGCAGCCTTGATCTGCTCGGCCAGGGCGTCAAAAACCGACGCCACCTGCTTGCGCGAAAGTTCGGTGCTGGTGGCGATGTTGGCGAGAATCTCGCTCTTCGTGGCGGGCTTGGCAGTGGTTGCCATCTGGAAGCTCTCCTTAGCAAAGGGTTTTGGGAATCCACTAAAACGAGGCGTAGTCTTGCCGAAAAATCAAAAAATCGCAAGAAATATGGGACTTTTTCGACAGGGGGCGGGGAAATGAAGAGTGAAGAATGCAGAGTGAAGAATGAAAAACCGCATTTTTCCGGCCGAAAATGGGGTTTTTGACTGGATGTTGCGAGCACGACGCCTCGCGATTTTTGAGACGGTACACCGTGAAAATGGCGCGTCTGCGCGGAAAAATTGGAAAAATTCCGCTGCTTTTCGCGGGTTTTTCACGCGGGTTGGGCCAAAGTGCGCATCGGATGTCATGGTCACTGAAGTGACAATGCCCCATCATTCGACCCCGAGCCTTGTCAGGATCCATGCATCATCAAACGCGTCATCCTGAAGCTGCGCGTCCTGGCCCGATGCGCCGTCATGCCCGGCGTTCATGTCCATCTTGAAAAGCAGTTCCGATTTTCCAGCCGGCCCGGCTTGCTTTTTGGCGGCGCGAAGCTTGGCCACCCACCGGGCCGCGTCCCAGTATTGCACCTGGCTGTCGTTCAGCGACTCGCGCACCAGCATCGCCGGATACGCCTGCGGACGCACGTTCGTATAGGGATCATACGCGGCGATGAGAGCGCGCTCGGCGGGTTTGTTGGGATTACCCCATTCGCTATATTCGAGGGTGGTCAGCGGGATCGACGGATCGCTCATGTCCGCCAATACATCCACCCACGGCACTTCCGCCACCGCCGCCCGAAATAAATCCGGTCTCTGGTTCACCACTGCGCCGATAAGCAATCCCCCCGCGCTGGCGCCGTAAATCGCCAGCTTATCCGGCGCGGTGTAGCCGGTCTTCTCCAAATACTCGGCACAGGCGATGAAGTCGCCGAAGGTGTTCTGCTTGGTTTTGACGCGAGCGCCGTTGTACCAGTTGCGGCCATATTCGCCGCCACCGCGCACGTGGGCAATTCCGTAGATCATTCCGCGATCGAGAAGGCTCACGCGGTCACTGGAGAAGTTGACGTCTTCGGGATTCCCGTAGGAGCCGTACCCGTCGAGCAGCATCGGCCGCGGCCCTGAGGGCCGGGCTCCGTTTCGGCCGACGCGATAGACCAGCGAGATGGGGATTTTCGTTCCATCGCACGCCGTCGCGAAGACGCGCTCTTCGCGATAGTTCTTCGCCTTGAAGTCACCCTCCACCGCCTCCTGCTTTTTCAACGTCTGCTGGCCGCTGGTCAGGTCGACATCGATCACCCGCTGCGGCGTGGTGAGCGAGGCGTAAACAATGCGAACGAACGATGGATCGAATTCGGCGTTGTCTCCCAGCGATACCACAAAATCCGGCTCATTAAACCGAATTTCCACCGGCATCGCATCGCCGCGGGCGGCAGGATCGCCCCGCACTTCGGGCAGCTTCGCAACAGCCAGTTGCGTGATCCCATCGCGCCGTTCGCTCACGATCAGATCGTGAGCAAAGACATCCTCGTCGCCGATAACCACGTCCGGCCTGGCGCCGACAAGCTCCTTCCAATTCTGGCAGCCGGGGTTGTTATCTGGCGCTGTCACGATCCGGAAATTCTCGCTGGTATCGTTGACGCGGATGTAAAACCGGCCGTCGCGGTGATCGAGATAATACTCCATGTCGGCCCGTCGCGGCTCAACCAGAACCGTGTCTCCCATGTGGTCGGCGGGAATGACACGCTCCTCGCTGGTGGTGCTGCTTTCGCTGGAAACGATGAAGAATTTCTTATCCCGCGTGCGCGTCAGCGTGATGGAAAACTGCGGGTCCTTCTCCTCATAGAGCAGCGGATCATTAGCCACCGGCATGCCGAGCGTGTGGCGGTAAAGCCGATAGTCGCGCTTGGCATCATCCTCCTTCACGTAATAAAACGTCTTGTTGTCGGTCATCCAGGCGAAGGAATCGACCACCGCGATTTTCTCCGGCAGCACTTTTCCCGTGCGAAGGTCCTTCACCTGCAATTCATATTGCCGATTCCCCGTCACGTCCGTCGCAAACAGCAGCAGATTTCCATCATCACTCACCGGTCCCAGAACGTAGTCGAAAAACTTGTGCCCCTTGGCAAGCTCGTTCACATCGGCAATCACCACCGGGTCGGCCTTGGGCGAGCCAAGCCGCCGGACGTAAATCGGGTAATCCTCATCATGCCGCGAGGAATACCACCAGTTGTCAACGCGATACGGCACCGTCTCGTTCTTGTCCGGCAGCCGGTTGGTCATTTCATCGTACAGCTTCTTTTGCAAACCCTCGGCCGGTTTCATGGCGGCATCGGTGTAGGCATTTTCGGCGTTGAGGTAAGCGATGACCGCCGGATCGGATTTGTCGCGCAGCCACCAGTAATCGTCGACCACCCTCTGTCCGCCAAGGTTCACCTCCTTGGGAATCACCTTTGCGACTGGCGGCGTGAGACGTGGATCGGCCTTGTACTCCGCAAGCGGCGCTGTGGCCGGCTGCGTCTGGGCACAGCGCACAACCGTCTTTTCCCGCGCCGCGCTTGGCGCGGCTCCCGACCCGCACCCGTTCAGCATCACCGAGCCACAACTGAAGAGAAAAACAACCCAAAGCCGGAAAGTCAGCATTGACGCACTCCATGGCGATAAGGCAACAACGTTTTCGCGCGATGATTTCATTGCCCAAACATCATGCGCGTGCGAGCGGCGGAGTCCATTATAGGGAACTTCGTTGATACGATGAAGAAACTCAATCTTGCAATAAACAGTCATGACCGAATCAGTCGAGGCGTCAATCTTCCCGACCCCGCCAAAACGCCGCGAACGCTTCGCGGCAGTCGTGCCATTCCCGTACCGCATCCTTGACGCCATCGGGCGGCAAAGCCAACATACCGGACTTCACTTACTGGGGTTCGTCGTGAAAAATGCAGCCATTTTCGATCGGCGGTTTGCGGTGGTGCTCATCGGCGTGGCGCTCATGTGCGCCGGCGGCGCGCTGGGCGGGTTCGTTCCCGAACAGAACAAGACGCCGCCCGACCGCGTCATCGCCGCGCATACCGAAGCGGTGCATTCGCTCGCGTTCTTTCCTGACGGGGCAAAATTCGTCAGTGGCAGCCGCGATGGATCGGCCAAAGTCTGGGAATTGAAAACCGGCCGTCTCCTCCGCACGATTCTGGGACATGACGGGC
The DNA here is from genome assembly GCA_035695715.1 of Tepidisphaeraceae bacterium. Taxonomy (GTDB): domain Bacteria; phylum Planctomycetota; class Phycisphaerae; order Tepidisphaerales; family Tepidisphaeraceae; genus RYN-428. Next base: position 8,458 of record DASRRM010000328.1, read on the forward strand.
CGGTCTTTTCCGTGGCAGTCTCCCAAGACGGCAAGCTTATCGCCACCGGCGGGGCCGATCATACCGTCCGAATCTGGGACGCGACGACCTACGAGCAAACCGGCCAGTTGGAGGGGCATACCGGCCGGGTCTACGGAGTGGCGTTTCTTTCGGGGGGGCGGCTTGTCAGCGGTGGCGGGGACGGCGTGCGATTATGGAGCGTCGCCCAGGAAAAGCTCCTGTGGAAATGGCGCGGCGATTCAGACAAGAGCGTCGTGTCCATGTCCCTCTCCAGCGACCAGCGGCGGCTGGCACTGATCGATGGTTATGTTGGCTCAGCCGCCGTCCTCGACCTCGTCGACCGCAAGGAAATCGCCCGGCCTGGCAACCGCCAGTATCTCATTCCCTGCATCGCGATTGCCCCGGATGGAAAAACCGTCTGCTGCACCCAGGATCCCGGCGCAACGCTCTCCCTCTTCCAAATCGACGGCGACAAGAAGATCACGTCCAACAAAGAATGGCAGCACCTTCAGGCGCGGTCGATGATTTTCACGCCTGACAGCAAGCGCATCATCCTGGCAGGCATCGACGCTTCGGTAAGAATCTGGGACCTCGACTCCCGTGAACTCAAGCAGGAAATGCGACGCGCGTCATCCTTGAACATTGGATTCGCTTCGCCAGACTCACTGGCGATATCTCCCGATGGCAAAACCCTGCTGGTCGGTGGCGGCGGGTCGGAGACGCCGCACGGCTGGGAAAATTCCACCGAGAACATCATCGCGGTCTATTCGCTCAGCGACGAAAACCTCAAACCGAAGCTCGGCGCCATCGACGGCAGCGTTTCCTGGGAGGAGATCCCCTGTAAAATCAAAACACGCGACGGGCAGATCGTTCACTATCAGGATTGGCGTGATTTCAAGCATGGCGGAATCATCAGCGGGCCGATTATGCAGCGCCTTGCCGACGGATTGGATGCCTGGTTAACCCCACAAGCCATCCTTTATTATCGTGGCGGCAATGTGCTTGAAGAAGTGCTCAACGATCCAGCCGCCGGTTACTGCGATGTGGCGTGGGACGGGCAGAACGCCTGGGCGGCGTCGCTGCACGCAGGCGTGTTTATCGTCGACCGCGCCGGAAAAACCATCGATCGTTTGGAAACCCTGCCGCCCTGCAATCTCGCGATCCGCATTTATCCGTTGGCATCGGGTAAGGTTCTGGCCGTCGGGGTCGCGGGAAAGACCTACGGACTGGAAAGCGACTCGTGGATGGCGATTTTGGAACGCGCACCGACCGGTGGAATCACCGCGCGCGTCTTCTTCAAGTCCGCCGATCGGGTCAGCGACTGGCTTAGTGGGCCGATCCCTCCGGCGGCGAAAAATAAGACGCCGTCAGCGGCATTCCAACCTGCCTGGTTCACCGAGCCTCCAACAGCCGCGGGCGCACACGAACGATGCGTCTGGATGGCGGCAACGTCGAACGGGGTTGGGCGCTGTGCGATAGTGAATATCGATCGGCTCACGGTGACTGCCGCGGACCTGCCCCGCAGCGCCGCCGACCCGACTCACCCAATCGCTCCGCGCAATCCGCCGCTATGGCTGAACAACCATGAATGCATTCTAAATGAGATCCCGGTATTCAAAGCGCAACTGAAAGCTGATCGCTCATTCGGCCCCGATGCGCAGGCAGTGCTTTTGCCGTTCTGGTCAAGTTATGCGTCCAGTCCGCTGCTGCGGTGGAATGGCCGCTATCTCCTTCCCGGCGAAAGGTGGTATGCGCTCGATCCCGCCACGCTGCATGTGAGCGACCTGGGCATTGGCCTGCGCAATTCGCAGGGAAATCAGATCGCCTGGCAGTCAACGCCTTTCATTTCCGGGTCGCTGGGATTGGCGGCGTTTTCTGTCGGCCCCACTTTTTATCGCATCTCCATCGACCCCGCCCATCCGCTCTCCAACCGCGGGAGCTTGGCCGCTGCGTTTCCGGTCGAATTCACCGCCGGCAATTCCGTGCAGATTCTCCGCAGAAAGGATTTTATCACGTTTGTTGGAAGCGATTATCTGTTGCAATTTGTGATGCATGACGGCTCGCTCGCCGGGAACATCTGGCTGCCGACCTTTCGCCGCGCTGACGAGGCGGAATTCGCACAGTGCAACCGGCTCAGGGACTTGTTGGGGCGGGTGATGCACTATCCCGAAGAGCGCAAGCGCGTGGGAATCACCGATGAGCAATTCAGCCAGTTGCAGAAAATCACCGCTCCGCCATACCAAAGCATCGTCTCATTTCCCCTCCCGGAAAAGCGAAAGGAACTGCAGGCGATGTTCCTGGCCTATCGCGACGCGCCCGATGGCCCGGAAAAGAAACGAGCCGCCCAGCCATTGCTCGATCTGGTGGCCCACGAAAGTGACATCCGCGCCCGGCAATATGCGGCGTTCAATCGGGCAGTGGAAAAGTATCTCACGCCCGCGCAAATGCGCCTGCTTGAATACAAATGAAGCAATGGGGCCGTGAAATACTCATTTATCAGGGGCGGCGAAAAGCCGAGCCGCCTTTTTTTTAAGGTAGTTATACGACTCCATGCTCTTAAACGGCGGGTTGGTCGGTTTATCCCCGATGATGCCGCACTGCGTGCGCACGACGTCCCAGTGCCCGCATTTGGCGGCAAACTGGGCATATTCCCCATGAATCTTTAAATTATCCGGGAAATTCAACAGGGACGTCTCGTAAAACGACTGCGCATCCAACCACACATCCGACCGCGCGAAGTATTCCGCGCTGTCTCCGCTTCCATCTGCCAGTTTCAGATGGGCTTCCATCAGCACCCCGGGAATCCCCGCATGATAATCCTGAGTATTCAGGCAATCGCGCGCGAATTCCAGATACGCCTTGTGCCCATCGTCGGCGTGAGCATATAGAAACCCAAGTTTCAGCCGGTATGCTGTCAGGCTGTCAGGATCGGCGCTGATGGCGCGCTGAAACCATGTCTCCATCGATTCCCGTCCGCCGCCGTGCATGCCCTGGTCGGTCCTCAGCCGAAGCGCCGCAATCGCCACGCGGGAATCGGCCGGGTCCATCCGCCATGCTTTATTGAGCAGATCTTCCCCTTGCTGAAGATTATCGTAGAAGAATTTCCAGTCGGCGTCGTTGGTAATGCCGACGACGTGCTGTTCGGCGAGGCGCGCCTGTCCGATTGCCTGCAGAACCAGCGGATACGCCGACGTCGGGGCGGCAGCGGTGTATATCTGCACGAATGCCGGGACGATTTTGTCATCGTGGAGGGTGTCGATGGCGAGATCGAAAAACTCCACGGCCAGTTGGTCGAGTTCGCGCGGCGGGAGCGACGGATCCCGGGCCAGTTCCTTGAGCATCTCCAAAGCCCGCGGCCATTCCACAACCCAGTTCGACATGACGCTTAGGCGTCCCAACTCGGCATAGTACTTGACGATCAGCGGGTATGGACCATTGAGCACCTGCTTAAGCGACACAATCTCGCTGCCGTCAGGATCGCGCCAGCGCTCATCAAGATCGGCTCGTCCGTCGGCAATCGTCGCGAGCGTGAGAACCAGGGGATCGGTCGTGCCGGCATCGACGGCTTTCTGAAAAGTTCGCACCAGCGCGGGGCGATATTCCGGACGGTGACCGACCCACGGATCGCGAAACCGCACGTATGCCGCCAGCGCTGCGCGCGACGCCGGCGCGTCTTTTTGATTCATGTGTCCGCCTGCGTTATACGCCGCCACGAACGTCTTGATCTCCCAATCCAGGCGCGTCTTTCTCGCCAATTCGGTCTTTGCGCGCGGACGGAGATACGTCAACGCCCGCCTCAGCTTCGTCGTTTGCTCGACGCCGAGATCATCCCGCCTGGCGGCGGCTTCGACCAGGTCGGCCGCATCGCCCGGCAGGCTGTTTAACTGGGCATCGGCCGCCATGCGAACCGATGCATCCGGATCCTCCAACTGATCGAGCAGCGTGTCGACGCGCGCCCGCAATTCCGGCGTCGGGGCGGCACGAAGCGCGCCACAAAAGATGCACAGCGCGCAAAACGCGAGTGCCGCGATCGACCAGGGCCGCAAAGAATATTTCATCTGGTTCCCCATTGCGGTTATAGTAACCACAATGCACACACCAAGTCATCCATATTCACTCATCGGGCTTCTGCTGCTGGCCCTTGTTGCCGCCGCCCCGGATAAAGCGCCGGCCACTCAGCCGATCAAGCAAGCCGACGATGGGACGATCCTGCTTCACGCCAAAGACGTCACGATTCACGGCACCACCGTCCGCTATGAACCCGATCCGCACAAAAATACGGTCGGCTACTGGACGAAAAAAGAGGACTGGGTGAGCTGGGATTTCCAAGTCGTCAAGGGCGGGTCATTCCACGTCGAAATCCTGCAAGGCTGCGGCAAAGGCTCGGGCGGATCCGATGTCGAATTCTCCGTCGACAAGCAAACCCTCAAAACCACCGTCCAGGACACCGGCGGCTTCCAAAACTTCGTCAGCCGCGATATCGGCACCCTCGACCTCAAGCCGGGCGTGTATACGATTAACGTGAAGCCGATCACCAAGCCCGGGCTGGCGGTGATGGATTTGCGGTCGATTACGTTGAAGCCGGTTACGAAATAGCAGGGGGATTGTACTTGGCCTTTTCCGGCGGCGCCGTTGCAATAAAGAATGGTTTAAACGGGAGGCACATGAACGAATCGATCCAGGTCTTGAGCATCACCTGCGATCATTGTGGCGCGCCGCTGGAAGTGCCGCCGGGGACGCGGTTCGTCACCTGCCGATATTGCAATTCGCGGTTGGAGATTCATCAGAATGGCGGGGCCGCTTATACCGAAGTTCTGGAAGCGATCGACGAGCGCACGCAGCACATCGCCGAGGATGTCGAAACGATCAAGTTGCAAAACCAATTGAATCAACTCGACCGGGAATGGATGGTTGATCGGGAAAACTACGCAATACGAAACAAGCAAGGCCATTCCCTTCCGCCGACAACTGGCGGCGGCGCGGGGGCGATCTTTGGCCTTGTATTCGCGTCAGTCTTCATCGTTATCTGGATCATCGCAAGCGCGTCAATGGGCGCGCCATTCTTCTTCCCCCTCTTCGGCGTCGGGATGCTCGTCATGATATTCATCGGCGTCATCTCGTCGCTCAAAAAGACCGGCGACTATCGCAATGCGCTCGGCGTCTACGAACGGCGCCGGCAAAAACTTCTTAATGCCTTGCGCGATCGCGGCCAATGAAGCGTTAGTGCTTTGCCTCGGCAGCCCCCGTTGCCACTTTCCTCACATCCCCCTCCGTCAACCGCCTCTTGAAAAGCCCGATCGCCAGATCGTATCCGATCCGGGCCAGCTCCGGATCGTAGCGCGCACCTTCGTCGCGCAGGAAGGCGTGCTGGCCGTTGAATTCGTGCCAGGTGAACCAGACCCCGGCATCGCACATGGCGTTGTAAATCAACTGCCTGCCGTCGCGCGGGACATGCGGATCCTGCCGGCCCCAGATCATCAGCATCTCGCCCTGGATTTCCTTCATGCGATCGAGCGAGTTGTCGTTCGTGCCTTTTCCCAGGCCGCGTTTGTGAATGTCGGTGGCGTAGAAGCAAACGCCGGCCAGGACATCCGGGTTCATCGCGGCGCGGAACGCCAGATGCCCGCCGATGCAGATGCCCATCGCGCCGAGTTTTCCCGTGCAATCGGGCCGCGATTTCAGATGATCGAGCACGGCCCGCGCATCGGCATCATATGCGGCCAATTCCTTGGTGGTCTTGAGCGCATTGCCGCGATCCGCCCCGGCGGTGTCGTACGCCAGCGCGACGCCGGGTGCTTCAAATTCGTGATAGATTTCCGGGATGGCGACGATAAATCCCTGCCCGGCCAAGAGCGCCGCGGTTCGGCGGATTGGCCCGGTCACCTGGAAGATTTCCGAGTAGAGCAAAACGCCCGGATATTTCCCGCCGGCCGTGGGCCGCATGACGTAGGTGCGCATCGGGCCGGTGGGGGTGGAAAGGGTGACGATTTCCGGTTCGGCAATGGTCATGGGGTGAATCCTGAACGGGTATATGTGAGCGCGTCGGGAAGATAACAAAAAGCGCCGCGAACGGCGACGCGCCATGTCTCTTTCGTAATCCTGATACATCCGCCGCATGAGGTGTCCGACTTCTAAATGACATTGCGCGATTCGGCGCTTCGAATCTGCGTAGGGTCCGCACCGCGGACCGTGGTCTTCCATCTCAAACGCAATGGTCCGCGGTGCGGACCCTACACGCATCGCGCAAGGTTATTTAGACCTGACGGTCTGTCGACCTTGCGTGATCCGCCGCGGCAGAGACAAAGAGGTTTGACCACGGATTTCACGGATGCACGCGGATAAGAAGACGTCCCGATTTCCGTCCCATCCGTGTACATCCGTGAAATCCGTGGTCAAACCTCTTCCGCGTGTTGGTCAATGGATTGCGGGTACAGACCTCACACACCCGCCGCTTAAAAATGTCCGATCCAAGGCAACCCGAAATCGGGAGACAAAGGAGCCGCGCACGGAGGGTATTCCGGGTATTCCCGTCGTAAGCGGGCCCGCGAAACCGCTTACTACGGGAGTACCCGGAATACCCGCCGTGCGCGGCTCCCTTATGCCCTGCGTAGCAATCGGACAAGATCATGCGGCCGGTGGGTCAAGGCAGACCGCGTCAACTATCACGTGGCACGGGCGAGCCGCCCGTGCCACGTGAAAAACAGCCGCATCACAGCACTGCTGGCGGCCTTACGTTCTTCGGATCCCATCGCGTATCAAAAGCATGCGGCACGCCCACCAGGTCAAGCAGCTTGCCCGCCACGAAATCCACCACCTCGCCCACCGTGTTCGGATTCAGGTAAAACCCCGGATTGCACGGCGCTAGAATCACGCCCGCATCGCTCAGCACCTTGTAATTATTCACGTCGATCACCGACAATGGCATCTCCCGATGCGCCAGCACCAGCCGGCGGCGCTCCTTCAGCGTCACCGCTGCTGCTCGGCTGATGAGGTTATCGCCCAACCCATGCGCTACTTCCGCCAGCGTATTGCTCGAGCAGGGAACAATGACCATGCCATCATGAATGAAGCTGCCGCTGGCAAGCTTGCAGCCGACATCGTTGTAATTGTAAAGCGTGATGGTGTGCGACGTCGTCCCGGCCAGCGTCGGTAGATCGACGGTTTCCATACCCAGCTCATCATGCAAAAGCCGCCGCCCCAGTGGCGACACGATCAGATGCGTCTTGACGCTGGCAGCAACCAAACCTTGAATAAATCGCTGAGCATAAAGCGCGCCGCTGGCGCCGGTGATGGCAGTGACGATGTCCATATTCTTCAATGATACGTCGCAGCAGAGCGGCCGGAAATGCTTTCAGAAGGTTTGCAACACGAAAGAAGCCGGGCTTGCACGACGGCTCGCTCGCGCATCACGAGCCGTCCGCGATGAACTTCAAGGATTTTTCCCCACATTCCGGGCATCGCCCAGGCGTTGCGCGAAGATCATAGCCACACGACTGACACCGTCCCTCGCGCTTCCAACGATGCCGCGGTCGCGCTTGAACGCCCAAGCGTACGCCCATAGCAAATGAACAACAATAAAAACCAGAACAATCGGAAGCGTCGCCTCGGAAACATAATGCCTCCATTGGGCCTCCACTTCCATGACTTGGTCCATGCCGACAACTTGAAATTTGATACCCCACGATGAGCTGTTAACGACGAGGAGGAAGATGAGAAAAAGCCAGACGGGAAGAATTGTAAAAAGTCGCCATTTCATCGGAACAGGGGTGCGGCTTGCCCGTCAAGATGCATCGCTGGCGGTGCAACCTATTTGATTTCTTTGCCTTGTCCGGTCACTTCGATCACTTCGGCAAAATCGAACTTGATACTGTTATCGTGCGCACCCAATCCTAATGCATTCTCATGACGGAGTTGCCACCCCGGCCATGTAGCCATGTCGGAGTAGTCAGTCTTCCAATTGCTGACTGGCTGTTCGTTGATAAACGCCTCGGTGCCTGTCTTTCGCACTTTTACGACGGACGTATAGCGTTTGCCATTGGAGAGCCAATGTTGATTGTGTCGAGCGGTTGGATTGCGATCCGAACCGGCACCATTAATCCGTTCAAATCCACAGGCTGTGTCGTGTTGACCGCCCATATTCCACCCAAACTGGTGGCCCGCGTGATAACACAATTGCTCGATGGCATCATTCTCCTGGATTACGACAAACGAGATTCGAAAATCGTACTCCTCCGATGGCGTATACGGGAACTCAACTCGGCTAAACTCGCCCGGCTCGCAGGTGAGTGTCTCACCTTCCATCCTCCATTTGCCACTTACGACGCCCACGGCCGGATCGAAAATATCGAGCAGGTCAATTCGTCGAGGGGAATCTGTCGATGGCGTTTCGGCAATGCGCTTTTCAATCGCCAAACGCCGCAAACCGGGAATGTTCGCGATAACACCACGGTATAATGCCGCCGCATGAATCTGCGTCTTCATTTTTCCAAGTGCCGTCATCTTTGACGCTGCATCCCACCACCCATCGGCAACCTTGGCGGCGGCTTCGGCATCGCCGGACTTGAGCATCTCACTGGTGGCCAGACTCTTAATTGCCGGGTCGTTTCCCCTGGCGAGATATGGCAGCCCCTTCTCCCATTGGCCGCGCGTGAAGCACCAGAAAGATCCGACCGCAAAATTCGCGGCGGCATCGGCGGGCGCCGTCTTCAGCTTTTCCAGGCTCGGGCTAATCTTCTCGCGCTCGACATTCGCCACATCGAAATCGCGGACGCGATTCGCCACTGCCGATTTCAATTCCGTATCGCGAATAGCGCCGATGCCGTGCTGCAAGGCTGAGGCAACCTTGGCAGCCGTCGCAAAGTCGTCGTCGGCAAGCAGTTCATCCATGATGTCAAATGCCGATTGCACGTTGGCGACGCTGGCTGTTGCCGGCGTGGCGGCCGACCAGACTTTTTCCACCGCATCGGCTTTGGCGGCCAACGCGTCCAATTTGTAGCTCCTAGTCAATTCGTCAATCGCGGCAAAGCTCAGGCGCAGATTGCTACCCTCCTCGGCGGAATTCAGAGCGCCTTTGAGCAGCACAAAATAATCCACCGGAACGGCACTGTTTTTCGCCGCCTCCTTGATCAGCGACTCGCTCAACTTTTTCCGGGCGACGGGCGACTTGTCTTTGAGCTGATCGGCAAAAGCTTCATCAAACATTTTGCCGCATTTTGTCTGCTCGTCCTTGGTGGGGATCGACCGCCGGGATGTGCTAATGGGTGGAGCGGGTGTCTCCACTACATTGGGCTTGGCGACCTCGGGCGGCGTGGGCGTTGGTGTGGGAGCCGGAGGTTTGACGTCCGGAGTTGGGGCGGGTTGGACATCAGCTTTGGGCGTCTGGCGCTTTGGCGGAGCGTAGTCGTCGTCGAAGATGCTGCCGGCACGGGCTGTCAGCGAGGCGGACATTGCGATCAGCATCAGCGTTCGAACGAGAAAACGTGCGCCTCGGACTTCACTCGATGCAAAGCACATGCGAGCCTCCCGTATGGGTATGGAATCCAATCCCCAAGGGGAATGAGTATAATAGTGCGGGGATGCGATCTCAAGGCTAACTGCCATGTGTGCGACGCATAGCTACGCGAGTGGATTCCACACTTTTGAAAATCCGAATCCCTGGAAATCCTTGATGTTTACCGTGGCCAACTCGGTGACTCCATTTCGCAGCATCGACAAGGCCGAGCGCCAGTCGTAGGCCCGGCGGCGGGCGAACGACTTGTCGCGCAGGCGCGGCCAGAACAAATCGTGAAACGCCCGGCTGTCGGGCGGGAAGCCGATCACCTGCCAGCGCGGATGATGCCGGAATGACTCGCAAACGTTGCACGCGCTGGCCGCGCTCAACGGGCTTTTTAGAACGGCGGGATTTCGCAGCAGATTGTAAAGTTCAAGGAGGATAAACTCCGAGATTGCCACCTCGTCGCTCATTTGCAACGACTCAATGAACGCGGCGGCCTTTTCATGGTGCGGATTGTCCGCCTCCACGCCGGGCAGAAGGATATTGGTGTCGATCGAAATCATTTGCGACCGGAGTCCCGACGAGTTTCGTCTGCTTCGCTGATTTCATGTAATTGATCCAGAGGCACTTTGATGCCCCCGCCATGAACCTTCGGTAATGACCACCTGGCTCCCGGGCCGCTTTCTTCTGAAAACCGCGAAAGAAACAGTTCCAGGCCCCGGCGGGTCAACTCTGCCAGCGACAATTCCCGCTTCTGCGCGAATTTTTTGGCCCGCTTGTATAGTTCATCCGGCAATTGAATTTGCGTCCGTGTCATGATGTAATATCTACATCACGAACGCCATGGGGTCAATCAAAACTTGACGACTGACGACCCAAAACGCACGTTTGAATCTGATTCTCAATATTCCATCTCCTTGAGTTCCTTGACGCCCTCGCGCCTGGCGGTTGAAATCGTTCACCCCGCCAGATGGCGAAGGAGGCCGCACGTGTTCCGGAAATTTTCGCTTCTTCTAACCATTCTTGTCGCGATCGCCCCGTTCGCCCGCGCCGCCGATGATATCACCCTCGCCGATTTCGAAGGAAAAGACTACGGCGAGTGGAAAACCACCGGCGACGCCTTCGGCACCGGCCCCGCCCAGGGAACCCTTCCCGGCCAGATGGCTGTCACCGGATTCCTCGGCCACGGACTGGCCAACTCTTTCCTCGGCGGCGACCAATCCACCGGCACCCTCACGTCGCCGCCGTTTGTCATTAGCCGCTCGCATATCTCCTTCCTCATCGGCGGCGGAGGATTTGCCGGGAAAACATGCATGAATTTGCTCGTGAACGGCAAGATCGTCCGCACAGCAACCGGTCCGAACACCAAACCCGGCGGCAGCGAGGCGCTTTTTCCGGAGGCGTGGGATGTAAGCGAATTCGGTTCGAAAACCGCCGTCATCGAAATCGTCGACCAGGCGACCGGCGGCTGGGGGCATATCAATGTCGACCAGATCGTGCTCACCGATCGCAAGCCGCCGGTGATCGTTCATGATGCATCGAGGCAGATCGCGATCGATAAAACGTATCTGCATCTGCCCGTCAAAACGGGCGCGCCGAAACGGCGCATGACCGTGTCAATTGATGGAAAAGTTGTCCGCGAATTTGAAATCGAGCTGGCCGACGGCAAACCGGACTTTTTGGCGACGTTGGAGGTCGGCGCGTGGAAGGGAAAGACGGCTGATGTGCGCGTTGACCAGCTTTCCGATGACTCGGCTGCGCTGAAAACGATCGACCAGAGTGATGTTGCCGACATCAATCCCGATATCTACCGCGAAAAGCTTCGCCCACAATTTCACTTCTCGCCGCGCATTGGCTGGACAAACGACCCCAACGGCCTGGTCTTCTACAAGGGCGAATATCATCTGTTCTTTCAGCACAATCCCTATGGCCACGACTGGGGAAACATGCATTGGGGGCATGCCGTCAGCCATGATCTGGTCCATTGGGAGGAATTGCCGGTCGCGCTGTATCCAAAGAAATTTGGCGATTGGGTTTTTTCCGGCAGTGCCGTGGTCGACAAGGATAACACCGCCGGCTTCAAGACCGGCGCGGACGATCCGCTGGTGGCCGCGTTCACCAGCACCGGCCGCGGCGAATGCATTGCCTACAGCAATGACAGGGGACGGACGTGGTCGGAATTTGCCGGCAACCCGGTGGTGAAACACAACGGCCGGGATCCTCGCGTGCTGTGGCATGAGCCGACAAAGAAATGGGTCATGGTGGTTTACGATGAAGGGGCGGGGCGGGCGATTGCGTTTTACACATCGCCGGATTTGAAGGCGTGGACGTTTGCCAGCAAAATCGAGGGATTTTACGAATGCCCCGATCTTTTCGAATTGCCGGTGGATGGGAATCAGCAGAACAAGCGCTGGGTGCTGACGGCGGCAAGCAGCGAATACATGATCGGCCAGTTCGACGGAACAAAGTTTACTCCCGAAACCGGCAAACTTCCCGGACAGCGCGGAAACGCCCTGTATGCCGCCCAGACCTTCAGCGATATTCCAAGCAAAGACGGCCGGCGGATTCAGATCGGCTGGGGCAGGGTCGATGCGCCGGGAATGCCGTTCAACCAGATGATGTGTTTCCCTTGTACACTGACCCTGCGGACAACGCCGGACGGGATACGCATGTGCTGGAATCCGGTGAAGGAGATCGAGGGACTTCGCGGGGATATTTCTTTTTGCCACCGCCAGACAATTGGCGAAGGCAAGCCATCGCACCCGGTCTTGCCCGCGGGATTAGCAGATGTTTCCATGTCGTTCGACCCAGGCACCGCCACAGAAGTGGGCTTGCATCTACCCAATCTCGACATTCGCTACGACGTCAAAGCGCAGGTACTTTCGTGCGGTGGCAATAAGGCCTCCCTGCCACCGCTGGACGGTCAAATCCGCCTGCGCATCCTTTGCGACCGTACATCGGTCGAAATCTTTGCCAACGATGGTCTGGTCTATATGCCGATGACAGCCAACCTGGCGGACGAAAAGACCGGAGTTCAGGCGTATGCAAGGGGAGGCAATGCGACGCTGATTTCTTTCTCGACGAACCGTCTGACATCGATCTGGATTCCTCAACCGCCCGACACAATCAAGCCATGAAAAATCTAGTTTACCTCTAGTTTACCTGTTGTGCGTTGCCTTAATGATCCTGACTGGGTGCTCGATGGACACTCCGTGTTGCATGCCAAACGATCCGCCGCACTTTCCGCATCCCCCCTCAGACCCATATGCGATCAACCTAAGCACCGCATTCAGTTCGCAGAACATTCAACATTGGGAGGGCACGGGCAAGGAAATCACTCCGGACTGCCCAGTTTCGTGGTCAGTCAAAAAGTATCCTCTCCACGGCGGCAAGCAGGAAGGCGTCGATGTCATCCTGCTCGATAACGGCAAACTGAAAATCACCATCATCCCCACCCGCGGCATGGGCATCTATTCCGTCACCAGCGGCGATGTGCGCCTGGGCTGGGATTCTCCCGTCAAGGAAATCGTCAACCCCGTTTATATCAACCTCCAAAGCCGCGGCGGGTTGGGCTGGCTCGAAGGATTTAACGAATGGTTCGTCCGCTGCGGGCTGGAATGGAACGGCCACCCCGGCACCGACAAATTCATCAACAACGTCGGCGATGAAGCCACCATGGAACTCACCCTCCACGGCAAAATTCAAAATACCCCAGCCTCGGAAGTGGAAGTGGTGATCGACCGCAAAGCGCCCTATCGCATTCACGTTCGCGGCCGGGTTGATGAGCGCATGTTCTACGGTCCCAAGCTGGAACTTTGGACCGATGTTTCCACCGTGCCCGGGTCTACCGAATTCCGCATCGACGATGTCATCACCAATCGCGGGGCCGACAAGCAGGAATTTGAAATGCTGTATCACACGAACTACGGCAAGCCGCTGCTGGAGGAGGGCTCGACCTGCATGGTTCCCGCCGAGCGCATCATGCCCTTCAACGCCACCGCGGCCAAGGGGATGGCCGAGCGCGCGGTATACGCCGCGCCAAAACTGGGATTCATCGAGCAGGTTTACTGCGTCTTCCCCAAGGCCGACAAGGATGGCCGCACGCTGGCGATGCTGGAAAACAAGGCGAAAGACCGCGCCATTTCGCTTTCCTGGTCGACGAGCGAACTGCCGTATTTCACGCAATGGAAGAACACGACCGCCATGGAAGAGGGCTACGTGACCGGCCTTGAACCCGGAACGGGCTTTGCGTGGAACCGCCGAATCGAGCGCGAGGCGGGCCGCGTGCCGAAGTTGGACGCAGGCGCGAGCCGGCATTTTGCGATCGATTTCGCGATTCATGTCGGTACCGAAGACGTGAAAAAGGTTGCCGACCGCATCGCGGCGATCCAGGGTGACAAAGCGCCGGTGCTGGACGAAGCGCCGCCGAAGGTGACGGAGTAAATCCACTGCGGCGGCTTGCCCGTTGCACTCGCAATCCCTGCCCCGCTCGAAGGGATTTGTCGACTCAATTCCGGCGTCATGAATCGGTTTTCACAAACGAATCACATCCTGGTCGTCTTTCTCCCGCATTCCGGGCAAATCCCCGAGGTGTTTCCTTGCAGGTTGTAGCCGCAACCGGGACATTCATCGCGCCAGCGGCGTTTCAATGCGCGCCAACTGCGGAAGAATTTCCCAAATCGCTGACCGGCGCGCAAAAGGTACAGAAGCGCAATAATCGCGGCCATCGCGAGAATAACAGCGTCGGTTCGATTCATCACTTCAGCCGGGAATTTGTGTCCGCGCCGCATTCGGGGCAGATGCCGCATTGATTTTCGTGAAGGTCATGATTCGCGCACGCCTCGATAACACACGCTGACGCCGAACGTCATCGGATGCTGCTCCACCTTCGCAAAACCGGCATGGGCCATCATCTGCATCATCTGCTGGCGGCCGATGAAGGTGTTGACCGATTCCGGCAGGTATTTGTAAGCACCGGTTTTGTCGCCGCTGATGAGCGTCGCGGTGCGCGGAAGAATCTTTCTGAAGTAAAAGTTGTAAAAGCCGCGAAGAAGGGCGTTGGTCGGCAAGGAGAATTCCAGAATCAGCAGGCGACCACCCGGGCGGAGGATGCGATAAAACTCGCGGATGGCGGCGGCGGGGTCGAAGACGTTGCGGATGCCGAAGGCGATGGAGACGACGTCGGCCGAGCCGTCGGGCAACGGCAGGGAGGTGGCGTCGCCGCAGGCGAATTGCGTGAATGCGCCGAGCTTTATGTTCCCGCCCACGCGCTTCACCGAACGCCCGGCGGCCTTGTCGCGGGCCAGGGGCAGCATCTCGTAGGTGAAGTCGATCCCCAAAACGCGGTCGCGCGGCGGAATCACCGGATAGCGCGACGCCTGCTCGCGATTGATCGCATCGCAAACCGCCTGGGCGAATTTCAGCGTCAGATCGCCCGTCCCGCAGGCGACATCGACGACAGCGTCAGCCGGGCCGACATTTGCCAGCCGCACCGTTTTCCGCCGCCAATGCTGGTCCATCCACATACTATGCAGGCGGTTGTTGAGGTCATAGCTGGGCGCGATGGCGGCAAACATCCGCTGCACGCGGCCGCGTTTGTCGGCAACCGTATGCGGGCTGAGCAGAAGCCGGTCGTCCCAGGCCGGGGCGTCGTTGGTGGGGGAGGGGATGGGTGAGTCGGTGGAAATCATTGGCTGTTTCGGGGATTATAGGGATCGGTCGGGAAAATTCAGGTTTCAAAAAACCGCGGAAGCCGGAACTGCAGCGTTTTTTAAATTGATGTGCCAGCCATCGTCATCCTGAGGTACTCCGAAGGACCTGGCCGGTGCGCGAAGGCGAGCAAGATCCTTCGGAGTACCTCAGGATGACCAGTCCAACAGGTCGAAAAATCTGACAACTCCATGCGGCCGGTGCGGTTTGGTTTCGGCCAAAACAGTGCGATTTAACAAGGATGTCCCATGCCCACCGAATGGATTTGGCTTAACGGCAAGACCCTTCCCCTTTCCGAAGCGCGCATCGGCGTGGAAGATCGCGGATTTCAATTCGCCGACGGCGTTTATGAAGTCATCCGGCTTTACAACGGCGTACCGTTCACGCTTGCCGAGCACCTGCAGCGCCTTGTCCGCTCGGCAGCCGCCATCGACATCGCGCTGCCGTTGGACGTCGACAAACTCGATCGGGAGATTCGCAATTCCATCGCGCAGCAACGGGCCGGCGAAGGAATGATTTACCTGCAGCTCACCCGCGGCTGCGCGCCGCGGAATCATGTCATCCCGGCTGATATTTCCGCCACGCTGCTGTTTTATTTCCGCCCGCTGCCGCCGGTGGCGATGGCGGGGCGGGGCAAGGGCGCGCGCATCGTGAGCGTTCCCGATGAACGATGGAAACGCTGCTGGATCAAGTCGATCGCGCTGCTGCCGAACATTCTGGCAAAGACGCAGGCCGTATCGGGCGGGTACGATGAGGCGGTGTTCATCGACGATGACATCGTGACCGAATGCTCGGCGAGTAATTTATTTGTTGTCATGAATGGGGCACTGGTGACGCACCCGGTTGGGCCGAAGGTGTTGCCGGGAATTACGCGGGCGGTGCTGCTGGAATTGGCCCGGGAGCTGGGAATTGTCGTGGAAGAGCGTCCGATTCGCCAGGTCGAGGCGATGGCGGCGGCGGAAATATTCATCACCAGCACCACCCGCGAAATCACCTGGGTCAAGTCGTGGAACGACAAACCAGCCGGCGGCGAACGTTGCGGGCCGGTCACGCTCGCGCTCCATCAGGCATTTCAGGAGCGGGTTAGAAATGACACGAAGGGGATTCCCACGTCAAGCGTTATCGCAAAAAGCGCCTGATCGCGACATGGCCGTAGCTTTTTTTGATACGGTGATTCCTCACATGGCCGTCCCGGAGTTGCCTATAGCATTTTCACGTTGGTGGCGCGTCCGCGCGACCGTCATCCTGAGGTACTCCGAAGGATCTTGCCGGTGCGAGAAGGCGAACCAGATCCTTCGGAGTACCTCAGGATGACGACTATCCGCTACATCAACCTGAAAAATGCTCTAATGCTTTCGAAATAAGAATGCCAGACACGGGCGAGACGCCGGAGGGACGCCCGTGTCACAAAAGACGGCTAATCTCGCGGCTCATCCCGCTCGACATCGCCTTCCTCGCGCAGGTCGTTCAACAGATCGACATAGTCGGCATCGTCCAGCTCGAACCAATCCGGAATGGCCGCCACCGAGCATCCGCGCCGCTGCGCCAGTGCCGCGCGAATGCGCTCGCGGAAATCGGGGTCGAGAATTTCGCGGATGCGGATCATATCGCCGATTCTATCGTGGCATGGGCGGCCCGCCCATGTCTTGCTTTTTGAACGAGACTCTTAAGTTCCAACAAATGAGATGAACGCCAAGACGCCAAGGACGCCAAGATCGGAAAGAAGAGATGAAATCATCGGTAAATCTGTGTCCTCTTGGCGCTCGTCACTTGGCGTCCTCGGCGACTTGGCGTTCATTTATGCCATCTTGTCAGGAGACCTCAGCTTAGAACCATCCTGAAAAAATTCCGGATGCGCTGCGCCTCCCCGGCAGATATTTTCCCCTGCACGGCGATGCGCAGCACCCGGCCCGCCTTCCAGTTGCCGATCACGCGCACAGTCGTCGCGGGGGCAATATCCTGCAGCAAAAAAGCCGTCACTTCCGCCCGGCGGCCGGGAGGAAAGCGGCCGCGGAAATGAACCTCGCCCTTGCGAACGGTGATGCGGAAATCATCCTTGTTCAGCCAGATATAATAGCCCCCAAGCAGGAAAAGCGCCAGTGTCATCAGGCCCCCGGCCGCCTCGTAATAGCCGTAATATCCATCGCCGCTCGCAATCAGCGTCGCAGGCGTTGCCGCCAGCACAAAGCCCGTCACATCACGAATTGGCATCGTTGTCATCATTCGCAATCCCGCCCTCGCGAAGCCGCCGCGGAATCAGCCGGCTGCGCGCCGCTGCAAGCATCGATGAAACGCACGCGATAGTAAATATGTGATGCCTGCGATGAGCGTAGAGTCTTTCCATACACCCCGGCTTTCCCATTTCCCGCAATTACACGTTCAGCCTGTTCATCCGCCGAGTGGAGTCGCCGAAGTCTCAACGGTAGCAACCGGAGATTTCAATGACAAAACGATTTTCAGATTCCACCAAGTTGCATTCGTCGAGCAATCCGAAGGACCTCGCCCCGCTGAAGGCGGCGGTTTGGGGCCGACCCGGCCGTCGCAGCCGGCAGTGGGAAATGACGGCCGAAGCGCTGGAAACCCGGCTAATGCTGTCATCAAGCTGGTATGTGTCCCCATTGGGATCTGACAAGAACCCCGGAACGTTGGCGCAGCCCTTCCAGACCATCCAGGCTGCCGCCGACGTCGCCCAGGCGGGCGATCATGTTGAAATCGAAGACGGCACCTATCGCGAGGACGTCATCCCCGCGCATTCCGGCACGCCGGCCAACCCGATCGTTTATGAGGCCTATGACGGCCAGAGCGTCACCATCAGCGGCGCAGACGTTCTTACCGGCTGGACAGATTATTCCGGAAATATCTACCAGACGCAGATGCCGGAGGATCTGGGCGAAGGGAACAACGAGGTTTTCGTCAATGGTCAGGAAATGAACGAGGCGCGATATCCCAATACGTCGCTCGATCTTTCCAGCCAGACCATGGCCACCATGCAAGGGGTGAAGTTGGGAACCAACTCTGTCACCATTTATGACTCGGCCCTGAATCAGCCGGCCAACTATTGGGCGGGCGCTATCATTCACATGACGCCTGGCCAGCAATGGGAAGCGCAAACCGGCACCGTGACAGCTTCGTCGCCGGGCCAGATCACCGTTTCATATTCGCCGGGCAACAGCTACGAGCTTCCCGAGGCGGGAAATCCGTTTTATCTCACCGGCACGTTTAAGACGCTTAACACCTCAGGCGAATGGTATCGCGACCCGGGCAGCGGGTTGCTTTATCTGTGGACCCCGGCAGGCGACAGCCCGGCCAATGATCTCGTCGAGGTGAAGGCGCGGGCCGATGCGTTCAACCTTGACGGCAAGTCGAACATTACAATCCGCAATGTGAATATTTTCGCCGCCACCATCAGCACCGATTCCGGCTCGGTCAACGCGGTGATGGACGGGTTGAACGTGCGATACACGAGCCAATTCCTGACGCTGGTGCGCGGCTGGGCGGTGCCGAACACCGCCGGCATCATGCTGCGCGGTGCTGACGACTTGCTGGAAAACAGCATTGTTGCCAACAGCCCGGGCGACGGCGTTTATATGTCGGGCGCCGGGTCGCGCGTCACCAACACCATCGTTCACGACGTCGACACCGACGGCGGCGATGCCGCCGGCATTCGCGACATGGCCGCCAATTCCGAAATCGACCACGACACGATCTACAACACCGGCCGCGATGGAATCCTCCACGAGGCGACCGGCGTGCAGATTCTCTACAACGTCATCCACGACTTCGGCCAGCTCACCACCGACGGCGGCGGCATCTATACCGTGCGCACCGACGGCGGCGGAACCACCATCGCCTACAACACCGTCTACAGCGCCCACAGCGGCGGATATGGCGAAACCGCGCTCTACCTGGACAACAATTCAAGCAACTACATCGTTCACAACAACGACACTTACGACGTCGACACCGCCTTGAAGATGAACTATTCCAGCGAGCACGAGACGATTTACAACAACACCCTGGACGCGACGCAGCATTCGGTCTTCGGCAATTTCGCCGGCGACTGGGACGGCACGACACTCACGAATAACGTTTTCGAAGCCGCCGCGAAGTTTGGAGCTGGCGTGGCGCTGAGCGGAAACACCACGACCGCCGCCGCCGGAAAAGGCGCCGGCACATTCGTCGCCGGGGCGAGTTTGACGCCGCCAAAAACCAGCGGCGGCAGCGGATCAGGTTCAACCGGCTCAGGCAGCGGCTCAACGTCAAGCGGCAGCGGTTCCACGAGCGGAAGCTCGGGTAGTGGAAGTTCGTCAAGCGGCACAGGCAGCGGTTCGACGTCGACCGGCTCGGGCAGCGGCGGCACATCCGCCGGAACTGGAACCGGAACCGGATCAACATCAACTGGCGGCAGCTCAACGTCGGGAAGTTCCGGAAGCGGCAGCACGTCCACCGGCAGCGCCGGCTCCGGAAGCGGCTCCACTTCCAGCGGCAGCGGCTCGACCCCCACCGGAAGCTCCGGCAGCGGCACCGCGCCCAGCGGAACAGGCAACGGTTCAACTTCGACTGGCACCGGAAGCACGTCCACAGGAACTGGAAGCGGCTCAACGTCAAGTGGCAGCGGCAGCGGTTCAACCACCGGGTCATCTGGCAGCGGCAGCACCGCCGCGGGTACGGGAAGTGGCTCAGCGTCAAGTGGCGCCGGCAACGGCAGCACTTCCACAGGAACCGGCGGTTCAACCACCACCGGATCCTCCGGAAGCGGAAGCGCCTCCACCGGCGGATCAACCAATTCCGGCAGCGGCTCAACCTCCGCCGGTACCGGCACAACGTCTTCCGGAACGGGCAACGGCACAACCACAACCGGGGGCACCGGCGCCGGTTCGACGGCAGCCGGAACCGGCGGCAGTTCGTCGACCACCGGCAGCGGATCGACCACCAACGGCAGCACTGGCGATGGCAGCGATGGATCAACTTCAACCGTTAGCAGCGGATCGACCACGCCGCCGGAGGTTGGATCAGCGCCCGTCGGCGCAGTTACCTCGCCGGGCGTGAGTCAGTTGAAAGCGATGGTGAAGGCTGACCATGCCGCAGTGAAAGCAGCCCGCGAACAGCATCATGCCGCGCTGCGAAAGCTCGTCAAGGCTCGTCAGGCGAACGTCGCGATGGTTCAAGCCGCCCGCGCCGGACTGAATGAAGCCATGAGCGGCCCGCGCGCCGTTGGCGCCAGCGCCGGCGCGGCCGACCGGCTGGAAAATCTGCGCGCCCGTTTGCACCAATTCGAGGACGCCGTCAAGACCGACAACGCCGACCTTAAGAGCGCCCGAAGCGCAACATTCGCCCTGGCGGCCCAGCAAAAGCTCGCGGCCGACCTCGACGCGTTGCACGCCGCCATCAAAGCCACCCGCGCCCGCGCGGCGGCATGAGCGCGTTGTCTGCGCCGGCTTCGACGACAACCCAACGTAGGGCGGGCACTGCCCGCCGCGACGCGGATTCGTGAATTCCGCACTCGGCGGGCAGTGTCGGCCCTAGGTTAGCCCGGCTTTCGCACTTTGAACGATTTTCGCCGAATTTTTCGCCGCTTTTCCTCATTCTGGCGCGGCCAGCGCGGGTTTGCTCCGCCAAACGCGTGTAGTGCAGACCTACCATCTTGATCCGTTGACGGGCGATTTG
>DASRRM010000329.1:0-27230 GCA_035695715.1 Tepidisphaeraceae bacterium
TGTCTACGAAACGGACAAACGCACCGTCCAGCGACTTGGCGGCTTTTCGCGCTGGGCGACTTACTCCCCTTCGCCCAGCTTCTTCTTCATCGCGTCGACCTGGTGTTGAAGCTCGCGAAGCTGCACGATGAGATCCGGCAGGCGGCGCATGGCTTTTTGCTCGCGCAGGCTCTGGCGATGGGGAATCGCGGGCGTGCCGCTGTAGATTTGGCCCGGCGGGACGTCCTCGGCAACGCCGCTGGCGCCGGCGATCATCGCGCCGGCGCCGACGGTGATGTGGTCGCGCACGGACGATTGCCCGCCCATCACCGCGCCCATGCCGAGCTTGGATGTTCCGGCCAGGCCGACCTGCCCGGCCAAGATGCAATGCGGGCCCATCTGCACGTTATGGCCCACCTGCACGAGGTTGTCGATTTTGCTTCCCCGGCCGATGCGCGTGGTGCTGAATTTGGCGCGGTCGACGCAGCTATTGGATCCAATCTCCACGTCATCCTCGATGATGACCACGCCGACCTGGGGAATTTTGGCGTGTTTTGTGCCGTCCCAGCGATACCCGAAGCCGTCGGTCCCGATGACGACGCCGGCGTTGAGAATCACCCGGCTGCCGATGGTGATGCGTTCGCGGATGGTGACGTTGGGATAGATTTCGCAGTCGTCGCCGAGGGTGGTGTCGTCGCCGATATAAACGCCGGGGTGAAGGATGGTTCCCGCGCCGATGCGTACGCGGCGGCCGACGTAGACAAACGGCGCGATGGTCACGCGCTCGCCCAGGATGGCCGATGGATCGATCCTTGCCATGGGATCGACGCCAACCGGCGGGCGCTGGAACGGCGGCGCGACCATCTCCAAGACCTTCGCCACCGCCAGTTCGGCATCTTTGACGCGAAGGACGGGCCGGGTCCAGGTTGCCGGCAGCTTGACGTTTTCCTGAACGATCAGTGCGGCGGCGTTGCAGGTTCCCAGCTCGCGCGCGAAGGCGTCGTTACCGACGTAGGACATTTCCGCCCCAGTGGCTTCGCTCAGGGCGGCAATTCCCGATATGAAGACGTCCTGGCCGCTCGGCGCTTCAACGTTGAGGAGGGCGGCAATTTCACGGAGGGTGGGCATAACGGATAATCTTAAAATATATCAGCCGGGATGGGTTGAGAATTCTCGCCTCACCCGGCAAGACTTGACGCGAAGACGGGAAGAGGACGAAGGAGTCGAAGTAATTCTCTGCGTTAAAATCTCTTCGTCACCTTCGTTTTCTTCGCGCCTTCGCGTCAAACTTCCAAACTGCCATTCTGCGCCATCTGCGGAAATTAGTGAGCCGGCCCTGGGATGGCCGGAGGAACTCCCGGGCCGGGAGCCGGCGCTGCGCCCCCGCCCCCGGCGGCAAATTGCTGGTCAAGCACGGCAATTACCGTTTCGGTCAGATCGACCGACTTGGTCGAATAAACCACCGCACGCGTATTCAGCAGCCGGCGCAAGTCCTCCGATGGCACATCCTCGAGGTTGGGAATGTCCTGCCGCCCGTCGGCAATCACCAAATCGATCCCCTTTTGCTGGGCCACCTGCCCGGTGGCGGCTTCGATCTTATCGTAGAGGTTCTTCACCATCATCTTCTGCTCGCGCTCGACCTGCGCCTTGGTCTTCATGCCCCAGGCCTGGAAGTCGGCTTTGGCGGTGTCAATCTGGGCGCAGATTTCCTGGTACTTGGGATGCTTGGGATTGTAGTTGGCGTCCCGGTCCTTGATCATGTTTTCGATCGCCGCGCGCTTTTCCATTTCCTCTGCCGATAACTGCTTGCGCTTCATCTCCAGCTTGTCGCGGAGCGACTTGGTTTCGCGGATTTCGGCAAACACCCGCGATGGATTGACAATCGCCACCTTCGTCGTGCCGGTGACGGCGGAATCGGCGTGAGCAAACCCGCCGGACAGCGCGGTGGTCGCGACGGCGAGGAACAACAATGGAATCAGACGACAAGATCGCATGATCGATCCTTTCAAAAGGTAAACTGTCTTAGGTCACAGCGAGCCGCCCAGCGAGAAGCTGATTAACTGGGTATTGTCTTCGCGGCCCTTGGTAATGGGCACGGCAAAGTCAATGGCCAGCGGGGTCTGTCCGAGAAACGGCAGCACCAGCCGGACGCCCGCGCCAACGCTGCTGCGGATTGTACCGAGGCGCACTTCCGACTCAACGTCCCCGATATCGGTGAAGACCACCCCGCGCAGGCTTTCCTCGTAAATCGGGAAATTAACCTCGGCCGACCCAGTCATGGCAAAGTTGCCGCCAACCGGATCCTCGCCGCGTCCCTCGCGCGGGGCCACGCCGCGAAAACGGAAACCGCGCAGCGATCCGATGCCGCCGCCGTAGAATCGCTCGAAGAATGGCGATTCTCCCGGGATATATCCGCCGAAAAAGTGAATGCCCAGCACCGTGCGACGGTCCAGCAGATCATTGTGCAGTGTGAAATACTGATCGGCATTTAAAGTGAATTTATGGAAGTCGTAATTGCCGCCCAGCGCGCCGACGTATTCGTACCCGAAATTCAGGATATTTCCCTGATAAGGCAGAAAGCCGGGGTTGGTCGTGTCGCGGCGAATATTAAAACCGGCGCCGGTGAGCGGATGCGTGCCCTGCCCGTCAAGAATCTGCTCGGAGCGGAAACGCTGGTCCTGCACCTGATAGATTTTCACTTCCTCGGCGCGAAGCGTGATGGCCGCCGACAGGGTGTAATCAAACCGCTTACCGAAGGTGACATGATCGCCCAGGCGCCGGTCGTCATATTGCTCGCGAACGCGGTCGCGCAGGTAGATTTCGTTGGAAAAGCTGTAAGGCTGATCGAACAGATACGGCTCGGAAAAGCGCAGGCTGGCGTTGGTGGCGATGGTGCCCGGCTCAAAGCTGGCGACAAACTGCTGGCCCGCGCCGGTGAACGAGCCGCCGGAAAAGGCGTCCCACGGGCTTTCGGGAATATTGGCGATATCGAAATTGTTCTGGCGGTAGGTGATGTTGCCGCCAACACCGCCGTTGCTGTTGATGCCCGCGCCGACGTTGAACGAGGCGGTGTGCCCTTCGGTCACTTCAACCAGCAGGTCGCGGTAATTGGGATCATCGCCGATCGGATTGACCGTCACGCTGCCGAAATAAGGCAGCGCCTTGAGCCGCTCCATCGCGTTTTGCACTTCGCCGCTGTTATATAAGGTGCCCGGCGTCACATCGCGGAACTCGCGCAGCACCAGTTTGTCCATGCTCTTGCTGTTGCCGCGAACGTGAATTTCGCCAAGCCGGAACGGCTTGCCTTCGTGCACGTCATAGACCAGATCCACCTTTCCCGGCTCGGCTAAGAAGACCTGCTTGGGCTCGATGCGCAGGTAATCGTCGTCGTTGGAATTAGGCTGATAGATATAGCCGAACTGGCTGTAAGCCGTCACGATCTGCTTGCGGTCGCGATCGACGATTTCCTGGTCGTAGTTCATGCCCGGCTGAAGCTTGAACCTCGCGCGCAGGTCGGCGTCGTTAATCCGGGTATTGCCGACAAACAGAACCTTGTTGATGGTATAGCGGCGGCCTTCGTCGATGACGAAGTCGATTTCCATCTCGGAGTTGTCGGGCGAATAAATCAGCTTGCGGTCGACGCGCACGTCGAAGAAGCCCTTCCCCTCATAAAACCGCCGAATCGCCGCCACATCGTCATCGACCTGGTCGGGGTCATATTTTCCCGCGCTGAAGATGAAGAAATAGGTGCCGGTCTTGATTTGATCATTGATCTTTCCCTTGGTGAAGGAATGGACGCCGATGAAATCGATGTTGCGAATGCGAACCTTGGGTCCTTCGACGATATCGAAGATCAGATCGCCGCGCTGCGAAAGCGGCTCGCTGAGCACCTGCACCTGCGCCATCGGAAAATTCTGGTCGCGGTAAAGGTTGAGAATCGATTGGCGGGCCAGGGAAATGCGAAACGTATCGTTGGCCTGGCCTTCCTTGATGTCGATGGCGGCTTTGATGGTGTCGGTGGATATATCGCGGTTGCCGCGAAACGAGACAGACTTGAGCAGCAACTGCTCGGTCACCTCGAAGACGACGATCACGCCGCCGGTTTTGGTCGGCTCGACACGGGCGTTGACGTTTTTGAATTTCTTCAGGTCGAAAATGCGCTGATAGTCATCCTCGGCGGTGGCGGGGTCGAACGCTTCGCCGATCTGCGTGCGGATCAGATTGCGGATGATGGTGTAGGAGACGGTGGTGTTGCCGATGATGCGCACATCTTCGACGGGCCGGCCCTTGAGTTCCGGCGTCAGGCTGGGGCGTGAGGCAGGTCCGCGCGCCTCCTGAGCCCCGGCCGGCTGCGCCAAAAACGCCGCCGGCAGCGCCAAACCCAAGCCCAGCAACGGAGCGGCGAATCTCCGCAAAGCCGGCTTTCGGTGTTTCTTCTTCGTCACGCGCAGCCCGTTCCGCAAGAGCCAATATCCAGCGCGGCATCCTGCCGCCCGGTCGGTGGGAGAAGTGTAGCGGAGGAGGAATCAATGTAAAGATGATGAGGTCAATCGGCTCATGGCGCGATGCCGACCACGATAAGCGGAACGGCAGGAGTGCTACGACCTTGGCGCATGAGGTCATATATAGCCCGCGCTCGTAGTAAGGGACGCCCGACGACATCTCATCTTGAAGGGATTTCATCGGAAGGATTTCGATACCGACGTCCATTTTGTCGCCGACGAAAAAAGCCATGTGTTTTACGAACATGTCGAAGGCGACAAACGAATATTTTCCAAATTGCACTTCAATTTGCACGCGATCTTTGATGAAATCGGTCTGATTGTAGGATGCAATCGGAACAGCTCCGCCGGCTTCAATTTCGGCCTTCTGTGCCGCCGCGTCCAGTCCAATGGTCCTGCGGATTAGTTTGTGATCCGCAGTGACCCAATAATCTGTCCGCGAAGGGGTCCAGCCGCAACCCTCAAGCAACATTTTGAACCAGGAATTCATTTCTTTGGGACTGTAAAGTATCTTTCCGTGCTTGGTTTTCTCCTTCGAAGCTTTCGTTTTGCATCCCTGCGCATCGACCCGGTCTATCACGCCAACAATTTCCTCCCACAGTTGCGGCTTGTGAACTTGCAGGTGCTCGTATCCGTTGAGGTGAGAGTAATATCGTTCGATTCGCATGCTCGCCTTATCCTACCAGGGACGTTGTGCCACGGTGGAATTCTCGCCGGGCACGTAAACAGGCCGGTTTCGCGGTCTGGTGCGAAGAGTTCCCGCGGCGGCTGCGGCGATGCGCTGCCTGGCAATATCCACATATTCAGCGGAGGTGTCGGCTCCGGCGGCGCGCCGTTCATGCAGGATGGCTGCGACGAGGGCGGAGCCAACGCCCATGTACGGATCCACGACCAGATCACCCTCGTTTGTCATCGACAGGACCAGCCGTTCGACAAGCTCGATCGGGAATTGGCAGGGGTGAATGGTTTTTTCCGGGTGATTGTGTTTTACGTTCGGGATAATCCACAAGTCGCCAGGATTCTTGCCGAGCGGATTAGCTGAGAAAAGCCCCTTCTTTGGGCCTTTAAAATGTTTCTTCCCTGGATATTTTTGCGGCACGCGGACTGGGTCAAGATTGAAAACGTATTTCCCTTCGGCGTCGTTCTTTGTGAACCAGAGAATCGTCTCGTAGCGTCCGGAGAATCTTTGCGAGCAATGCAGGCCATGCTCGAAGTGCCAGATGATCCGGTTGCGAAGATGCAAGCCGCGATTGACGAAGAATGGATAGAGTAAGATATCCAGTGGATAAATTTCCCCACTATCAACGTGGTTGCCGATCTGCCAGCAAATGCTGCCGCCAGGCCGGAGTTTGTCGATACAAAGATTTATGACCCGATTCTCGCGATTGAGGTAGTCGGCAAGCGTCACCCGGCGTTCATATTGCTTCCCGATGTTGTACGGAGGCGAGGTGACGATCAGCTGCACCGATGCATCTGGCATGTCCGTCAACAGGTCCAGGCAATTCCCATGAAATAAAGTCGCGTCGTTTTTCCTGGCCCAGAGGTTGGAGAGAAGCAAGTCCATCCGCATCGAGTCAGAGCGTATCGAGTGATAAATTCGCGGTCAAGTTTGATCGAGGATTCGCTCAACCGCACGCGATTTGACGTTCCCGATGCATTTCGCATAATCCGATTCAACCGGCCGCGAATTCACGCCGGTTGGGTTCTATTCTTTTCGCCATCATTTAATCGGGAGGATATCATGTCACGCTTTCGTCCGCGCACCTGCGCCTATGCTGCCGTCATCTGCATCCTTGCGTCGTTGACGATGCTGGTGTCGGGATGTTTTCCGATCGA
The DNA here is from genome assembly GCA_035695715.1 of Tepidisphaeraceae bacterium. Taxonomy (GTDB): domain Bacteria; phylum Planctomycetota; class Phycisphaerae; order Tepidisphaerales; family Tepidisphaeraceae; genus RYN-428. The sequence goes on from DASRRM010000329.1 coordinate 6,318, forward strand.
GCTGGATGTGAGCAATGGGATGATCCTCATCGCCCGCGCCGAAGGCGTGTTCATCTTCGACGTCAAGAGCGGCGCGGTGACCCGGGTGATGGCGTCGGCGGAAAAAGTTGAGCCGGTCACGGCGCGGTTTTCCCCCAACGGCAAAGACGCCCTCACCGTCTGCAAAGTGCCCGGCGAAGGATTTGATGACACCTTTGCCTTTACGGTTACGCCGCGGGCCGGCGGCGCGGGGAAGGAGATTTACCGCACTGCCGGGGGAATGTACGTTGCCTATTCCCCCGACAGCAAGCAAATCGCCGTCATCCGCGCATCGGCCATGGAAGACCCGGCGTTCAAGCAGAAAATCCCCGAGCTGGTGATTGTGCCGGCCGCCGGTGGCGCGCCGCGCGTCATTGCCAAACACGTCGGGCCGCTGGCGCGCTGGTATGCCGATTCCAAATATCTTCTCGTGTTCGACATTTCCAAGAAGGGCGAAGATGGCCGCTTCGACGGGACTTTGTCGGCCATCGAAGTGGCGACCGGCAAGATGTTGCCGATCCTCAGCGCCGCCACCAAGGAAGGCGCATTCCTCGATATTTCGCCGGACAACCGCAAAGCGCTGTTTACCGCTCTGTCGGTTGTGAAAACCGGCGGCACACTGCCCGAGCCCAAGGGTTCGAGCCTGAAATTGTTTGAAGTCACCCTCGCCACTGGCGCGGTGCAAAGCTTCGACCTGGAGCCGACCTGCGCGATTTATTCGCCCAGCGGCAAGCAGATTCTGCTGACGCTTCCGCCGACGGAAATGAGTTTTGACACGGTGTCATTGCAGGTGGCTGATGCATCGCTCAAGAACATGGTGCCAGTCGCCACCGATGCGTATAAGCCGATGTCGATGGGCGGGGATGAAGTTTATTTCCCCGGCTGGCTGGACGAGAAGACGGTCTTCTATTTCCACCACAGCGCAGTCTATGGGACAGCTTCGAAGAATACACAGCTTTTCTCAGTGGGGACCGACGGCAAGGGCCGCCATTGCATGCAGCCGCAAATCGACGCGGGGGTGGCGAAATTGGCGGGGGAATGAGGTGATGTCGAAAACGTCCAGTATGCCCGAGTTCCACGCGGTGCTTGGCAGGCTCGTACATGACGAAGATCGAAACATCTACACCGGCAAACTGACCGTTCGCCAACAGAAGATCGCGTTCGCGCTTGTGCCGGACGACGGCGGCGACTTCGCGAAAGCTGAAACGCGCGCGATCCGATTCGCCCGTGACAGCGCTACGGAGCTTTATGCGATCCAACGCTTCCTGGCGGGCCATTTCCTGGACATGGCCAACGAGGATTGGGCCGAGCCCGATTCTAAAAGGTTTAGCGTGAAGGACTTCATCTCCCGGATCGTGGTTGAGACGGTTCGTTTCAAAGGCGATGGCTCGGCGGAATTCGTTTTCACTGACAGCGATATCTTCAGTGGCCACTGGCTTATCGCCCGCATGCGGCCCGATGGCATTCTGTATCACGCGGAGTTGGCAGGCTGAGACGGCGCGCCTTCAAATGACGCACACCGCCGTTGCCGGCTTTTGCTTAAGCATGAGACTTGAGTCACCGCTCGTAACGCGCCGAACTGTCGGTCCGGGAAGTTTGGGTGGACGATCGCGCTCACGCAGCCTTTTTTGCCTTCGCATGATTCGACTCCGCGCCAAGGTTCCACTCGTCGGGCGTGTAAGCCAATACTAGCCCAACAAGGCGGGTCGCATCTTCACCAAATTCATCGATGAGTGCATCCCAGATCATGTCTTGCCGCTGATGATCGCGCTTGCCCTTGAATGTTGCTGAGATAACGTTACCTGTCCACCGGATGCCCGCCTTCTCCTTTTGCAGGCGAAATTCCGGATTCGACAACGCGATCTTGTCCGTCAAGATCTTCTTTAAGGTTTCTTTTGTTAGCCTGGCCATAACACCTCGCATTTCTTGAGAATTGCCGAACACGCATCATAATACTCGCCAGTTGCAAGTTTGAGGGGACGTTTTCCGCTAATTTCGCGAAGCGCCAACCATTCTCTTCTGATTCGGCTCTCCGGAAGGAATCGCATGTCGTTGAACCAGAGTCTGGCGACATGCTGGACGTCGCCTGCAATCTGATCTTTGAGGCGGTTTGGGGCCATGATTCCAAGACGCCCCACGACGTCGAGAAGTCGCCGCAGATCGTGCCCTGTTTCCAGGCTCTTCCTGCCAGTGCGGTACTCCGGATCGCTCTTCCAGATGACCGCCCGCAAAATCCCTTCAGTGGCTCTTCCAGTAATATAAATCGCGCCGCCGAACCGACTCTGGCGCAACAGAATATACGCTTCTTCCATTCGTTCCTTGGCGCCGATCCGGTAATCGTTTTCGCCCATTTTTGCCATGGTCACCTTATGCGGTTTTAAAACCCGGAATTGGAAATGCAACAGCTTGAACGTTACGCCGATGAATCGGCGTTCGCTCCCAAAACCCTCATACGACGGCGCACGCGGGCCGTTTAGTAGTAACAGCGGGCCACCGACAGTGGCTCCGCGCCCTTTGCACGAATCGCGCTACTGTCTTTCTTCGCCCCACTGCTCGTACCGCGCCAACTGCTCGTCGATTTGTGCCGCCGAGAGCTTCAGCGGCTCAACCTCAACCGCCGCCGCGTGCGGCCGGCGGGCGTTGCGGTAGTCGAAGACGATCAGGTCGGCCACTTCGCTGAAGCCGATCGTCTGGCGCGCAATCGGCCGGCGCGGCTCTGGGATTGGGATCGGCTGCCCGCCGTCGTCAAGTATCAGCTTTCGACCGGCACGCCGGCCGGCGGCGTCATACACGGTTGTCTTGCAGAATCGATTTTTCGGAAGTTTGCGGTTCCAGCGCATCCATGCCGCCTCGGCGACGCGGGCGAAAAAGGCGAAGGGGACAGTCCCCTTCATATCCTGAAAGGCGAAGGGGACTGTCCACTTCATATCCTGTACCCCATTAAAATCCCACATTTGCACCCGAATGCGCTCGAAGGGGACCGTCCCCTTCGTTCCCGCCTTAGGGCCGTTCTTCGCCCCACTGCTCATACCGCGCCAACTGTTCGTCGATTTGTGCCGCCGAGAGCTTCAAAGGCTCAACTTCCAACGGTGCCGCGTGCGGACGGCGGGCGTTGCGGTAGTCGAAGACGATCAGGTCGGCGACTTCGCTGAAGCCGATCGTCTCGCGGGCGATTGGCCGCCGCGGCTCTGGGATTGGGATCGGCTGGCCCTCGGCGTCAAGCTTCAGCTTTCGACCGGCACGCCGGCCGGCGGCGTCGTACACGGTCGTCTTGCAGAATCGATTTTTCGGAAGCTTGCGGTTCCACCGGCTCCACGCCGCCTCGGCGACGCGAGCGCGATGGACCAGGGAATTCAGCCGGCGAAGCTTCGTGAAAGTCGCCCGGTCGCAGGAATAAAAGCCCCAGCGGCCTTGAATAACGGGAAAAACAGTTGTGATGTTCATTGCGGGTCTCCTTTAAAAAGACGGTATTTGCGAAAATGACGGCGCAGCGCCGCCTCCAGCGGAGGCGTGGCGATCGCCGTCAACTTCATTCCAATGTCAGGTTCGTAAAAGGCGCGCAGCGGAATGCCGAGCGCTTCGATCTCCCGGCCGGCGCGCAGAAGCTGCGCCTCGTCGCTCACTTCGCACAAGACCAGATTGGGATGCGGATCGAGCTGGCGCGGAAATGCCCTGGCCGCTTCGATGGCGGCATGAATGGCTTGAACGGCGCGCTGAGGAACGGAAAGATCGCGGCGGGTGATGATGTAGAGATGCCGGGCTACCCCGTCAACCTACACGAATGGCTTGTCGCTGAGAGGATTCATGATACCGGATATTATCGTGCAGTATTGAGGAATGCAAATGCTCCCGAGGGGAGTCGAACCCCCAACCAACCGCGTTTAGAGCGCGTCGCTCTGCCTTTGAGCTACGGGAGCAGGCAGCACTTCTTGTATTTCTTGCCGCTGCCGCAGGGGCATGGATCGTTGCGGCCGACTTTCCGCGCCGGCTCGGCGATGGTGGTCGGAAGTTGCGCGCGAGGGAATGTCGGCATCGTCGCCGGCGCGGGGCGCCGAGAAACCGGCAGCGCCTGCGGCGGAGGCAGGGGCGCGGGGTTCGGATGACGTCGAAGAATCTCGGCCAATTCGGCCTTTTGCTCCGGCGACTGGCAGATTTCCCCCAGCCGGTCGGCGACCGCTTCCCAATCGCGGCCCGCGGGCTCCTGCGTGAATGCCGCTGTGAAACGACGGATCGCTTCGCCTTCGTCGCCGAGCGTCGCATGAATGTCTCCGGCGGAAACCCAGGCCCAGGGATCGTCGCCAAATTTCTCGATCATTTTTTCCGTCCGCTTAACTGCCTCTCCTCGCCTTCCGGAGCGGGCGAGCAACATCGCCGCCTCGCGGTGGAAGGACATCGAATCGGTGACATCCGTCATCGCATCGGCAATCTGAAGCCTGATCTCAGGAAAATCATCGCCGCAAGATTCAATAAGACTCAACAGCCAATCGGAATAGTCATAAATTGAGTCTTCGCAAACCTTGTGGAACTGTTTGCGCCGTTCGGGAGCGGGAAATCCCTGGAGATACTTTACCAGCCCCGATGCCGCCGCCACGCGGGCCGGAAGCCCACCGACATCCGGCAGCGTCGCTCTTGTTTGCTCAGCCAGGATGACTTGATTAAGCCGCTCGCTGATAATCTCCGGGCAGACAAGGCCCGGCGTCAGCCGTTCCCACAATATGGGGACCGCAATCAGGGGAAAGTCTTCTGCGAAGTCGCGATCCAACCTCACTTTGATCTGCGACGTCCAATCGTCGCGCAGTGCGGTAACGCCACCGGCCGCCTCGGCCTGCGCGGCAAACCGTCCGGCCTCGGCGTCGATTCCCAACCGCCGCAAATAGGCAAAGATCGCCTCAGTGGTCCACCCCTTCATGTCCCCATACCGCCACCCAAACCCCTGCCGGCGATGTTCGGCGACGGTCTCAAGGTGTTCGCGTTGCCATTGCTCCATGGCGGGGATTTTCGCCTGCCAAGCGTGCGCGTCAAATGTTTTCTTGAGGCGTTGCGCTGCTCTTACACTTCTCCCCGTTACCTCGTTGCGGCCGACTTTCCGTGCCGGGGTGGCGATGGTGGGTGGCAGTTGCTTGGGAGGGGTGTCGGCGCTATCGCCGGCGTCCGCGTCATGGCCGCTCCAGAGCCAACGTCACCTCGCCATTTGCAGACGGCTAAAGAAAACACACAGGAAGCTTGTCGCCTGGCGGATCGCCAGAGCCTCGCGTTAGTCGCGACCCTCGAGGCAAACGCAACGACATCACGATACATCGAGCCATCGTCGCCGGAGCAGCCTTTACACACCCCGGTATGGGCTGTGTAACGATTGGCAGGCGTGCAAGGCCTTGCAAGGAATCGAGATAACGAGCGGCCATAGCAATAATTTGACAAATTACCCAATTTTTCGCCAGAATGGGTAAAAATGGGTAAAAGCCGCACTGGCGACGCGGAAATAAGGGGTCCGTGTTACCCATCGCTGGCCGGGTTATTAGGGCAATGGAATGACGATCGGATCGTCGTTACAATCGGGCCCATGACGTATCATGACCTGTACCGAAAACTGCACGTTGAGCCTTTCAAGCCCTTTCGGCTTCGGCTGACCAATTCGACGGTGATTGATGTTCGCGAGCCGGGGCCGGTCATTGTCGGAGAGTCGAGCGCGGTGCTGCCTGTCGAAACCATGGTGGATGATCGCGGCGTGCGAATCGCGCGGAACTGGAAGACGATTTCCATTGCGCATATTGTCGAATTCAGCGACATCGATACCAAAGAGGAATCGAAGAAGCGCTCGTGATCCTGTCTGCTCTTTAATTCTGCACTCTCCGTTCAAGTGAAAGGTTGATTTCGTGACCCCGTTTCTTAAAGGTAATACCTGTGTTGTCGGCCTCCAGTGGGGCGATGAGGGCAAGGGAAAAATCGTCGACTTTCTGACCGAGCATGCCGACGTGGTCGTGCGATATTGCGGCGGGGCAAACGCCGGGCATACCGTACGGATTGGCAGCGAAAAATATGCGACCAACCTGCTGCCGGTCGGCGTGTTTCGCCCGGGGGTGATGAGCCTGATCGGCAATGGCGTGGTGGTCGATCCGGCCCGGCTTTTGGAAGAAATTGACGAGCTGACCAAACGCGGCGTGCCTATTTCACCGGCTAATTTGCGCGTCAGTTATAAGGCGCATCTGGTGATGCCTTATCACAAGCACGAAGATGCGGCACGCGAAGCTGCCAGCGGCGATAAAAGCATCGGGACCACCAAGCGCGGCATCGGGCCGGCATATGCGGATAAGATGCAACGCTCCACCGCCATTCGCGTGGCCGACCTGGCGAACGAGGCAAAGCTGAAGGAGAAGGTCAGCTATATCGTCGGCGAGAAGAATCGGCTGTTTAAGGCGATGTATGATGCCCCGCCGCTGGATTGGAAGGAGATTTTTGAGAACTATCGCGACTATGGCCGGCGGCTTGCGCCTTATGTCGATGATGTGGGGCATTTGCTGATTCAATATTTCAAGGAGGGGAAGCGGATCGTGTTTGAGGGGGCGCATGCCGTGCTGCTGGATGTGGATCATGGGACGTATCCGTATGTGACCAGTTCCAGTTGCTCGGCACTGGGGTTGTATACCGGTTCGGGCGCGCCGCCGCAGACGGTGCAGAATTTCCTGGGGATCATGAAGGCCTACAGCACGCGCGTGGGCGGCGGGCCGTTTCCCACCGAGCAGAATAACGACATCGGCGAGTACATCCGCGAGCGCGGCAACGAATATGGAACGACAACCCGCCGCCCGCGCCGGTGCGGCTGGTTTGATGCCATGGCCGTGCGATACAGCGCCGATTTGTGCGGCATCACCACCATTTCGCTGATGCTGCTCGATGTGCTTTCGGGCCTTGACCGCATCCAGGTTTGCACGGGTTATAAGTACAAAGGGCAGGCGCTGGATTATTTCCGCGCCGATGCGGAGATATTGGCCGAATGCGAGCCGATCTATGAAACCATGCCGGGTTGGAGCGGAAACATCTCCGGCTGCCGGACGTTTGCGGAATTGCCCAAGGAAGCGCAGCAGTATGTGAAACTGCTGGAGAAGCTGGTTGGGGTGCCGATCAAGATCGTGAGCGTGGGGCCGGATCGCAATGCAACGCTGGTGCGTTAGACATCAAGGGCCAACGCGATTTACGGTACGGCCATCATCGCACGGCTTTGGGCGCACGTGTTCGCTGCATCTTCATTGTGGCCTGGAGCGTTTTTCAGGTTGATGATCGCGCGGCCGCGCCACCAACGTGAAACGTACTATAATTCCCCTTTAGCGCTTCTTCGCGGGCGCTTCGGCCATCAGCTCGCCCAGCACTTTTGCCATCTCCTTGTTGTCCAGCTTCGCAACCAGATAAGCGTGCTTGCGATCGGGTGTCGGCGACCAACTGCTGACCCCTTTTTCCGAGACGGTGCAGCAGCCGCCGGAAACCACCGACCAGTATTTTTCCGGATCGCGCACCGCCGCCAAAACTGCCGTTGGGTCCCAGCTAGAGCGTCCATTTTTCAACGCATTGTTGAACAGCTCGTAAGCGCGGCGCACGGGATTTGTCGTCGGCGTGGATTGCAGCGACGGGCCGGTGCTGATCCCCTGCCCGATGCTAAACCCGCTGAGCAAAATCGGCGTCGGCCAATTGTCGACTACATGTTTGGTGTCCGGCCCGACGTTGTTGGCCGAGAAGTTCCATTCGGCAAAGTGATCGGGGTTGGGAAATTGCCCGCCCATCACCACCAGCCGCTTCACTTTCTTGCCGACCAGTTCCGTCCCCGCCAGCGGCGAATTCTCGTCCGCCTTTGAATCGAGCAGATCGGCAAGGTTCATCAGGAAGCCGACGCTGATGATGACCACGCTGTCATCCGGAGCGGCGGCGAGCGTCTTGCGATACACATCCAGCGCCTTCGGCGCCTTGTCGTCAGCCAGGGCGGCATGCGGAAATTCATCGCGCAGCTTTGCCGTGTAGTTGCTTTTGGATGCCTTGCCGTGCGCGCCCTGGTAGGTGCCGATAGGGACATTTCCCCGGCCATAGTAAGTGTTGATCGCGCTGACCGCCGCCGCCGACGCCTTGTCGGCGTCGTGGCCATTCACGACGCAGGCGAGGATTTCCGCTTCGCCACGATCGGCCAGTGCATTGAGGATCGCCAGCGCGCCGCAATCGTCTACATCGCTGGAAATATCGGTGTCAAAAATGACTTTGACGGCGGTTTTGGTTTCGTCAGCCGATGCATGGCGGGGGACAACGAAAATGGTGGTCAGCATCAACAGACAGCAAACGAGTAGAGCGCGATTCGGCATTGATCTTTCCTCCAGGCAAGTCAAAACACGGCGTGCAACGAGTTGGGAGTATATCAATGCCGGCGGTTCCCGTCGCCATCGCTACAAGCACCACGGACGGGAACTAAGGGTGTCCCCGGAAATACCCTGTACCGTTTTTCTTGACCGTTTCGCAAGGCTTTCCGCTCGACGCCGGTTCTGACGTGAGGTACTCCGAAGAGCCGGGTCAACCCCGGTAATACCCGGCTCTTCGGAGTACCTCAGAACCGGCGTGGTGGGGCGACAGACTTTGGGGGTCGCTCGAGATGCAGGGTGCTTTTCCTGACAGGTGCGATATCATCTGATAGGATTTCAAAAACAAGTTATTCATGGAAACCATGTCAATGTACGTCGCCACGGAAGTTCGCGATTCAAAAATCTTCGGCAAGGGCTTGTTTGCCATCCAGCCCATCAAACGTGGCACGATTCTTTGTTTCTTCCCGATCGGTGCGCAGGTGATCACCGAAACGCGATTTCTGCAGGCGGTGAAGGAGAATGACCGTGCCATCGTGCGCACGGCGACCCGGCTGGCGGGGAAGTATTACACCATCGGCAACGAGCCCGAGCCTTATACCTTTCTCAACCACTCCTTTACCCCGAACCTGCTTTGCCACATGGGCGTAGTTCTCGCGCGCAGGGCGATCGAGGCCCAGGAGGAGCTGACGCTGGACTATCGGACGCTGATCGACGACAGCGACGTCGGCGTATATTGCGATGCTGCCAGCGGGCGGGAAATCCGCGGGTTTGGCGCAAAGCAGACGCTGCTCCGAACAGCCGCCGAATTGACCGATATTTTGAAGGACATTGACGACTGGCAGGGATGATTGCGGGTTTCGGATTAAGGAATGACGAGAACGAAATTTTCCTGCCCCTAAACCCTGAACCCTCGCTTGCCCCGGCAAGCATTGTCGTGCAGCATTACCGCAGACCTATGGACGCAGCCCAAATGACGCGGCGAGTCGTTTCCGCGGGCGAGCATCGCCCCAAGGCGGCTTCGTCGAGACCCATGGACGATCCGCACCGCGCCAGGATGATCGACGCCGTCTCGCGGCAGCTCCTTGCCCGCAATGAGGAATTTCGCCGGCTTCGGCCGGCAGATCTTTCGCGTGGCAGTGCGCCAATTTCCGACTTTGTTTTCGCGGTGGAAGATGAGCCGCACCATGCCGAATATGTTTTCCCGCACGTGCGCTGGGGCGGGCAGTTTGTTTACCTGTCGTTTGACCGGGCGAAGGTCGATCCATTACCGGCCCAGTTTGCCGCGTGCGGATTTGAGCCGCTGCAGGGTCCGGATTTTTTGCGGACCGGGGCGCTGCGGTTCATTCCGTACATGGGGCGCAAGCTCTGGTACTTCATCGCCCGGAAATTATTCCTCGCCCGCCCGCGCGACATCACCGAACGTTTCACCTACAACGTTCAGCTCACCCATCCGCCGGCGAAAATGGCGACGTCCGATTCGTATGTCGTGCTGAAGGAAGTGCCGACGCTGGAACGGGTCATCGCCCGGCTTCGCGCGAAATTCACCGATGTTCCCAATTCGGTCATCGAAAAGCGGGCGATGAAATTCACCAACAAGGTCTTTCCGCTGTTCCTAACGCGCGAGGCGGCCATCCTGAAAATCCTCCACCGCGACCTGCCCGAGGAATACCGCTGCCGCGTGCCCAGCCTGCTCGATCTGGAGCTCGACGACCGCGGCTATGCCCGGCGCATGTGGATGAACTGGCTTCGCATCGGCGGCAAGCCCCTTTCGCAACTGGAATTTGCCCGGCAAAGCGCCGACCTTTTGCGCGCCGTTCATGATACGGCCAACATCATCCATCTCGATCTTCGCCTCGACAATTTCCTGATCACCGACAACGGGGTCTGCTTCGTCGACTTCGGCTCATCCGTCCGCATTGGCGAAAATATCCAGGGAAATCCGCTGCTTTCCACGCTCTTCGAAGAACTCATGCGCACCAGCCAGATTCAGCGCATGCTTTACAAGATGACCTCCAGCGGAACGGTCACCTCAAAGCTCATCAGCGAGGCCGCGGGCCGGGTGGACAAGCAGGTCGATCTTTTTTACCTGGCGGTTCAGATCAATCAGCCGCTGCACAACCCCGATTTCGCCGGGCTGGTGAATTACGATCCCAAGAGCAGGGAAGCTGTTGCCTTGTCGAAGTTGACCGAGGATATTTTGAAGCCCGCCGACCCATCCCATCCACGATATCAGTCGGCAGCGCAGATGCTGGAAGGCCTCAAGCAAATTGAAGCCGATTTGGCGGGTTGAATCTTTTAAACCGCGACGGGTTGTTCTGATCACCCCCGCGGCCGCCTTTCACGGCAAAAACGTCGCATGCCCCCACGCCGAGCGGTCGGTGGAGTTTCTCGCGTTGCCATTCCAAATGAGCTGCCGGGTGCGGCCGTTTCCGCTGTCATCGTCATCGATGGCTATATCGAAGCGGATCGTCGCCTGCTTGTCCCTGGCCAGCGAAACCGCCGACAATGGGATGGCGGCTTCCAAAATATATCCCTTTCCATCGGAGCGCGGGATCACCACATTCGGGCATTCGAATGGCGTTTGTGAGCCGGCGATGTGCGTGGGATGCTTGCCGTTGACGGTGCCGGCACTGAGGAGGATCTGGCGGTCCTTGAATTGAAGAGGGCCGCCCTGATCGGGGTTTTCCGCGCCGGTGAAAAGTTCCACGGCGTCGCCGTTCCAGATGTCGCCGCCGGTATGATTATTTTTCATCGGCGTGGGGTCGGTGACGTCAACCAGGACGTAAAGGTTGTGGTCGTCGTGGCACAACTTGAATGAGGCCTGCACGCCGCCGTCGGATGCGCCGATCGCCAGGCGCTTGGAAGAGATTTGCTCCGGCGGAATTCCCGGCCAGCCATTGGCCGTGCCATCCAGCTTGATCGCGCCGGGGGCGCGGGGTATGACGGCGGTGTTGTCGGCCACGCCGGCCTGGCTGAAACGGGGATCGTCAAACTTAAAGGCCGGCTTTTTTCCAAACTCGACATCGTAAATTGCATAGTTCGTCTTCATCATCTCGCCGAGCATGGCTTTCCACGGGCGGTCGGTGACGTCGAGCAAGCCGGTGTTACCCGATTCGCCATGAAAACCCTCGAACGATCGGCCGGTGACCGGCTGGTCGGTCAGTTGAAACCACTCGATGCCGACCACATATCCCGTGGCGGCGGCGGCCTCGACGTAGTTGCGATAAGCCAGCCCGCGTTCCTTTTGGCTGGCGACGTCGCGGCCGCCGGACAGCCCCGAATCCGAAGAGCTGGACCAGTAAAACTCGCTGAGAAACATCGGTTTTCCGCCGGCCCATTTGTCGATGCGATCGAGGAAATCGCGGTCGAAGTAGGTCGTGTAATAGTTGAAGCTGAGAACATCGAGGAATTTGCTGGAGATGGTCACGAGTTGCTCATTGTTAATGGTGCCCGGCTGCAGGCGGTTGCCGATGAGCATGTGATTCGGGTCATATTTTCGATAGGCGGTGGAGATGAGCTTGAAATATTCGTCGAAGAAAATGCCGGTGAAGGCGTGAATGTCATCGGCGGCGGTCTTGGTGGAAACCGCCAGGCCCGCGTCGGCCAGCGCGTCGAACGAGGCGGCCTTCAAATTCCACGCCGCGTTAAACGCATCGATCGTGGCGTACTTTTCCTTCAGGAATTGCACCAGCCGCCGCTTCACCGCATGCTTGGAATTCAATCCCGGAATCACGCGAGGAAGATCTTCATACAGCGGCTCGTTGGTGATGTAATAGCCGATGATCAGCGGATCATTCGCCTCGGCGGCAACGGCCGCCATGTTTTTGTCGACCCGCGCGCGGTTGGCTTCGTCGAACGGGTCGAAGGTCCCGGTGACGCCGGGAATCTGCGGCAAACCCTCCCACGACGCCAGCGGCAAATGCGCGACATAGGGAAAAAAGGCCGCGTCATATGCCTTTTGCTTTCCGCCAAATGCCCCGGCGGAATTAAAGCCCCATTTCCGCGCCCGCTCGATCAGCATTGCCGCCAGGTCGTTGGCGGAATAAGGCTTGTCAAATTTTCGAATCCAGTTGGCGATGTAAAACGAAAGGGCGCTGCCGTCCCAGTTGTAGGCGGCTTTGAATTCGCCCTTGTTCTCCGGCAGCCAGGCATACGAATCTTCCCGGCCGCGGACGACCGTGGCGTCGCCGGCCCCAAAGGCGCAGATTCCCAGGTGGAAAAATGCATTCCCGGCAGGGTCGACGAGAATCCAGCGCCCGCCGGCCTTTTGCACGTGAAAGAACCCGGTCTTATTCAAGCCGAGTTTTTCGCCGCTGTCCGGCAGGCCGCCATACTTGTCGAAGGCCGGGGGCGTCAGCGAAGCGTAATACGCCTTATCCGCCGCCACATCGGCTTTCAGCTCCTCCAGTGATTTCACCCTGGTCGGATAATCGCGCCGCGCGCTCTGGCCAAACTGATCGGCCAGCAATATTGGAGCGGCGGGAGCAACGGCGGACGTGGAAAACTTGTAAGCCGCGATGTTGCGGTCAAACGGGGTGATCATCTTCATCTGATAAATCGCCCAGTTCCATTCGCGGTTGTCCTGCAAATCGCAATAGGTGTAAGGCGGAATCGATAAATGAATCGTCTTCCCCTCGGGATTCTTAAACGACACTTCAGACGCATTTCCCTGGAAAATATGCGGCTTGGCGGGCTTGTCCTGCGGGAACGGCGTTTCAACGCCTTTGCCGAACTTAAACGTTCCGCCGTTGCCATAGGCAATCGACAGATTCGTGGTTTCCTGAATCGAATGAACCGAATCGGGGACAGATGAGAAGGCCAGCGTGGCCGAGCCATCCCTGGCGGCGGTGATCTCCAGCACTGCACCGTTGTCATAGCGAAGCGTGGCCTTGTTTCCGGCGATGCGCTTCTCGACGATTTTGGCGGCGGGCGATTGTTTGGCGTCAAGGAGCGTGGGAAACGTCAGCGTCAACGGATCGCCGGCGCCGGAATCGACGACGATGCCGTCATCGGCCAGCTTGATGGAGGAGCCAAACAGCGAACCGGCGGCCGACAGGATGAACGCGGCAAACAGCAGGGCGAAAGAGATGTGGGCTGTTGTGTCACGGCCACTGCAGAAAAGTCGACCGCACGCACTCATTACGCAAACACCGAACTTCATTGCATTTCCTCCAGAACCACACGGATTTCAGGCTGGCCGGCGTGCCTCACGTGCGCGAGCGCGCCTTTATCCATTGGAGTATATCGCGCGAGACCGTTTGATGATCCACTTCGCGCAGCAATTCGTGCAGTCGGGCAGGATAGGTGTAGAGCGATTTATCCGCCGAGCCGGAGCGCTCATAAAAATCGGCAGCGATCGCCGGATCGGCGATGCGGTCGGCGTCGCCGGTCAGACATAAAAAGGGAAGCGTGAACCGCGGCGCTTCTTCGACAACGCGCGCCTGCGCCAGTCGCATCGTGAGAAACCAGCGCGGCGTGGCGGAATGATTCATCAGCACATCCGCCTTGTCTTCTTCCAGCATGGCCGGGTCGCTGGTGAGCCATTCCGGCCGCAGGTTTGATTTGACGCAAAGCCAGGGAACGACTTTGTCGGCGGCATGGGCGAAGATGCGTTTGGCGGCCGGCGGCGGGACACAGGTAGCCAGGTACGGCGAGGCCAGGATACAGCCGGCGATTTTCGCTTCGCGCAAGATCCCGCGCTCCCCCGCCGCCGCTGAAATCAGCCCGCCATGGCTGTGGCCCAGCAGAAACACCGGCAAGTTTTCGCCCGGCTGCGCCTGATCGCGGCTCCATTGCAGAAATGCCTTCGCATCGTCGAGGTATTCATCCCATTGCCGCACGAAACCGCGGCGGCCGCTGGATCGGCCATGGCCGCGAAGGTCGATCGCCTCGCACACAATGCCGTGCCCGGCCATGAAGCGCATGAAGCGAAGATATCGCCCGGCGTGTTCGCCGTAGCCGTGAACGATGAGCAGGCGCGCAACGGGCGTCGATGTGGGCCGGATAATTCGGCAATGGAGGCGCAGCGCTGCGACCGGGATGTCAACCTGCGATTCGGTGCAATCCGCGGCGTTCATTTTCGCATGGCCTCGTCGATCATTTTCACGCCGCGCACGCCGTCGGCATTTTTCGGATCGATCTTGCGAACGCGCTGCATGGCATCGCGCGCCTCATTCAATCGTCCGAGCAGCGCCAGCGCCCGGCCGCGAAGATAATAGGCACGCACGCCGTCCGCCCCCTGCTCGATCGCCGCATCAACGCATTGCAGCGATTCCGCGCCGCGCATTTGCTCGGCAAACAGCAGCGCCTTGTCGAGCAAAAGCCGCTGCACCATCGCCGGTTCCCTGCTGCACGCCCAACCTTTGTCGATGACCGGGTGCGCTTCGTCATAGCGCTTCTGCTCGTATAAAAGCCGGCCATAGTTTGCGTAGTGTGAAGGAAATCCGGGGTCTTTTTCGATCGCCCGGCGATAAAACGCCTCGGCGGTCGCATCATCCTTCATAGCGCGATAGGAATTAGCCATGTTGCACAACGCGATGCCGGCCGATTCGCCCTTCGGCAAGCGGGTCACATACGCCTGATACGCGTCAATGGCCTGCGCATGGCGATCCAGCGATTGGAGCGTGTAGCCGAGGGAAATCATCAACTCCGGATCATCCACGCGCGCGATGGCGGCTTCGATTACGGTCAATGCCGGCTCAGATAAACCCAAGCCCGATAGAAACGAGTATTTGATTCGCCACGCCTGCTCGAGCGCCGGATCGGCGATGAGCGCGAAATTGGCGGTGGCCAGCCCGCGGCGAATGAGGCCCAGATCGAACAGCTTTTCCGCCTCGGCCACCGGATCGGCCGGCGGCGCATCCAGCCCGAATGAATCGCGCGCCCCCAGCCGCGTCAGCGCGCAACTGGGACATACGGCAAAATCGCCGGTATCGGAAAATTGCGTCCCGCAATTCAGGCAGGTCTGGGAAGTTGGAACCAGCGGCCCAACCGGGCACAGGTCCAGCAGGTGATCGTCGCAATGCGGGCAGCGCCATTCGACGCCATAGGTCTGCGCGTTGCCAAATGGCGCCACGCGCACAAAGACACGGTCGAGATTGCAGCGCTCGCAGCGCGGAATAATGGCGGACAAAGTTTGCCTCTTATCAATCGTAAATAATACCGGATCAACCCACCCTTTTCGACACGTTCACCTCACACCCCGTCGCGCTTTCCTGACGCAATTTTGGCACAACCTCCGCAAACCGGCTCACCACGTAATCGATTTCCTCGAACGTGGTGAATCGGCCCAGGCTGAAGCGAATGGCCGTGTGGGCGCGCTCCTGGCCCAGGCCCATCGCCATCAGCACATGGCTGGCCGACATGCTGGCGCTGGTGCAGGCCGAGCCGGAGCTGACGGCAACATCCGGCAGCGCGTTCAGAAGCGCATTGCCGTCCAAACCGGGGAAGGAAAGATTAGCCACGTGCGGCAGGCGATGCTTTTCATCACCATTGACCAGCACATCCGCCAGCCGCTGCTTCAACGACGATTGCAGCCGATCGCGCAAGGCAGTTAATCGCATGCGCTCGTTGACCATTTCGTTATTGGCCAGCTCGCAGGCAACGCCGGTGGCGACGATGCCGGGGACATTCAGCGTGCCTGAGCGGAAGCCGCGTTCGTGGGCGCCGCCATCGAAGATGGGCGTCAGTCGGACGCGCGGTTCCTTTCGGCGGATGTAAAGGCAGCCGACGCCTTTGGGTCCATAGAGCTTGTGTGCGGATAAACTAATTAAGTCGATTCCATCGGCCTGCACATCGACGGGAATTTTTCCGACGCCTTGGGTGGCGTCGCTGTGAAAGATCACGCCGCGCAATTTGCAAACCGCGCCAATTTCGCGAATGGGCTGAATCACGCCATTCTCGTTGTTGGCGTACATGATGGAAACCAAAATCGTGTCGGGGCGGATGGCGTCGGCGACTTGCTGGGCCGAAACCCGCCCGCCGGTATCGACCGGCAATACCGTCACATCGTATCCCGCCTCGCCAAGCCGCTTGCAGGGATCGAGGACGGCTTTGTGCTCGGTCGTCTGCGTGATGATGTGACGGCCGTTATCGCGGCAGGCGTCGGCAACGCCCTTGATCGCCAGGTTGTTGGCCTCGGTCGCGCCGCTGGTCCAGATAATTTCCCGCGCGCCCAAGCGATCGTCCTGCTCGACGTTTAACAACGCCGCCACCTGGTTTCGCGCCACGATGACCGCCTGTTCAGCCTCGCGGCCAAAAGCATGCGACCGGCTGGCGGCGTTGCCGAAAATCTGCGTGAAGTAAGGACGCATCGCCTCAAACACCCGCGAGTCGACGGGGGTGGTGGCGTTGTAATCGAGATAAACGGGAGCTTGCAGCATTGATGTTATTCGACAGGCATCAGGGCGTGGTCACTTCAGTGACCATGTATTCTGCTGCTTTTTAAGGATCACCTGCTTACTTCGATCAGCGGACATGGTCACTGAAGTGACCATGCCTAATCCAATGGCTCGCGCCGGGTGTCGGCATCGATTGCCGCAATACCTCCCGAAACCACGACATCGCTCAGCTTCACTTCGCGCAAAAATCGCACCAGCCGATGATGCAAGGCCTGCAGCGGCGCTTGCACGGCACATCTGCCGTTCACCCGGCAGGCGTCGGCTTCGGTTTCATCGTCGTGATGGCAACTCTGCTCCGAATCGACGCACTCGACCAGCCGAACCGGGCCTTCCAACGCCACGATCAGATCGTGCAGTGAATAGGCGGCCGGATCGACGGCCAGCTCGTATCCCCCCTTGACGCCGCGCGTGCTGCGAAGCAGGCCGTGATGGTGCAGATCCTTGAGGATGTTCATCAGAAGCGGCGCGGGCAGATTGCGCGCAAGGGCAATCTCGCGCGCCGGCGCAACTCTGCCGGGCCGCTCGGCGAGGTACGCCAGGGCGATCAGGGCATAATCGGTCTTTTTGCTGAGTGAGAGCATTTGTCCACTCCTGGCGCGTGAAGAATTAACCACGGAGGCCGTGTCATATCCGCGCGAACCCACGCCGCATTTCAAGCGAATCATATCGGCCGGCCGTTGCTAAATCCAAGCCCCCCGGAACTTGACGCCCGCCCGCCGGGGTCCGACCATGTTCGTTTTCATGGAATCACCTGCATTGAAGCTCGCGATATTTACGCTGGCCATCCTGCTCAGCGGCCTTGCCGCACAGGCGCAAAAGCCGACCCAGACTCACGGCGAGCCGGGAGCGCAGCTTCACGTCTATGTGCTGACCTTCGGGCCCGGCGTCGATCCATGGGAAAAGTTCGGCCACAACGCCATCCGCATCGTCGACGATGCCCGGACCGACCCCGACCGCGACCTGGCGTTTAACTGGGGCGTGTTCAGTTTTGACAACGGCGTTGCCGCCTTCGCGTGGGATTTCCTTCAGGGCCGGCTGATTTATTCCATGGGAATCAGCTACGGCCAGCCGACCATTGACGATTATATCAAGCGGCAAAACCGCTCGGTCTATCAGGAGGAGTTGAACCTCACCGCCCAGCAGAAGATCGAACTTTACGACAAGCTCGTCGGCATCTACAACGACAAATCGAAGCGATTTTATCGCTACGACTATTACAACTATAACTGCTCCTCGCGCGTCCGCGATGCCGTGGACGATCTGATTGACCACCGCCTTGCCGCCGTGACCAAGGACGTGCCGAGCGGCGCCTCGTTCCGCTCGCACACGGCCCGTCTGACGGCTTCGGTGCCCTGGATGTATGTCTTCGTTCAGGCCGCCCTCGGTCATCCCGTCGATCACCCGATCGATCGCTGGCAGGAAATGTTCCTCCCCGAAAAGCTGCACGATCGGCTGAAAGATGTGACGGTTCACATGTATGGGTACGATGTGCCGCTGGTGAAGAGTGATCAGACGCTTTATGTCAGCACCCGCCCTCCCGAACCGTCGCGCCCGCCGGTCATGACGCCCTGGCTGCTGATGCTCGGCGTATTAGTCGGCGCGGCGCTTGCGGGCCTGGGCCATTTTGCCAGGCGGCACTGGGCGGCGCGCTGGGGATTTATTTTGGTCGCTCTGCCATGGACGCTTCTAATGGGCGTTGGCGGCGCGATTATCTTGTGGATGTGGCTGGCGACCGATCACATCGTCACGCGATACAACGAAAATGTCATGCACGTCAGCATCCTGGCACTGCCGCTGATCGTCTTGGTGCCGATGCTGGCTTTGGGAAAACGGCGCGGATCGGCGTTGGCGCAGAGGCTGGTGTTCGCGATGGCGGGTATTTCAATCCTGGGAATGGCGCTTAAGGTGACGCCATGGTTTTATCAGGGAAACTGGCCGATCATCGCGCTGTGCCTGCCGGTGAATATCGCGCTGGCGTATGCGGTATGGGTGATGGCCCAATCGCCGTTGCCGGCGAAGGGTGAAAGTACCGGCGGGAAGAAGCCGGTTGCGAAGGGTGGGCGTAAGGCGGCGTCTGGAAACGTTTAATCGCGCGGGATCAGTTATTACCCATCGAATCGTCTCTATTGGATTTTCCATTCATGCGCTATCTCATTATATTGTTGACGACATCGCTGCTGTTCTGGACGCCGGGATGCGCCGACAAACCGGTCGACCCCGGCGATTCGCGGCCGGTGGCCCGTGGGCCGCAAAAGCCCTATCCGCCGCTCGATCCGGCTCTTCACGCCGCCGCCGACCGCGTCCTCAGCGAGATGACCCGCTCCTCCGATCCGATTCTGCGCGTCCATGCCCTGGAGGGAATCCAGGACAGCAACGGCACATCGCACAAGGAGGAAATCCTCCAGGCGTTGAACGATAAGGAAGCGCGCGTTCGCTTCGCCGCCGCCCTGGCCGCCGGGCAGTTGCAGATACACGAGGCCCAATGGCCGCTGCTGGCGATTGCCGAGGATCCCAGCGAAAACGTGCGGGTGGCGGTTCGCTTCGCGCTGCACAAGCTCGGCTACAAGGAACTCAGCCACGACCTGGAAAAAATGGCCGCCGACCCCAGTGCCCTGGTGCGCGGAAACACGGCTTTCGTGCTGGGATTGCTCGGGGAAAAGAGTGCGGCGAAGATCCTCCGCGTGCTGCTCGATGATCCCGAAGCGCCCGTGCGCGAGCAGGCCGCCGAGGCACTGTGGCGGCTGCAACTCGATGACGAGGCGGGCTTAAAAGAGCTCATCGGCCTTACCCTCAGCAGCCATCCCGACGATGAGATGATCGGCTACCTGGCGCTGGCTCAGCCGCGGAATACCAGGGTTCGCCAGCATATCCGGCCCGGTCTTCGCGGCATTGCCGCCAACAACCCCGATCTCGATAAGGACCTTGAAAAGATCTACGACAAGTACGGTTCCAAATGGGCGCTGACCGTTCCGCTGGTTGCCGCCCGCGCGATGGGAATGCTCGGCTCTGACGAGGGTGTGGTGATTGCCGTGCATGGCGCCTACAGCCCGGACCCGCAGCTTCGCATGCTGGCGGCGCTGGCATTTGGCGCGATCGGCCGACCGGATACCCAGCAGGTCCTGAAGATGCTTCTGGATGACAAAGACGCGAGCGTCCGCATAGCCGCCGCCACGGCGATTCTGCAGCTCAAGCCGCCGGGGGAGCTTCCGTTTTAACCGGGCTGCCATTGCGCGCGAAATCAATAGAGCTCACAACGTTGGCCGCGCTGTCTTTAGACCATCGAGTACAACCCTAAAATCGGAAGCCAGTTCACTTGGAATATCGATTGTAAGGTCTTCTCTTGACGTGAATCGCTTATACAACAAAAGAGACTCTTCAAGCGTCATGAGTTTATTGCCGACGAACCACTGCATTAGATGTAAAAACTGAAGGTCTTTGTTATCGTCGTATCGCAGGATAATCTGGGGCATTTGACCTGACTCCTTGGTGAAGAATATCGAGGAGCTATTAAACACGCGAAAGAATATCCTGCCGAATCGTGTTTCCCCCACAAGAATTTTCCGCGACATGACCGCTAAGCCGCCAAGAAAAAGCAAACTGCTTTGGCGCTCTTGGCGCGTGCGTTTTTGGCTGCGGTCGGGTGTGGGCGTCTTTTTTGGTACTCTCATTCGTGACACGGGCGTCCCGCCCGTGCTTGGTGCTATTTACGACGAAAGCATAAGGCACGGCCGAGACGGCCGTGTCACGACGGTGCCAAAAAAGACGGTCACACCCTTGCGGCCGCGGGCGCGCATCGCACCTTCGCGGGCCGCCTTTTCTTCGACCAGGCAGCCGAATGTGGCAGGCGCTTGCGACATGCCCAACCGCCATGGATTATCCATCTTCACGCCCGGGTTGGCGAGCTGCGCTCTGTACTTGCCGCTTATCCCTTACCACCCTCAGCCCGGCGGGGAAAAATCCGCGCGCGCGACGGCCACTTTCCCCGGAAATGCTTGACACCACCGCTATGTGAGTTAGGATAAAGACGCTGAAATCCGGACGATGCGGACGGATTCGAGGCGGAGACTTCTACAGCCCACCGGGAACGACATCACAGACGGACACCGATAGTCCAAGGAGCCCCACCGTGAGCGCACTGACCAAGATTTTCGTCGTCTTACTCG